>NZ_JBLZWV010000037.1:0-339625 GCF_056098905.1 Pseudomonas sp. TSO6 | reverse complement strand
GTGTCGCGATTGGGCCGCAGAGCGGTCCCAGGATCCTTGCAGGACCGTCGAGACCGGTGGGGCCGCGTTGCGGCCCAATCGCGACACAAGGCCGCTCCCACAAGGATCGCATCAGCTTCCAGAAGTCGTTTCATAACGGTTTGTGATGCCAGGCATCATGACAATATATTTATCCTTATCAATTCCAGGCCCTAGCATCTGTTGCCCGGCATCGCCCATTTCCATGAGGTCTTGATGAACAGTTCGCTCTTCGTACCCCAACGCACCGCGGCCTTGTTGCTGCAACACTGGCGCAGCGGTGAGCTGCTGACGGAACTGCCTGCCAGCCTCAGGCCCGAAACCTTGAAACAAGGCTATGACAGCCAGGATCAGTTCTTCGCCGCCGCCGCTGGCCAGCGTGCCGGGTGGAAGCTGGGTGTTGGCAGCCCTGCTGGCATGCGTGCGGCCAATTTGTCCCGGCCGCTGATCGGCCAACTGGAAGCAAAGCGCTGCCACGCTGGTGGTGTACACATCGAGCTGCCGGCCGTGACACCTGTGACCATCGAGTGCGAGATTGCCTTCGTGCTTGACCGCGATATCCTCCCGCAAGCGGGACGGGTGCCGGCCAGCGAGGATATTCGCGCAACCTGCGTCACTTTCGAGGTGGTGCGCTCACGCTTCGTCGACCGCAAGAGCGTCGGCTGGCCAAGCTTCGTGGCGGACAACGTGGGCTTTGAAGCGTTGGTCGTGGGCAACAGCCTCGGGGCAGGCATCAACGTACCCTTGCTTGCAGACCTGGCCGAGACCACCGAGGTGTACGTAGATGGCGAATTACGCGCCCGCGGCTTGTCTGGCGATGCTGCGACCGACCCGCTGGTGTCGCTGGCCCACCTGTATGCCCATGCTGCCGAACGTGGCCAGACCTTGAAGGCAGGTGATGTCGTGACCACGGGGGCCATGTGCCAGCCGTTCGACCTGAATGAAACAGGCCATCAGGTTAGCGCCAGGTTCCTTGGCCAGGCGCTGTCGTTCACGCTGTAACCGCCGACCATTGATCAAACGCCGCCTGCATCCTCTGCCGGGTTTGTGGGTCGGCGGGGATCAGGTGCTCGATCCGCAGTGATTCCACGGTGATATCCAGCGGCATGCCGAAGGTGGTGAAGGTCGACAGGAACCTGAGCTCGCCATAGGGGGTGCTCACGCGGGTCAGCAACACGGGCGCGATACCTGCCGCCTGCTCTGGGTTGGCCGGGGTTGGAAGATTGCGCAAGTGCTCTGCCAGCGTCGGGTTGCCCACTGCCTCCCTGGATGCACGTTGCCAGGCAACGGCACGAATTTCCTGCGCATTGGCCAGATGATCGCCCAGGCCGCCAGGGCGCAGCAGCGTATCCAGAAGGTTAAGGCCAGGCGCCGCCTGCGCCGCAACACCCACCATCGCCAACAGCAGGCCGGTACTGGCATTGGCAGCGATGACCTGCCAGTTGCTGTCGATGACGATTGCAGGTGCAGGGTTGTTCGCCTGCAGGATGTGTTCGATGGCGGTATGCACCAATGCCAGTTCAGGCGCGTCGAGCGGCGAGGCCGCGTAGCGGGGCGCGTACCCGGCGGCAATGAACACTTCGTTGCAGTGCTCCAGTGGCGCGCCAAGGGCCGAAAGCAGGGCATGCAAGGTGCCAGGGCTGGCCTTGGCGCGCCCGGTTTCCAGGCAGCTCAGGTGGCGCTGCGATACGCCAGCCAATAGCGAAAGCGCCAGCTGGCTGAGCCCGGCCTGCTGGCGCAAGTGGCGCAGATGCTGACCTGCCGATGTATCCGGCGCAGGGCTTTTGCGATGGAACAGATGATGACTCATGCCTTGATCCTGATCGTCCTTGATTGCAGCGTCCATGACCTCACAGGTCATTGAGCGCAGGCAACCCTATCACTACTGTGCCGGCAAACCCTACCGAGGAAAGGACGATGGGCTTGCGTATCTGCGCGCTGGCGTTGCTGGTGCTGTTTACGCTGTATACCGGCTGGACGATGCTGATTGCCGAGCAGTCGCTGCTGGCGTTCGGGCTAACGCTGCTGTCGCGGCCAGACACTGCTCAGGTGGTCATTGACCTGTACCTGATGGCGGGGCTGGCCTGCGTCTGGATGGTGAGGGACAACCGTATGCGGGGCGGGAAGGGGATATCGTTGCTGCCCTACCTGTTGCTGACGGCTGTATTCGTTTCGGCGGGGCCGCTGTTGTATCTCGTCAACAGAGGCGTTGCCGGGGGGCGTCAGCCATGAGCAATCGGGGCTGTCGGCCTGTTGGGTTTCTGCGCACTCATTACTGCGAGCACAGGTAACTAAACCAAAATATTGCATGAGTCATCTTGATGCATTCACATAGCAGTACTAATACTTAAGCACTGCCGAAGAGGGATGATCATGCAGACGCGCTTCGTTGTGGTTCCTGCAGTGCCAATAAACAGAGAGGTTTACCCGCGGCGCCTTGGCTTTCCGGCCGCACTGGGGGAGGGTTATGACCTTTACGACACGCAAGAAAAGGTGCGGTTGAGCCTCAACTTTGCCACACGGGCCCAGGCCGAGTTCGAGTGCGCGTGCCGCAACCGCAGCCCGGAAGGCGATGAAGCGGGCATTGTCGGTATTGGCTGATTCGGTGAAGCCCAGGTAAGTGACGGGATATCTTTATTGATGGCACCGGCTACGCCGGTGCCAGGCATCGCGCCCTCAACCTTGTTCACGCACCGCTTCACTGTTTGTTGACGGTGGCCCAGGCGCGGGCTTCGGCCTCTTCTTTCGACAAACCCCTGTCTTCGTAACTCGCCTCTATGTGCTCGGCCTTGCGCTTCTGCTTGTCTGTGCCTCATGGCACAGGCAAAAAGCTCTACCGTGCGGCCTGCCACTCAACAGTCACAAAGCTGTAACACAGCTGATGCAAAGTGTGCCGGCCATCACAAGGAGCACTTTTTGATGAAACGCCTGATGAAGTCTGCTGCACTCGCCGTTGCGGTCTCCCTTTGCGCCACTTCGGCAGCCTTTGCTGCAGAAAACGTTCGCCTGACAGGTTCCGGCGCCAGCTTCCCTGCACCGATCTACCTGACCTGGTTCAAGGACTTCAGCAAGAACACCGCTGGCGTCACCGTTGACTACCAGTCCAAGGGCAGCGGGGCGGGCGTTCAGGACTTCCTGAACAAGACCGTCGACTTCGCCGCCAGCGACTCGGCCATGAGCGAAGCAGACATTGCCAAGGTTGGCGAAGGCGTGCAGTTGCTGCCAATGACCGCCGGTGAAATCGTCCTGGCCTACAACCTGCCGGGCAACCCTAAAGGGCTGAAGCTGCCGCGCGAGGTGTACTCCAACATCTTCCTGGGCAAGATCACCCAGTGGAACGACCCGCAAATCGCCGCGGCCAACCCTGAGCTGAAACTGCCAGCTACCCCGATCACCGTGGTCGTGCGTGCCGACTCCAGCGGTACCACTGCGGTCTTCACCAAGCACCTGTCGGCCATCAACGCTGACTTCAAGCAAGGGCTGGGTGAGGGCAACACCGTCAACTGGCCGGCCACCGACAAGTTCATCAAGTCGCCGAAGAACGATGGCGTAACCGCCACCGTCCGCCAGACCCCGGGCGCCATCGGCTACATCGAATACGGCTTCGCCAAGCTGGCCAAGGTCGACTTCGCCGTACTGCAGAACAAGGCTGGCCAATACGTCGTGCCAAACGCAGAGAGCGGTGCCGAAGCACTGGCTGCGGTAAACATGCCGGAAAACCTGGTGGCCTGGCTGCCTGACCCGGACGGTGCCAAGTCCTACCCGATCACTTCCTACACCTGGATGATCTTCCGCAAGGACAACGGCAACCCGGCAAAAGCCAAGGCCATGCGTGAAATGGTCGAGTACAGCCTGACCAAAGGCCAGACCATTGCCGACTCGATGGGTTACATCCCGCTGCCTGCGTCGGTTGTCGACCAGGTGCGTAAAGCGTCTGCCAACATCCAGTAATACCCAGGCGCTCCCGGTATCGGCATGAAGCCATGCCGGGGGTGTTTGTCCCTAGTCCCGGAACTTGCCCATGAACACACCCTTTGCCATACCGGATAACCCCGATTCCGCGTGCCAGCCACCGTCTGCGAAAGACTTCCTGGTAGATCGCACCTTCCGTGCGCTTGCACGCATTGGTGTGGTGCTGGTACTGGCGCTGGTCTTCGCGCTGGTCTACGAAGTGGGCCGCAAGGCACTGCCCGGCATCGAAAAGCACGGCTTTGACGTGCTGTTCGGCAGCGTCTGGGACGTCAACCAAGGCAAGTACGGTATTCTGCCAGCGATCTGGGGCACGCTTTACAGTGCCTTCATCGCCCTGTTGATCGCCGGTTTCTTCGGCGTCAGCATGGCCATTTTCCTCACTCAGGATTTCCTTCCGGCCAAGCTCGCCGCAGTGTTCCGCACCATCGTCGAACTGCTCGCCGCCATCCCCAGCGTGGTCTACGGCCTGTGGGGCATCTACGTGGTCATCCCGGCAATTCGCCCGCTGACCGCATGGTTGAACAGCGAGCTGGGCTGGATCCCGTTTTTCGGCACCTCCCTGAGCGGGCCCGGCCTGCTGCCTGCTGCGCTGGTACTGGCGATCATGATCCTGCCGACCATCGCTGCCGTTTCCCAGGATGCGCTGACCAGCGTACCGATGAAAACCAAGCAGGCTGCCTACGGCATGGGTACTACCCACTGGGAAGCCATCCTCAAGGTGATGGTGCCATCGGCTGCTACTGGCATCTTTGGTTCGCTGGTGCTGGGCCTGGGCCGCGCGCTCGGTGAAACCATGGCACTGGCCATGCTGGTCGGCAACGCCAACACCATTTCCCTTTCCTTGTTCGCCCCGGCCAACACCCTGGCGGCGCTGCTGGCGCTGAACTTCCCGGAAGCCGGCCCCAACGAGGTCGAAGTGCTGATGTACGCGGCACTGGTCCTGATGTTCATCACTCTGCTGGTGAACGTGCTCGGCTCGATGATCATGCTCTACGCCCAGCGTGGTAACAAACAATGACTGACTTGACGACCCCTGTAGCCGCATTGCCCAGCCTGCAACGCAAGCTGGAAGGCCGTGCCCTGCGCAGCGTGCTTTTGACTACCCTGGCATGGCTCGCGGCGCTGGTGGCCAGCGTGCCGCTGATTTCCGTGCTGTACATGCTGATCACCCGCGGCGGTGCACGCCTGAGTCTGGAAGTGTTCACCGAGCTGCCGCCGACCGGCTTCGAGATGGGTGGCGGTTTTGGTAACGCCATGGCCGGTACCTTCGTCATGGTCGGCATTGCCGCCGCCATCGCGGTACCGGTCGGTATCCTGGCAGCAGTGTTCCTGGCCGAACTCGGCCCCGACAGCAAGCTGGCCAACGCCGCGCGCTTTGCCGCCAAGATGCTCACCGGCCTGCCGTCGATCCTGGCCGGGGTGTTTGCCTACGCCCTGGTGGTGATGACCACCGGTACCTACTCGGCGCCGGCTGGCGGTGTGGCCCTGGCAGTACTGATGCTGCCGATCGTGGTGCTGACCGCTGAAGAGTCGATGAAGATGGTGCCCAAGATCATGAAAGACGCCGCTTACGGCATGGGCTGCACCCGTGCCCAGGTGATCTGGAAGATTGTCCTGCCCACCGGCCTGCCGGCGATCCTCACCGGCGTCATGCTGGCCGTGGCCCGCGCCGCTGGCGAAACCGCGCCACTGCTGTTCACCGCATTGTTCAGCAACTACTGGATCTACCATGACGGCAGCCTGGCGGTCATGAACCCTACGGCCTCGCTCGCCGTACTGATTTACAACTTCTCCGGCATGCCGTTCGACAACCAGCTCGAGCTCGCCTGGGCGGCCTCGCTGGTGCTGGTAATGATCGTGCTGGTAATCAACATTCTGAGCCGAGTCTTCGGCAAGCCCAAGTATTGAGAAAGGGAGCATCCCACTTGAACGTATCCACTGCGCAAAGAGCCGCTCCCATGGTCAGTGAAGCCACCCCGATCGTCATGGACTGCAAGCTGGACAAGATTTTCTACGGCAATTTCATGGCCGTGCGTGACAGCCATGTGCCGATCAGGAAGAACGAGATCACCGGCTTCATCGGGCCGTCGGGCTGCGGCAAGAGTACCGTGCTGCGTAGCCTCAACCGCATGAACGACCTGGTGAAGGGCTTCCGGTTTGAAGGCCATGTGCACTTCCTGGGCCAGGATGTCTACGGCAAGGGTGTTGACCCGGTGGTCGTGCGCCGCTACATCGGCATGGTGTTCCAGCAGCCCAACCCGTTCTCGATGAGCATCTTCGACAACGTCGCCTTCGGCCTGCGCCTGAACCGCTACAAGGGCGACCTGGGTGACCGCGTCAAGCACGCCTTGCAAGGTGCCGCGCTGTGGGACGAAGTGAAGGACAAGCTCAAGGTCAGTGGCCTGTCGCTGTCCGGCGGCCAGCAGCAGCGTCTGTGCATTGCCCGCGCCATTGCCACCGAGCCAGAAGTGCTGCTGCTGGACGAGCCTTGCTCGGCACTCGACCCTATTGCCACCCGTCGCGTGGAAGAGTTGATGGTCGAGCTGAAGAAGGACTACACCATCGCCCTGGTGACCCACAACATGCAACAGGCGATTCGTGTGGCTGACACCACGGCGTTCTTCTCGGTCGATATTTCCCAAGGCAGCCGCACCGGTTACCTGGTCGAGATGGGCCCTACGGCGCAGATTTTCCAGAACCCACGCGAGCAACTGACCAGCGACTACATCAGCGGCAAGTTCAGCTGAGTCAGGCACGCCCAAGGTGGCCGGGTGTTGCAGCCAGGGAGGTTGCAGCACCCGGCCGCGTTACCTTCCGTTAAAGTGTTACCCGGGATTTCCAATGCGAGCAACGCGTCGTCTTGATCTTTCAGCGGTAGAGCGCGCACTGCGCGAGGTGCAGGGCCGCTTTGCCGAACTCAGCCGGCATTTCACCGAGCCGCGGGACCCGTTTACCGACGAGGTGCTGCTGAACGTGCTTGAAGGCTACGCCCTGATTGACGACTATGTCGCTCGCGGTATCGACCTCTTCGACCTGCAACAGCTGAACCTGATGCTGGAAATCAATGCCACCGTGCTGTGCGGCAGCGACCCGGCCCGTCGCCTGGAATATGCCCCGCACCTCGCCGCAACCGAGGCGCACTTTTTCAATAACGTCGAAGGTGGCATCAAGGACTTGTACAACTGGTACTGCTCGTACCGCAGCGATTCGGTCTGGAAGCGGGCAGCCGGTGTTTATGTACGAATCCTCAGCAAGCCGCAGTTGTTCATCGAAGGCAACAACCGCACAGGTTCGCTCATCGTCAGCTACCTGCTGATGCGTGCCGGGTTGCCGCCTTTCGTGCTGTCGCTGGACAACGCCGAGGGTTACTTCAACCCGTCCTCGGTCATACGCAACTCCGCTAAACACGGTGTAAAGGCTTTGTACGAACTACCCAAGATCAAGAAAAAGTACGCGGCTTTCCTTGAAGAGAAGGCGCCTGCGCCCGGCAAGTTCTTCCTGAACGGCACGCCCGTGCCTGCCTGCGAGGGGCGCCGCTGATGCAACGTTACTCCATGTTCGCACGCGGGCGCCAAGCCCTTGAACGCAAGTTCAAGCGTGGCCAGGTACGCATTTCGTTCGATATCGACGACACGCTCGCCTGCCTGCCCGAGCACGCTGCCGCCGAAGACAGCAAGCTGCCGAATTTTGTCCATCGCTGGTTGGGCGAGCCCCTGCGCAGTGGCACGCGCTCGTTGATCCGCGACCTGCGCCGCCAGGGCTGCAGCATCTGGATCTATACCTCGTCGGGGCGGACCCCGGCCTACATCCGGCGCTGGCTGATGCTTTATGGCATCCATGTCGATGGTGTGGTCAACAGCGACCGGCACCAGCATATCCTGGCCCAGAACGGCCTTGAGCATTCGCCCTCGAAGTTGCCCTCGGCGTTCGATATCGACCTGCATGTCGATGATTCCGAAGGTGTGCGGCTGGAAGGCGTCGACCACGGTTTTCGCGTTGTGGTGGTGTGCCCGAAGGACGAAAACTGGGCACAGAAGGTGATGGACGCGGCGGTCGACGTGCAGGCACGGCTGGCCTGGCAGCAACCGCACCGCTATGAGATGCCCGTGCGCCAGCGTTCGCAGGCGCTTGCTTCCTGAAGCCAGTGGTCAGCGCAATCGGTATCAATGGGGCTGCTACGCAGCCCATCGCCGGCAAGCCAGCTCCTACAGGTACTGCACAGGTCTCAGGGCCGGTGGTGATCTTGTGGGAGCTGGCTTGCCGGCGATGGGCCGCAAGGCGGCCCCAGTTCGTACAGTTGTACTGATACCGGCCTGCTATTCATGCGTACACCCTAAGTCTTGCCTCCTGGCCCGACCTGGTACCGCGACCAAGTCCTCACATCGCATTCGCCAGCCCAAAGCACCTGCCCGCCTGCCCCAAAGCAGCGTATCTGGCCATTTGGCCACTTCCGATAATCGCCTCCGACATCCAGTCCCCGTTTGGAGCGCGCCATGCACAACAACAATAAGCACCTGCCGCCTCGTTTCCTCGCAGCCGCCATCGCCAGCTTTTCTGCCCTGGGCCTGAGCGGCGTCGCCGAGGCCGAGATCATGCTGTACGACAAGGACCAGACAACGTTTTCCACCGACGGTTACATCAATGCCTTCTACGTCAACAGCAAGGTCGACCGTGAGGGCGAACAGTTCGACCGCCGCCAGTCGCGGGTGAAAATGGGCTTCTTGCCCAACTACCTTGGCTTCAACATGGGCAAGCAGGTGGATCACCTGAAGCTCGGCGCGCGTGCCTCGTTCTGGGTAACCATCAACGACAGTGAAACCAACGGCACCGACACCGCCATCGACGTGCGCCAGTTCTACGGCACCGTGGCCAACCCCGCGTGGGGCGAGGTGTTGATCGGCAAGGACTTCGGGCTGTTTGCCCGCTCCAACATCCTGCTGGACGAGCTGCTGGCAGGGTACGGTCAGGTCAGCGACACGCTGGGGCTGGTGGACGGCGGCGGGGTGTCGTTCGGCAACATCGGCAGTGGTTACCCGTACCCGTTCCCCACCTCGCAGATCACTTACCGCACGCCGGTGATGGACGGCCTGCGGGTGGCGGTGGGCATCATGGACCCGGTAGACACCAACGACAGCAGCCCGACCGGCAAGGCCTACCAGGAAAACCCGCGCACCGAAAGCGAGATCACCTACCAGTTCGACCTGGGCGGGGCGCAGATCTACAGCTGGGTCAACGGCAGCTACCAGACTTCCGACAATACCGATTCGACGGTGGAGTCGATTACCTCCAAAGGTGTCGGTTATGGCGTGCAGGCCAAGATGGGCGGGCTGTCGCTGACCGGCTCGGGGTTCCAGGCCAAGGGCATCAACCCGTTCTTCACCAACAACGCGGGCGAACCGGTTTTGCGCAATGTCGACAGTGACGGCTACCTGCTGCAGGGCTCGTACAAGTTCGGCAAGAACCGCGTGGCGCTGTCTTATGGCAAGACCAAGGACGATGGTAATGGCGCGGTGGGCAGCGGGGCGGACTACGAGACCCGCGGCGTGGCGCTGTTCCATGATGTAAACGATAACCTCAAGCTGGTGGCCGAGTACAACCAGTTTTCCATCGACGGGCATGACACCAGCGCGCAGAACGAAGACACCGATACCTTTGCGGTGGGTGCGGTGTTGACCTGGTGAATCCCTGGGGCTGCTGCGCAGCCCATCGCCGGCAAGCCAGCTCCCACAGAGACCCCGCAAAGCTTGAGACCTGCACCGTACCTGTGGGAGCTGGCTTGCCGGCGATGGGCCGCAAGGCGGCCCTAAATGATGCGGGCCATTACGCCCATGGAACCGCCCACCCACTACCCAAGTAGCATTCGTCCCCCTTGCTCACCTTCGTACACTGACCCCTCAGCCACCCGCGCCGGAGACCACGATGCAGCAGGCTCAAAACGACGGTGTGGTCAGCGCCATGTCACAGGCCCCCGATGCACGGCTGGCCGCCCAGGACCTGGCGCGGCAGCTGCTGCACCCGCACCTGGGTTTCGTGCTGTTCTTCTGTTCCGCCGAATACGACTTGCAAGTCTTGGGCGAAGCGTTGGAGCAGGGCTTTGGCGGTATCCGCCTGGTCGGTTGCACCAGTGCCGGCGAAATCACGCCGCTGGGCTACGGCCGCAATTGCGTCACGGCGGTGGGCTTTGATCACCGGCATTTTTCCATCGCCACCGAGCTCATCGATGAGATGGAGCACTTCAGCCTGATCGACGCGCAGCAGATGGTCGAGCGCCTGGTCGGCACCTGCCGCAGCAACACCCTGGCGCCGATCAAGGGCCACAGCTTTGCCCTGACCCTGCTCGACGGCCTGTCCAGCCGCGAGGAGATGGTGCTCACCGCGCTCAGCGCGGCACTGGGTGACATCCCGCATTTTGGCGGTTCGGCCGGTGACGACAATTACCTGACCCGTACCCATGTGTATTTCGGTGGCGCGTTCCACAACGGTGCCGCAGTGGTGGTGCTGGTCAACACCTGGCTCGATTTCGAAGTGTTCACCACGCACCACATCCTGCCACGGCAGGAAAAACTGGTGGTAACCGGCGCCGACAGCGCCCAGCGTCGGGTCTTCGAGCTGAATGCCGAGCCTGCTGCCGAGGAGTACGCCCGGCACATCGGCGTGCCGGTGGCTGCGCTCGATTACCGGGTTTTCGCCGCCCATCCGCTGGCCGTGCGCATTCATGACCAGTACTACGTGCGGGCGATCCAGCAAGTGCATCCGGACCTGAGCCTGAGTTTCTACTGCGCAGTGGAAAATGGCATCGTGCTCACCGCCATGGCCCCGGGCCCGCTGTTGCCGAACCTGCACCAGCTGTTCGACGGTTTGCACCAGCGCCTCGGCCCGCCGCTGCTGACCATCGGTTGTGATTGCTTTCTGCGGCGTCTGGAGCTGGAAGCCCATCACGGCCTGGAGCCGGTGGGTGCGTTCTTGCGCGAGCAGCGGGTGATCGGCTTCAACACCTACGGAGAACAGTTCAATGGCATGCATATCAACCAGACCTTCACCGGGGTCGCCATTGCCCGCAACCGGCCTCCTGTCGGGCGCTGAACTGCAAGCAGAGCTCAGCCGGCTGCAGCACGAAAACCACAAGTTGCAGCGGATCAACGGTGCGTTGATTGAACGCATCGAGTCGGGGGTAACGCGGGGCAACGACCCCTATGCGGCGTTCCAGCATTCGGTGGTGCTGGCCGAGCAGGTGCGTGAACGCACCGATGCCCTGAACCAGGCAATGGCCGAGCTCAAGGCCGTCAACCGTCTGCTGAGCGAAGCCCGACAGCGGGCCGAGACCGCCCACCAACACCAGATTCGCCTGATTACCGACAATGTCCCGGCGCTGATCGCTTACCTGAATGCCGATCTGGTCTACGAATTCACCAACAAGGTTTATGAAGAATGGTATTGCTGGCCGCACGGCGTGATGCTGGGCCAGAGCCTGCGCGAGGCCCACAGCGAGCAGCATTACCAGCGCCTGCAAGCCTATGTGGCGCGTGCCTTGGCGGGGGAGAGCGTCACCTTCGAATTTGCCGAAACCAACATCAATGGCCAGGAGCGCTACATGCTGCGCTCCTACGTACCCAACCGCCTGGCCAATGGCGACGTGGTGGGTATCTTCGTGTTGATCCGCGACATTACCGAGCGCCGCAATACCGCCCAGGCGCTGCACCAGGCCTATCAACACCTGGAGCAACGGGTGCGCGAACGCACCGCTGAACTGACCAGCCTCAACGACCAGTTGCTGCGTGAGATAGAGGAGCGCAGCCAGGCCGAGTCGCGCCTGCGCGAGGCCAAGCGCGAGGCCGAACAGGCCAACCTGTCGAAAACCAAATTTCTCGCTGCGGTCAGCCACGACCTGCTGCAACCGCTGAACGCGGCACGGCTGTTCACCAGCGCGCTGCTCGAGCGCCGTGAGCCGCAAGACAGTGCCCACCTCGTTCGAAATGTGAGCAACTCGCTGGAGGATGTAGAGAACCTGCTAGGCACCCTGGTGGATATATCCAAGCTCGATGCCGGGGTGATCAAGGCCGATGTCGCCCCGTTCGCCCTCAGCGAACTGATGGACAACCTGGCTGCCGAATACGCCGAAGTGGCGCGCAGCGAAGGGCTTGAACTGCATTTTGTGGGCTGTTCTGCGGTGGTGCGCAGTGACATCCAGCTGCTGGCGCGGATCCTGCGCAACCTGCTCAGCAATGCCATCCGCTACACCCACAGCGGGCGCGTTGTGTTGGGTTGTCGGCGCCAGCGTGGCGGCCTGCGGATCGAAGTGTGGGACAGCGGTATCGGCATTGCCGAAGAGCACCTTGAAGAAATGTTCCAGGAGTTCAAGCGCGGTGATGTCCAGCGCCCGGACCAGGACCGCGGGTTGGGTTTGGGCCTGGCGATCGTGGAAAAGATCGCCGGCATCCTCGGCCACCGGATCCGGGTGCGTTCATGGCTCGGCAAAGGCTCGGTGTTCGCCGTCGAAGTGCCGCTGAGCGCCACCGCGCCCAAGGCCCAGCCAGGCCTGGTGATCTGCGAGCCGATGCTCGAACGCTTGCGTGGGGCGCGGGTGTGGGTGCTGGATAACGATGCGGCCATCTGCGCCGGCATGCGCACCCTGCTGGAGGGCTGGGGCTGCCAGGTGGTCACGGCGCTGTCGGAGGAAGACCTGGCGCGCCAGGTGGACAATTACCACGCCGAGGCCGATCTGTTGATCGCCGACTACCACCTGGACAACGACTGCAACGGTGTCGACGCCGTGGCGCGGATCAATGCCCGCCGCGCTCAGCCGCTACCGGCGCTGATGATCACCGCCAACTACAGTAACGACCTCAAGCAGCAGATCCGCGAGCTGGGCCATACCCTGATGCACAAACCGGTGCGGCCGATGAAGCTCAAGACGGCCATGAGCCACTTGTTGGCCGGCGGCATGACATAGCCGCTGGCCTTTTCGCAGGCTTCTGTGGGAGCGGGCAAGCCCGCGAATAGGCCGTTACAGGTCAACGCCTCAAGTAATCAGCAAAATCAATATCGCCGGCACTCAGGATCGCCTGCACCCGATTGTGCACATTGAGCTTACGCAAGATAGCCGAAACATGCGCCTTGACCGTGGTTTCGGCGATATCCAGCGTGTAGGCGATCTGCTTGTTCGATTCGCCCTTGGTCATGCGCTCAAGCACCAGCAGCTGCTTGCGGGTCAGCGCCTGGAGCATTTCCGGCGGGAAGCTCGGGGTATCGTTGTGGCGCCGGCTGGTGCTGCTTTTTTGCGCTCGGATGATGTCGGGTGGCAGGTAGACATTGCCATTGAGGATCTGCTCGATCGCTTCGATCATCTGTGAGCGTGGCGAGGACTTGGTGATGAAGCCCACGGCACCGTAGGTGATGGCCTGCAACACGATCTGCTTTTCCTGCTCGGCCGAAACGATCACTACCGGCGTGGTCGGCGCCTCGTTGCGCAGGGTGATCAGGCCATTGAGGCCGTGCATGCCGGGCATGTTCAGGTCAAGCAGGATCAGGTCGAGGTCATCGTGCGCCTGGGTCAATGCCAGGGCGCTGTCCAGGTCGGCCGTCTCCATGACCTCGCTGCCTTGAAAACCATCGCTGATGACGTTGTGGATGGCTTCGCGAAACAGGGGGTGATCGTCGGCAATCAGAATTTTGTACATGGCCTTTTCACCTTGTTTTTATTGGATGGGCACGCGTTCGCAGGCAAGTGTTTCAGGGGAAGGGCACGGGCTGCGCCGGCTGCAGCGGCAGGTTGGCCTGCTGCCAGGCATCCACGCCGTCGCGGTACCAGTACAGGTTGTCATAGCCCAGGGCTTTTGCGCGTTTTACCGCGTTCCAGCTTAGCCAGCAATCGGAGCGGCAGTAGAAGACCAGCGGTTGCTCCGGGTGCCCGGCAGTGGCTTTTTGCAGGTTACGCACGAAGTAGTCCTGCCAGGCCGGGCTCAGTTCGCCGTCGCCGGTGTTGGCCAGCCACACGCTGCCGGGCAGGTTGCTGTGTGGTTCGTCTTCGATGAAGCGGCCTTGCAGCCATTGCCGGCGGTAGACGTCAACCAGCACCGGCCTGGGCGTCTGGGCCAGCAGGCGTTGCAGCGTGGCGGTGTCGATGACCTGGCCACCTTCGACCTGTTGCGGGGTCGGGCTGCGATAGAGGGTGGCGCGGTAGCCTTCGGCGGAGAACAGCGGCGTGGTGTCGGCGTGGGCGACGCTCAGCGACAGGCTCAGCGAAAGGGCAGCCAACAAAGGGCGCAGGGCACGTGGCATGGTTTTGTCCTTTTTGTTATAGGCCCATTACATGTCAGTGGCGGTGCGTTGTGAATGCGACGATTAGACAGCAAAGGCAGTACTAAAGTAGTAAATGGCGGACCGACGATATTCCCGATTTGCTAACTTTTTTCATGCTGGAGCAGTCCCTGTGGGAGCGGGTTCACCCGCGAACACCGGCGCAGCCGGTGCCATACACCGCGTCGCCTTCTTCGCGGGTAAACCCGCTCCCACAGGCGCCTCGCTCAGCCAATGGATTGTGCGGCCCGTCAGCGTGGCTTGCGCAGCGCCGCATGCTGGGGGTTGAAGGTGAGTATCGCCAGCAGGGTAAACAAGGCGGTCAACCCCAGGCACACCGCCAGCGCCAGCAGGTTCAGCCGCTCATAAAGCGCAAACCGCACCAGTTCCACGGCATGGGTAAACGGGTTCACAGCACACAGCCAGTACAACCACTGGCTGGCCTCGCGCATCTTCCACAGCGGGTACAACGCCGAAGACAGGAAAAACAGCGGAAAAATCACGAAATTCATCACCCCGGCAAAATTCTCCAGTTGGCGGATCGCGTTCGACAGCAACAGACCCAGGGCGCTGAGCATGAACGCCACCAGCAGCATTGCCGGCAGCGCCAGCAGCAAGCCCGCAGCCGGTGGCTGCACGCCGTAGAGCCAGGCGATGGCGAGGAAGGCATAGACTTGCAGCAGGGAAATCAACGACGTCGCCAACAGCTTGCTGCCCAGCAGGAAAGGCCGCGGCAATGGGCTTGTCAAGAGCACGCGCATGCTGCCCATCTCGCGGTCATAGACCATCGACAGCGAGCCCTGCATGCCGTTGAACAGCAGAATCATGCAGGCCAGCCCCGGAATGATGTACACCTCGTAAGGAATATAGGTGTCGTAGGGCTCGATGATGGCAATGCCTAGCGCCGCGCGAAACCCGGCGGCGAACACCAGCAACCACAGCAGCGGGCGCACCAGGGCACTGAGCAGGCGCGTGCGCTGCAACACGAAGCGCAGCCATTCGCGCAGCATGATGCCGTTGAAACATTGCCAGTAAGCGTTCATCGGGCGTCGGCTCCTGAGTGGGCGTTGGTCAGCCTGGCAAAGGCGTTGTCGAGGTCGCCGCCGTGCTCCAGGCTCAGCGCATCGGCGGTGCCACTGGCCACCAGGCGGCCCTGATGCAGAATCAGCAAGTCATCGCTGGGCTGCACTTCGTCCAGCAGGTGGGTGGTCCACAGCACACTGAGCTGCTGCTCGCGGCACAGCCCGCGCAGGTGCTGGTTGAGCGCCAGTCGGCTGGCAGGGTCAAGGCCGACGCTGGCTTCGTCGAGCAGCAGCAGGCGCGGCTCATGCAGCAGCGCGCGGGCAATTTCCACCCGGCGCCGATGGCCGATGTTCAGCTCGCGTACACGATCGCGCCTGCGTTCGCCAAGGCCCTGGCGGGCCAGTTCGGCTTCCACCCGCAGGTCGCTCTGGCGCCGCGACAGGCCATGCAGCGCGGCGTGGTAGCGCAGGTTCTGTTCAACGCTCAGGTCCAGGTCCAGGGTGCTTTGCTGAAACACCACGCCCAACTGGCGCAACGCCGGGCGTGCAGCGTTGCGCAGTGAGCAGCCGCTCACGCGGATGTCGCCGTGCTGCAGGTCGTAAAGGCGGGTAAGCAGGGCGATCAAGGTCGACTTGCCGGCGCCATTGGGGCCTAGCAGCGCGGCGAAGCGCCCGGGCGCCAGGCTGAAACCCACCTGCTTGAGGGCTTCGCGCTGGCCGTAGGCGAAGCTCACATCACTGACGTCCAGGGCGTTCATGGTGTTACCACCACGCCCCAGGGGTAGCGCCCGACCTTCACCGACTTGAGCACTTTGAGGGATTTCGCGTCGATCACCGAAACGTCGCCGCTGACCCCGTTGGTGGCCAGCAACTGGCGCTGGTCCGGGGTGAATGCCAGCTGCCAGACCCGCCGCCCGACCAGCAGGTAGTCGAGTACCTCGTAAGTCTTGGCATCAATCACCGCCACATGGTTGGCCGGGCCCAGGGCGACGAAGGCGTACTTGCCATCGGCGCTGAGCTTGATGCCCACCGGCTGGACCTTGTCCGGGTGAACGCCCTTGATCTGGAAGTTCAGGGTTTTCAGCACTTGTCGGGTGGCCACGTCGAGGATGGTCACCGTGCCACCGATTTCCGCCGAGGCCCACAACCGCGAACCGTCCTTGTTGAACTCGACGAAACGCGGCCGCTGGTCGACCAGGGTGCTGTCGGCCAGGGTCTGGGTGCTGGTGTCGATCCAGTGCAGCATGTTGGTGGTTTCACTGGTGTTGACGGCCCACTTGCCATCGGGGCTCACCGCCATGCCTTCGGGTTCGATACCGACGTCGATCTGCCCGAGCACTTTGTCGGTGACAGTGTCGATCACCGTCACCAGCGCATCGTCCTCGTTGGACACGTACAGCCAGCGGTCGTTGGGGTGCAGGGCGAACTGCTCTGGGTCTTTACCAGAGGGCAGCTCCTTGATGATCTTGCGGGTGGCCACGTCCATCATCTGCACCCGGTCCGAATCGCTGGCGCAGATGTACAGCAGCTTGTTGTCGTGTGACAGCAGCAGGCCGCGCGGGCGCTGGCCCACCGGCAAGGTTTCGGTGACTTCCAGCGTTTGCATGTCGATCAGGCTGAGGCTGTTGTCCTTCTCGTTGGAGACCCAGGCAGTGGCGGCCATGGCGTGCCCGCAGGCAAGCGCCAAAGCGCCCGACAGCAGGCTGGGGTAAAGCAGGGCCCTGTGGAAGAGGGGGCGGCGCATGGCGAATTCCTTATTGTTGTGGTTATCGGGTCAGGGGTAGCTGCAGGTCACTTCGGGCTTGTCGTAGCCCAGGCTGTCCATTTCGTTGAAAGGGTGCAGGAAGCCCTCCTGCGGCGAAGTGCTGACCAGGGCGCGCGGCTGCACCAGCGGGATTGGCTGGCGCAGTTCGCCATTCCACGGGCGGTAGCTGAGTTTGCGGCCCTTGAAACCATCCAGTGGCAACTGTTCGCTGAGCAGCAGTTGCTGTAGCGCGCGGGGTTCGGCCTGGCGCAGCTTGCTGGCTGCGCTGGCAATGCTGCGCACGGCCATCCAGGCGGCAAAGTCGCGGTCATTCATCCAGCGCCCGGCCTGGGCTTCGAAGCGTTTTTGCAGCTGCGCTGCGCCAAAGGTTTCCACGGTCTTGTGCCAGCCTGTGGGGGTCAGGCCCTGAGTGCCGGCCACGGGGCGGGGGTACCAGGTCTGGTAGGGCAAGTACTCGCCAAAGTCGCCGCGCTCGTCGGCCACCAGCACCACGTCGTATTCGGCGGTTTGGGTGAACAGCGGCATGTCGGCCTGCGCGCTGCGGCGCTGGTCGTTGTCGAAGGTCCAGGTCTTCTCCGCTACCAATTGCACGCCAAAGCGCTTCACTGAGCGGCGCAGGGCGGCGGCGTAGGCATGGTCGTCTTCGGTCTGGCCCACCACCAGCAGCGCCCGCTGCCACTTGCGCAGCACCAGAAATTGCACCAGCGCATCGGCCAGCATGGCCCGCCCCGGCAGGCTGTGCAGCACATTGCCCAGGCACTGGCTGCTGCGCAGGCTGTCGTCGGGGCTGCCGGCGTTGAACAGCAGGCTGTCGGGCAGCGCGGCAGACAAAGCGCGCAGGCTGGCGGCCGGGGCATTCACTACAAACAGCCGCAGGCCCTGGTCGTGCTGCGCCTTCGCTGCCTGCAGCAGGGCCTCGGGGCTGTCGACAGTGGCGTTGGTCAGCTGGAATTGCTGCTTCAGGAAGCGCCCGGTGCTGTTGCTGTCGACAATCGCCAGTTCGGCGCCTTGCCGCCCGGCATCGGCAGGCTCAGGAATGACAGTGGACAGCAGCGGGCCGGGATCGGGGCGATAGCCCAGGTAACCGATGCCCACGTGCAGCGGTTCTGCGGGCTGATCCTGAGCGGCGGGGGCCAGGGGCGCAGACAACGTCGCGGCCAGGGCCAGCAGGCAGGTCAGGGCAAGGTGGGCAGGCTGGCGCATAACACACTCCATGGCAGATGGCGCCAGCATAGGAAGCCCGCCGGGAGGGGGAAATATGCAGAAAGTAGCGCTCGGCCGGTACCAAGGTAGTAATTCGGCGCGGGTGCCGCGGCTTTAGGATGGGGAGCACGATGGGCCACGACGCCCCGAGGAGAATCGCCTGTGCGCCTTGTCAACCTGTCGGCCCTGTGGCGGATCAACCTTTGGGTCACGCTCTGTTTCGCCCTGGTGACGCTGGCCTGTGCCGGCGTGTTGTTGCACCAGGCGGTGGCTGACGTAGAGCGTGAGTTACAGTCTGCCGAAGCGGTGGTGGCGTACCTCGGTGACACTGCCGAACACGACCCGGCGAGCCTGCAGCCCCGTCTGACCCAGAGCCTGCGCCATGTGCGGGTGCACTGGCTGGCGCCGGGCGAAGCGCCGCGGTTACCGCCGCAAACCGGGCTGGATGCCTGGCTGGGCCACCAGCTGTTTGGCGAGCGCCCCAGCAGCAGTCGGCTGCTGGAGCTGAATGACGGGCGCAGGGTGTTGATTGCGGTCGATCCGCGGGATGAGATCGACGAAGTCTGGGACTCTCTGCAGCAACTGCTTGGCCTGTGTGGCCTGGCCTTGCTGTTGAGCTTGCTGACCATTCGCTGGGCGGTACGGCGGGCCATGGGCCTGCTGGATGAGCTGCTGTGCGCCTTGCGCCAGGTTTCGGGCGGGCAGTTGACTGCGCGCTTGCGCGAGGCGGGCCTGCCGGAGGCGCGCCAGTTGGCGGCTTACTTCAACCATATGACCGCGACGCTGGAACAGGCCCGGGGCGACAATGCGCAGCTGACCCAGGCCCTGCTGGCGGCACAGGAGCAAGAGCGTACCCAGCTGGCGCAGGCGCTGCACGATGACCTGGGGCAATACCTGGCAGGTATTCGTGCCCAGCTCTGTCTGTTGCGTATGGTGGCCGAGCAACCTGCGGTGGTGACACAGACGGCGCACGACCTCGAACTCAATTGCGAGCGCCTCCAGCAAGGTTTTCGCGCCCTGGTGCACAACCTGTATCCGGTGGCGCTGCACTACATGCCGCTGGCCGAGGCGTTCGGCCTGCTGGTGAGCCAGTGGCAGGCCAGCCAGGGCATCGAGTGCCGGCTGCGGGTTGGCGAGCACTTGCCGGCGCTGCCCGGGGCGAGCAGAACGCACTTGTACCGCTTGCTGCAAGAGGCGCTGACCAACGTCGCCCGACATGCCGGCGCCAGCCAGGTGCGCGTGCGCCTGCAGCGCAGTGCCAAGGGTTTGCGCCTGTTCATTCGCGACAATGGCCGCGGTGCGCACCCGCCCCAGCGCCCAGGGGTAGGCCTGCATTCGATGGCCGAGCGCGCCCGTAGCCTTGGGGGGGAGCTGCGCATCTTGAGCCGCCCGGGTGGCGGCTGGGCGCTGGCCCTGAACATCCCCAAGGAGGTGTAATGAATATCGTATTGGTCGATGACCATGCTGTGGTCCGCCAGGGCTATGCCAGCCTGCTGCGCACGGTATTGCCGGCGATGCAGGTGCGTGAGGCCGCCAGTGGTGAAGAGGCCTTGGCCCGGGTGCAGGAGCAAGTGCCGAACCTGGTGATCATGGACTTTGGCCTGCCGGGTATCAGCGGCCTGGAAACCACCCGCCGCCTGCGCCAGCGCTTGCCGCAGCTGCGGGTGCTGTTTTTCAGCATGCACGACGAGCTGCCACTGGTGCGCCAAGCGCTGGAGGCGGGGGCCTCGGGCTACCTGACCAAGAACTCGGCGCCCGAGGTGTTGATCGAAGCGGTGCAGCGGGTGTTGGCCGGGCATGCCTACATCGAACAACCCTTGGCTACCCAGTTGGCGTGCACGTCACGGCAAAGCACCAGTGACCCGCGCTTGCAGCGCATGACCCAGCGTGAACTGGAGATTTTCACGATGCTGGCCAAAGGTACGCCGATGCGGGTGATTGCCGAGCAGCTGTGCATCAGCGCCAAGACTGTGTCCAATCATTTGACCTTGCTCAAGAGCAAGTTGCAGGTCAGCTCGCATGCCGAGCTGGTGCACCTGGGCATCAACCTGGGGGTGGTGCGGGTGGCGGGGTGAGGTGTGTCAGCTGCGCTTGCTGGGGCTGCTTCGCAGCCCATCGCGACACAAGGCCGCTCCCACAATGACCGCGTACATACAAACCGCTGTGTGTACGCGGTCATTGTGGGAGCGGCCTTGTGTCGCGATGGGCCGCAAAGCGGCCCCTGTTAACTAAACTCATTTGTCCCAGGTATCCGGGCACCCCTTGCACCCCTCCATGTTGGCCTCCTGGAAATTCCCGTAATGCTGCCGCGCCCCGCGCAAATCGGCACGCCCAAGGTTGCTCTGGCCAAACTTGGCCTCTTGCAGGTTGGCATCGCTCAGGTTGGCCCCTTGCAGATCAGCCTTGCTCAGCCAGGCCATCTCCAGGTCCGCCGCCTGCAAGTTGGCACGCTGCAGCTTCGCCCCTGACAGCCTGGCGAACTGCAAGTAGGCTGCACTGAGGTCGGCCTTTTCAAACTGTGCCCCTTGGGCGAACAAGCCCCAGCCCTGAATGGCCACCAGCTTGCTGTTGCTCAGGTCAGCCACACGCAGGTTGCTCTGTTGCAGGCTGGCGCGGGTCAGGTTGGCGCCCTGCAGCCGGGCTTTTTCCAGGTTGGCCAAGTCCAGCCGGGCATGGCGCAGGTCGGCATCACGCAGGTCGGCGCCGGCCAGGTTCATCTTGCGCAGGTCCTGGTTGGCCAGCTTGGCGCCGCGCAGGTTGGCCCCCGGGCACTGGCTGGCTTCGGCAATGACGCAGCCGTTGATGGTCAAGGGGGCATCGTTGCCATCGTCGTCGGCACTCACGGCCAAGGCAGGGGACAGTACCAACAGCAAGGCAAATGGCAGGTAGTTCATGGCGAAAGGCTCTCAGTTGGAACAGGGCATTTTCGGGGCCGCGTTGCGGCCCATCGCCGGCAAGCCAGCTCCTACAGGGACTGCACAGCCCTTGAGATCTGCACCGTAGTGTGGGAGCTGGCTTGCCGGCGATGGGCTGCAAAGCAGCCCCAGTAACGCTTTACCTCAGGCAGTCAACGCTGCGCAGTCTTGTTGTCCCAGCTCGGGATCTTGAACACCCAGAACGAGCCGCCCTGAGCCACTGGCTTGGTCAGCTCGGCCATGTCGCCGCCCCACAGCGGCACGGCGCCGCCGTAGCCCACGGTCACGCCGATGTACTGCTCGCCGTCCTGCTCCCAGGTGATAGGCGGCGAGACGATGCCGCTGCCGGTCTGGAACTTCCAAAGCTCCTTGCCCGTCTTGGCGTCGAACGCCTTGAAGAAACCGTCGCCAGTGCCGGTGAACACCAGGTTGCCTTTGGTTGCCAGCACGCCCGCCCACAGCGGCAGGTGCTCCTTGTGCTCCCACACCAGCTTGCCGGTGGTCGGGTCCATGGCGCGCAAGGTGCCGACATGGTCGTCGTACATGCGCTTGATACGGAAGCCCATGCCCAGGTACGCCGAACCCTTCTTGTAGTTCACCTCCTCGGTCCAGTATTCCTCTTTCCACTGGTTGCCCGGGATGTAGAACAGACCGGTGTCCTGGCTGTAGGCCATCGGGTTCCAGTTCTTGCCACCCAGGAACGGCGGCGAGACTTCCACCGGTTTGCCCTTGGTTTCACCCGGCAACGGCTTGGCCGGGCGTTGGCCTGGGTTTTCCACCGGGCGCCCGGTCTTCAGGTCGATATGGCTGGCCCAGGTGATGTTGTCGACGAAGGGGAAGGCGTTCTGCAGCTTGCCGTTGTTGCGGTCCACCACGTAGAAGAAGCCGTTGCGGTCGGCGTGCCCGGTGGCCTTGACCACCTTACCGTCCTTGTCCTTGTAGTCGAACAGTACCAGCTCGTTGTTGCCGGAGAAGTCCCAGGCATCGTTTGGCGTGTGCTGGTAGAACCACTTCACCTCGCCGGTGCTGGGGTCGACACCAACCTGCCCCGAGGTGTAGAGGCTGTCGTAGTCGTGAGGGTTGCCATCTTTGGAGGTACGCGCCCAGGTGTTCCAGGGGCCAGGGTTGCCAGCGCCGACGATGATGGTGTTGGTTTCGGGGTCGAAGCTAGCGCTTTGCCAAGGGGCGCCGCCGCCGTGGCTCCAGGCTTCGACCTTGCCGGTTTCGGTGGTTGGGTCGTCTGGCCAGGATGGCGCCTTGACGTCGCCGGTCGGGGTGCTGTCCTTGCCGTTCAGGCGGCCCATGTGGCCTTCGACAAAGGGCCGCATCCACACTTCTTCGCCAGTGTCCGGGTCGCGGGCGAACAGCTGGCCGACCACGCCGAATTCATCGCCGGAGCTGCCGTGAATCAACAGCACCTTGCCGCTGGTCTTGTCTTTGATCAGCACCGGGGCGCCGGTCATGGTATAGCCGGCGCTGTGGTCGCCGAACTTCTTGTTCCACACCACTTTGCCGGTGTTTTTGTCGAGGGCGATCAGCCGTGCGTCGAGGGTGCCGAAGTAGATCTTGTCGCCGAAGATGGCCGCCCCGCGGTTGACCACGTCGCAGCACGGGCGAATGTTGTCGGGCAGGCGGTGGTTGTAGGTCCACAGGCGCTTGCCGGTCTTGGCATCGAGGGCAAACACCCGCGAGTACGAGCCGGTGACGTAGACCACGCCGTCGCTGACGATGGCCTGGGATTCCTGGCCGCGCTGCTTCTCGTCGCCGAAGGAGTACGACCAGACCGGGGTCAGCTTGAACACGTTCTGGTCATTGACCTGGGCCAGCGGGCTCCAGCGCTGGGCATTGGTGCCCATGCCGTACTGCAGCACGTCCTTGGTGGTCAGGTGGTCGTTGGCGATGTCTTCCCAGGTAACGCTCTTGCCGGCAGGTGCAGTGGCCGCTGTTGCCACATTGCCCAGGGCCAGGCCACCGGCCAGTAGCAGGACGCGCACGCTCAGGGCCAGAGGGGAAAGGGCGGGTAGCGATCTTATTGTCATGGTTGCAGTTCCCAGTGGAGGTTTTGGCCTGCACAGGGTGGGGCGGGCGAGCTGTCGCGGGATACGGAAAAAATCCCGCCCTTGCCGGGAATAGTTCCCGAACGGCACCTCAATTGGCCCTTCGCCACAAGCCCTACTACCAAGGGAGTAAGGCCCGGCCACCAAAGCAGCATTCGACCATTCGCAAGCTGTTTCTAAGATGGCGGCACGGCCTCTGTGGTTGAGGCTTTGCGTGCAATGGTGAGGGCATAACAATGACAACAAAACGCAATGTGTTGCTTGCTGCAGGGCTGCTGGCTGCGGCGGTGCTGACCAGTACGGCCTTTGCCCATGGCAACGTGGTGCCCCAGGCGGTGGAGACCAAGGGCCTGACCCCGATCAAGGACGCCGGTGTAAGCCTGGACGGCGACGGCTGGGCGGCAGTAAACCCTTACCGCAGCTCGCCCGAGCACGACAAGGCCGTGGAAATCGGCGCCTCGGCCTACAACCAGAATTGCGCTGCCTGCCATGGCCTGGAGGCCAAGTCCGGCGGTATTGCCCCCGACCTGCGCATGCTCGATGCCGGTGACGCCGGGGATGAATGGTTTGTCGAACGGGTACGCCATGGCGCGGTCCGCGATGGCCGTGTGTACATGCCGAAGATGGCCGACTACCTCAGCCAGGAAGCCCTGTGGGCGGTGCGTACCTACCTGGACAGCGTGCACGTCGAGGAGTGACGGCCATGCGTCTGTTTGCCGTGTGGCTTTGTAGCTTGCTGCTGTGGTGCACGACGGCCCAGGCGCAGGTGCGCAACTACGACGCGATCATCGCCGCTGGCGAACTGAAGGTGGCGGTGTACAAGGATTTCGCGCCCTACAGTTTCGAGGACCACGGCAAGCCCCGGGGTGTCGATGTGGAGCTGGCGCAGGCGTTGGCGACCGCCTTGGGGGTGCGCTTGCAACTGATCTGGGCGCCGGCCGGGGAAAAGCTTGACGATGACCTGCGCGATTACATCTGGCGCGGCAGCCCGCTGCGCCACCAGCAGTTGGCCGACCTGATGATGAGGGTGCCCTACGACCACGCCTACGCGCAAAAACGCAACGAACTGGGCGAGCTGGAAAACGCCCAGGTGGTGATGTTCGGCCCTTATCAGCAAGAGCGCTGGCAGGTGGCCTACGACCAGCGTCGTCTGAAGTCGGTGGCCAGTGTGGCGGTGTTCCAGCAGCACCCGATCGGGGTCGAGGTGGACAGCGTGCCGTCGTTCTACCTGACTTCGGTGTTCAACGGCATGCTCAGTGCCAAAACCCACCATTACCCCGGCGTGCAGCAGGCGTTCAGCGCCATGCAGGCCGGCCAGGTGGACGCGGTGATGGCGATGCGGGGCGAAGTTGACTGGCAGCTGCACCAGGCCGCCGACCCGCAACTGGCCCTGGCGGAAAACGCCTACCCCAACCTGGGCAAGCAGGCCTGGGAAATCGGCATGGCCGTGCACGAAAGCAACCGTCAGCTGGCCTATGCCGTGGAAGAAGCCCTTGAGGTGATGATCCGCGATGGCCGGCTCAAGGCGATGTATGCCGCTTACGGCCTGCGTTACGAGGTTCCCGAGATGTATCAGTAACAAATTGCCCAGCCCCGCGGATTCGCGCAGGCAACACAACCCCCTGTGGGAGCGGGTTCACCCGCGAACACCGGCGAAGCCGGTGCCATGCACCGCGTCGGACTCTTCGCGGGTGAACCCGCTCCCACAGTGGCCTCGATACCCCTGAAGATCCTGTGTTGATCCATGGGAGCGGATCATGAACTTGAAAGCGACTTTCCTGCTGGCCTGCTGCATACCCTGGTCCGCCCAGGCTGCCACCCCAGCCCCCCAGATGGACCCGGTGCCCTCTGTGATGTGGGACTTCTACCACAAGCAGCTGCTGGGCCAGGCCGCGTTCGTCTTCGATGACCGGGTCAAGCTGCTGGCGCCGCCCTTTGCCGAGGACGCACGGCAGGTGCCGCTGGAGATCGACGCCCGGGCATTCGCTGGCGAGGTGGTGCGGATAATCGCCTGGGCCGAGCTCAACCCATTGCCGCGCATTGTCGACTTCCAGCCCGGCGAGCGCGTGTTGCCCTGGTTGTCGATCCGCATCCGCATCGAACAGGCCACCCCGTTGCGCGCCGCCGTGCTGACACGCGACGGCCTGTGGCACGTCGGCTCGACCCTGATCGATGCTGCCGGCGGCGGCTGTACCGCGCCCAGCGTGGTGCGCACCCAACCCGGCTGGGAAGATCACCTCGGTGAAGTGCTGGGCGGGCGCTACCCGCGTGGCGACAGCAGCCGCTTGCGCCTGCAGGTGGCCCACCCGATGGACAACGGCCTGGTCAGCGGTATTCCCGAGTTCTACCTCAACCATGCCGAGTTGCAAGACGTGAACGGCCAGCGCCTGGCCAGCCTCGAGCTGTACCCGGCTGTCAGCGAAAACCCCAACCTGGGCTTCGATATCCAGGGCGCCGGGCCGACCCGGCTGCTGTTGCAGGACAACAGCGGCAACCAGTTCGAGGCGGCAGTGCCCTGAGCGCGTTGCCGATTTTACCCCTGACCAGAGGCGCTCTTCATGCGTTGGATGATGCTGTTGCTGCTGTGCCTGGGGCTGCCGGCCCAGGCAGATCTGGACTATCGGCTTGCGCCCCGGCAGATAGCGGAGGGCACCTGGCTACTGGAGGGCAGCACTGACAACTTCGGCAAGGCCAATGGCGGTAATATCGTCAATACCGCGTTCATTGCCACCGACAGCGGTGTGGTGGTGATCGACAGCGGGCCGTCGAAGCGTTACGGCGACGCGTTACGCCAGGCGATTGCCGCCACCACCGACAAGCCGGTGCTGGAGGTGCTGCTGACCCATCATCACCCTGACCATGTACTGGGCAACCAGGCCTTTGCCGATGTGCCTATTGGCGCCTTGGCCGGTACCGGCGACTTGCTGCGCCAGCAGGGCGAGGCCATGGCCGAGAACATGTACCGCCTGGTCGGCGACTGGATGCGCGGCACCGAAGTGGTGCTGCCGACGGGGGTGCTGCAGCCGGGAGTCCACGAGGTGGGCGGGCACCGCCTGCGGTTGCTGGCGCTAGGCGGGCATACCGGCGCCGACCTGGCGATTCTGGATGAGAAGACCGGCGTGCTGTTCGCTGGCGACCTGGTGTTCTACGAGCGTGCCTTGACCACCCCCAACAGCCCGGGGCTTCAGGTGTGGCAAAAGGACCTGGACACCCTGCAAGCCTTGCCCTGGAAGCTGCTTGTGCCCGGGCACGGGCCGGTGGCCAGCGATGCCCGGCCGTTTGCCCAGATGCGTGATTACCTGGGCTGGCTGGATGGCCTGATGCGCGACGGCGCGGCGCGTGGCGACGACATGGCCGAGATGATCCGCAGCCCCATCCCCGAACGCTTTGCCGGGATCACCCTGACCCGTTATGAGCTGATTCGCAGTGTCAGCCATCTGTATCCCCGCTACGAACGCCAACAACTCCAGCGGGTCGACGCCAACCCCTGACGCTATCCCCAAGGGATCGCGCTTGTTTTGGGGACGCAGCCCTGTACCAAGGAACTAGAAAACTCCGCACAGCGGGCAATTGTTGGCGAACTGGCGGCAACCAAGAATTCCCGGCACACCGGGAAATTTTCCCGGGCACAACAAAAAAACCAAAGGTAGCCGTCATGACCCGATCCCCGCGTCGCCCCATGTTCGCCGTGAGCCTGGTGCTCAGCGCCATGCTGCTTGCCGGTGCAGCCCACGCCGCTGTCAGCAATGAAGAAATCCTCCAGGACCCGAAGAACCCGCAGCAGATCGTGACCAATGGCCTGGGTGTGCAGGGCCAGCGCTACAGCCCGCTGGACCTGCTCAATGCCAACAACGTCAAGGAACTGCGGCCGGTCTGGGCGTTCTCCTTCGGTGGTGAAAAGCAACGCGGCCAGCAGGCCCAGCCGCTGATCAAGGACGGGGTGATGTACCTGACCGGTTCCTACTCGCGGGTGTTCGCCGTGGATGCGCGCACCGGCAAGAAGCTGTGGCAATACGATGCACGCCTGCCGGATGACATCCGCCCCTGCTGCGACGTGATCAACCGCGGCGTGGCGCTGTACGGCGACCTGGTGTTCTTCGGCACCCTGGACGCCAAACTGGTGGCCCTGAACAAGGACACCGGCAAGGTGGTCTGGAGCAAGAAGGTGGCCGACCACAAGGAAGGCTATTCCATCAGCGCCGCGCCCATGATCGTCAACGGCAAGCTGATCACCGGCGTCGCCGGTGGCGAGTTCGGCGTGGTGGGCAAGATCCAGGCCTACAACCCGGAAAACGGCGAGCTGCTGTGGATGCGCCCCACCGTGGAAGGGCACATGGGCTACGTGTACAAGGACGGCAAGGCCATCGAAAACGGTATTTCCGGCGGCGAGGCGGGCAAGACCTGGCCCGGGGACCTGTGGAAGACCGGCGGCGCTGCGCCCTGGCTGGGCGGTTACTACGACCCGGAAACCAACCTGATCCTGTTCGGCACCGGCAACCCGGCACCGTGGAACTCGCACCTGCGCCCCGGTGACAACTTGTATTCCTCGTCGCGCCTGGCGCTGAACCCGGACGACGGCACCATCAAGTGGCACTTCCAGAGTACGCCGCATGACGGCTGGGACTTCGACGGCGTCAACGAACTGATCTCGTTCAACTACAAGGATGGCGGCAAGGAGGTCAAGGCCGCTGCCACGGCCGACCGCAACGGCTTCTTCTACGTGCTGGACCGCACCAACGGCAAGTTCATTCGCGGCTTCCCCTTCGTCGACAAGATCACCTGGGCCACCGGCCTGGACAAGGACGGCCGGCCGATCTACAACGAGGCCAGCCGCCCAGGCGCACCCGGCAGCGAAGCCAAGGGCAGTTCGGTGTTCGTCGCCCCGGCGTTCCTCGGCGCCAAGAACTGGATGCCCATGGCCTACAACAAGGACACCGGGCTGTTCTACGTGCCCTCCAACGAGTGGGGCATGGACATCTGGAACGAAGGCATCGCCTACAAGAAAGGCGCGGCGTTCCTCGGCGCCGGGTTCACCATCAAACCGCTCAACGAAGACTACATCGGCGTGCTGCGCGCCATCGACCCGATCAGTGGCAAGGAAGTGTGGCGCCACAAGAACTACGCGCCGCTGTGGGGCGGGGTGCTGACCACCAAGGGCAACCTGGTGTTCACCGGCACGCCGGAAGGCTTCCTGCAGGCCTTCAACGCCAAGACCGGCGACAAGGTCTGGGAATTCCAGACCGGCTCCGGCGTGCTTGGTTCGCCCGTGACCTGGGAAATGGACGGCGAGCAATACGTGTCGGTGGTCTCCGGCTGGGGCGGCGCGGTGCCACTGTGGGGTGGCGAAGTGGCCAAGCGGGTCAAGGACTTCAACCAGGGCGGCATGCTCTGGACCTTCAAGCTGCCCAAGCAACTGCAACAAACGGCAAGCGCCAAGCCATAAGGCGCGAAGCCTGCCGCTTGCTGCCGTGACCTGGCGGCAAGCGGCTTTACCCATCATTTCTGCTAGTTGTTAATTAGATCAATCGCTCAAATACTCGTTGGTATCGGCAAATAAACGGGTGATTTGACATGCGAGCAGAAGCCAAGCAACGCTCATTTTACAAAAGCGGCAAACTCCAGTTGCTACTGCATGCGGATTCAAGTTGTACGCAAACGCTCAGGGAGCTCGAGGTGCCGTTAGCTATCACGCATACTGCAGGTACAGGCTTATCTAATGTTACTTGCTTGGCGGTCGACGGTTTGAGTACTGCGCTTTCCACCGAAGGCAGGCTGCGCTTGGCTTACAGCCCTTACGGCTACGCTGGCGACAGCCCAGAGCAAAGCGTTGCTTTCACGGGGCAGCGATGGGACCCAATAAGCGAATGTTACCTGCTGGGAGCAGGGCGGGTGCCATATAGTCCCGTACTGATGAGGCGGACAGTGTCAGACCCCTTTAGCCCATTTGGCAAGGGTGGCATTAATAGCTACATGTATTGCAATGCAGACCCGATCAATTATACGGATCCATCTGGAAGATTGCGGTTGCCTAGTTGGCTTAGGTGGCTTGGTTCGCGTGTAAAACGCCCTAAAAAGATTAGCAGGGAGGCACTAGTTAGTATAAATGCTAAGCAAGAAAGAGAAATTGAGGCCCTACGGGCCCAGCTTGCTGCAGCTATTAACGATCGTCACGAGACATCAGTCAAAGAAGCGAGGGCTTACGGTAAAAGACTAGGTGTCGAGGAAAGCTCCAAGAAAGCAAAAGAGGAAGCCAAGAAAGCGTACGACAAGGGAGTCTCGGATGGACAGGTGATAGCGTCGGGTGCTATCGGGGTTCTAGCCCGCCCTTTACTAGAAATGGCATATGACATGGGTGGCCAAGCTGGAAGAAGTAATCGGGCAGCTTTCGCACAGATGAGAGGGTCACCAGAAGCCGGTGGCACTTTACAGATAGTAGCCGGTGGCACTTTACAGCAGCCTCACACAAACCACATCGCTGATCCAGTCCCTATACAAGGCGATATACGAACTTCGCCGGAGCCCGGTCGTCGCGCTCCGGACGTTTAGATTTTGTAGAACCACCCGCCATCAACGGAAAGGGACTGCATGATGGCAAAGGGTTAGAAACTCTCGGACGAGGCCTACTACCAAATGACGAGAGCCCCGCTGCCAACGATGCATTCGCCTGGCACGCGGGGCTTTTTACCATCGGTCCATCGCCTGTCGCTGGACAGGCATCGACCCGCAGAGGCTCAGCATGATCTACGCACAACCCGGAACCCCAGGCGCCGTCGTGTCCTTCAAGCCACGTTATGGCAACTTCATCAATGGCGAGTTCGTGCAACCGTTGGCTGGCCAGTACTTCACCAACAGCTCGCCGGTCAATGGCCAGCCGATTGCCGAATTCCCGCGTTCCACTGCCCAGGACGTCGACCGCGCCCTGGACGCCGCACACGCAGCCGCCGAAGCCTGGGGCAAGACCTCGGTGCAAGACCGCGCCCTGGTGCTGCTGAAGATTGCCGACCGTATCGAACAGAACCTGGAAGTACTCGCCGTCGCCGAAAGCTGGGACAACGGCAAGGCGGTGCGCGAAACGCTCAATGCCGATGTGCCGCTGGCAGCGGACCACTTCCGCTATTTTGCCGGTTGCATCCGTGCCCAGGAGGGCGGCGCGGCCGAAATCAACGAAGGCACTGTGGCTTATCACATCCATGAGCCGCTGGGCGTGGTTGGGCAGATCATCCCGTGGAACTTTCCGCTGCTGATGGCCGCCTGGAAGCTTGCCCCGGCCCTGGCCGCCGGCAACTGTGTGGTGCTCAAGCCGGCCGAGCAGACGCCACTGTCGATCACCATTTTTGCCGAGCTGATTGCCGACCTGCTGCCGGCCGGCGTGTTGAACATCGTCCAGGGCTTCGGCCGTGAGGCCGGCGAGGCGCTGGCCACCAGCAAGCGCATTGCCAAGATCGCGTTCACCGGCTCCACCCCGGTGGGTTCGCACATCATGAAGTGCGCGGCCGAGAACATCATCCCGTCCACCGTCGAACTGGGCGGCAAGTCGCCGAACATTTTCTTCGAAGACATCATGCAGGCCGAGCCCGCGTTCATCGAGAAGGCCGCCGAGGGCCTGGTGCTGGCGTTCTTCAACCAGGGCGAGGTGTGCACCTGCCCGTCGCGCGCGCTCATCCAGGAATCGATCTACGAGCCATTCATGGCCGAGGTGATGAAGAAGATCGCCAAGATAACGCGGGGCAACCCGCTGGACACCGAGACCATGGTTGGTGCACAGGCCTCGGAGCAGCAATACGACAAGATTCTTTCGTACCTGCAGGTTGCCAAGGAGGAGGGCGCGCAGCTGCTCACCGGCGGCGGTGCCGAGCGGCTGGAGGGCGACCTGGGCAGCGGTTACTACATCCAGCCGACCCTGCTCAAAGGCAACAACACGATGCGTGTGTTCCAGGAAGAAATCTTCGGCCCGGTGGTGGGCGTGACCACCTTCAAGGACGAAGCCGAAGCGTTGGCGATTGCAAACGACACCGAGTTTGGCCTGGGCGCAGGCCTGTGGACCCGCGACATCAACCGCGCCTACCGTATGGGGCGCGGCATCAAGGCCGGCCGCGTGTGGACCAACTGCTACCACCTGTACCCGGCGCATGCAGCGTTTGGCGGCTACAAGAAGTCTGGCGTGGGCCGTGAGACCCACAAGATGATGCTCGACCACTACCAGCAGACCAAGAACTTGCTGGTGAGCTACGACATCAATCCGCTGGGCTTCTTCTAAGGAGCACAATCTGGAAGTTTTATGCCGGTAGATTATCGGTGCCTGTGAGATCGAGCGCCGCCCGCGCGGCGCATCGCGAGCTGCGCTCGCTCCTACGGTTGTTTCGGGCCAATTATTCCTGGGGAACTTGCACGCGAACGCCTTTGCGCATGGCGTGATATTGCGTCGTACAAACCAGGCGGTCGCGCGCGCCTGTAACAGGCGTTACTGGCCAGAAACACACGTAGGAGCGAGCGCAGCTCGCGATGCGCCGCGCGGGCGGCGCTCGATCTCACAGGCGCTGAAAATCTACCGCCCTACTCGTTCCAAAGTAGCATTCAGTCCCACCGCCCCCCCGTGCATTAATGCATCTACCGGACTCCCCCGGCACAAGAAGAGGACTGCCCATGTGGAATAAACCTGCCTTTACCGACCTGCGCATCGGCTTTGAAGTGACGATGTATTTCGCCAATCGTTGATGTGCCACCCGGCCATCACTACGGTGGCCGGCTCCTCTGACTGCCCGTGGCTGAGCCAGTGCTGCTCATTGGTCTGGTTGCTTTCGCTGCGGGATGCTTTACGCTGGCGGTTACCTTCCAGAACAATAAGAACAGGCTTGCCAATGAGCCAGAGTTTCAGCCCGCTTCGCAAGTTCGTATCGCCTGAAATCATCTTTGGTGCCGGCTGCCGGCATAACGTCGCCAATTACGCGAAAACCTTCGGTGCACGCAAGGTGCTGGTGGTCAGCGACCCGGGCGTGATCGCCGCCGGCTGGGTGGCGGACGTGGAGGCCAGCTTGCAGGCCCAGGGCATCGATTACTGCCTGTATACGGCCGTGTCGCCCAACCCGCGGGTCGAAGAGGTGATGCTCGGCGCCGAGATCTACCGGCAGAACCACTGCGATGTGATCGTCGCCGTCGGCGGCGGCAGCCCGATGGATTGCGGCAAGGCCATCGGTATCGTCGTGGCCCACGGGCGCAGCATCCTCGAATTCGAAGGCGTGGACATGATCCGCGTGCCCAGCCCGCCGCTGATCCTGATCCCGACCACGGCCGGCACCTCGGCGGACGTTTCGCAGTTCGTGATCATCTCCAACCAGCAGGAACGCATGAAGTTCTCCATCGTCAGCAAGGCGGTGGTGCCGGACGTGTCGCTGATCGACCCGCAAACCACCCTGAGCATGGACCCGTTCCTGTCGGCCTGCACCGGTATCGATGCGCTGGTGCATGCCATCGAAGCCTTTGTTTCCACCGGCCACGGCCCGCTGACCGACCCCCATGCGCTGGAAGCCATGCGCCTGATCAACGGCAATTTGGTGGAGATGATCGCCAACCCCACCGATATCGCCCTGCGCGAGAAGATCATGCTGGGCAGCATGCAGGCGGGGCTGGCGTTCTCCAACGCGATTCTGGGCGCGGTTCACGCCATGTCCCACAGCCTGGGCGGCTTCCTCGACTTGCCCCATGGCTTGTGCAACGCGGTGCTGGTGGAGCACGTGGTGGCGTTCAACTACAGCTCGGCGCCCGAGCGCTTCAAGGTGATTGCCGAGGTGTTCGGTATTGATTGCCGCGGCCTCAACCACCGGCAGATCTGCGGGCGCCTGGTGGAGCACCTGATTGCCCTGAAGCACGCCATCGGCTTCCATGAAACCCTGGGGCTGCACGGGGTGCGCACTGCCGATATCCCGTTCCTGTCGCACCATGCGATGGGCGACCCGTGCATCCTCACCAACCCCCGTGCGTCGAGCCAGCGTGATGTCGAGGTGGTTTATGGCGAGGCCCTCTGACGAGCAGCAGCGGGCAGTGGCCGGGCTGTTGGGGCTGGGCGACCACTCGGCACGCAAAAGCCATTACCCGGAGCTTTCCGCCCGCCTGGACGAGCTGGAGGCCGAGCGCAACCGCTACAAGTGGCTGTTCGAAAATGCCGTGCACGGGATTTTCCAGGCCAGCCTGCAGGACGGCATGCGTGCCGCCAATCCGGCGCTGGCGCGCATGCTCGGCTACGACGACCCGCAAGCGGTGTTGTTTTCCCTGACGGACCTGGCCGCCAACCTGTTCGACGGCGGTGCCGAGGAGTTGCAGGCGATTACCGCGATCCTCGCCCGTGAGCGCAGCCTGCACGGCTATGAAACCCGCTTGCGGCGCAAGGACGGCAGCCATCTCGATGTGCTGATGAATCTGCTGCTCAAGCCCGGGCAGGAAGGGCTGGTGGAGGGTTTTGTCGCCGACATCACCGAACGCAAGCTGGCCCAGCAACGCCTGCAACAGCTCAATGACGAGCTGGAGCAACGGGTTGCTGCGCGTACCGATGAATTGCTGGAGGCCCGCGATGCTGCAGAAGCTGCCAACCGCAGCAAGGACAAATACCTGGCCGCCGCCAGCCATGACCTGCTGCAACCGTTGAACGCCGCCCGCCTGCTGATCTCCACCTTGCGCGAGCGGCCATTGCCAGAGGCCGAGCACGTGCTGGTGGAGCGTACCCACCAGGCCCTGGAGGGCGCCGAAGACCTGCTGACCGACCTGCTGGACATTTCACGGCTCGACCAGGCAGCAGTCAAGCCGGACGTGGCTGTGTACCGCCTTGACGAGCTGTTCGGGCCACTGGTTTCGGAGTTCCGCTCGGTGGCCGATGCCGAAGGCCTCAAGTTGCATGCGCGTATCCCGGCCTACGCCATCAGCACTGACCTGCGGCTGATGACACGTATCCTGCGCAACTTCCTCAGCAACGCCTGCCGCTACACCGACGAAGGCCGGATCTTGCTGGGGGCAAGGCGCCGGGCTGGCCATTTGCGGCTGGAAGTGTGGGATACCGGGCGGGGTATTGCCGAAGACCGGCTACAGGCGATTTTCCTTGAGTTCAACCAACTGGACGTCGGCCGCGCAGCGGATCGCAAGGGTGTGGGGCTGGGGTTGGCCATTGTCGAGCGGATTGCCAAGATTCTCGGCTACCGGATTGAGGTACGTTCGTGGCCGGGGCGTGGCTCGGTGTTCAGCATCGAGGTTCCGCTGGGTAAGGAGGTGCCGCTGGCCGCTCACCAGGCCGTGCCGTTGCCAAGCGTCGGCAACCCGCTACCGGGCCGCCGCCTGTTGGTACTGGACAACGAAGTGAGCATCCTCGAGAGCATGGGCGCGCTGCTTGGGCAGTGGGGCTGCGAAGTGGTGACCGCGACCGACCAGGCAGGTGCCTTGCTGGCCTTGCAGGGGCAGGCCCCGGAACTGATCCTGGCCGACTACCACCTGGACCATGGCGTGGTGGGGTGCGAGGTGGTCAGGCATTTGCGTGAGCATTTTGCGGTTGCCATACCGGCGGTGATCATCACCGCCGACCGCAGCGATCAATGCCGGCGGGGCTTGCAGAAACTGGGGGCGCCGCTTTTGAACAAACCGGTCAAGCCTGGGAAATTGCGCGCTGTATTGAGCCAGTTGCTGCAGGAGCATTGATTGCGCAGGGCTCATCGGGGGCGCGGTTACTGCTTTGCCTGAAGCCTGCGCTGTATGTGGGAGCGGGCTGGCCCGGGAAAAGATGAAGTGGGGTGGCGCTATACACCGCCCCCTTGATTTAGCGTTGCCCTGCGAATAACGGAGTAGAGCCGTGAAGGCCCGTTGCGAAGTTTGGATCCAGTGAGCAGAAAACTTTACCGTTCGGTCAGCTTGCAAGAAGTTAGGAAACTAACTAATGCCGCTTTAAATGCCGCTGGTCGGTGCTTTTGCTCAAGAAATGAACGATTTCCCTGTTGATGGCTCATATTTGCCAGCAGGTGTATTCGCATGAACTGCACCCCGCACCTTTCAGGAAGTTATCAACCTTAAACCTCATGTGCGCCGCAGGGATGCACATGGGAATTTTTATTGTCTCTGATCATGGAGTAACGCCTATGCCAAACCGAGGCTCAACGGTTGAGCCGCTGTGTATTCAAGTTTCAATCCGCTGTTTCAATTAACGATATGAATGGGCTCTTGCCGCTGCGACCACGCCGTTCGCACGCCTGTAGCAAGGCCCGCTAGCGCTAATGCATTACGTGGAGAATTCGACGTGGAGTTTAATACAATTATTAGCCTGTTCGGGCAGAAAGAATCCATGGAGCTGGTGCGGTTGTCGGTTATTTATGTTCATTTGCTGGCCTGCTGCGTTGCCATCGGGCTGGTGTTTGCCAGCGATGCCGAGATGATCAGGGACTTGTTGAAGGGTCATCAACAGGCTGGGCATGACGGTAGGCATATGGCACGTTTGCAGAAGTCTGTTACGAACGCCTTGATGTTCTTGTGGCTCAGCGGGGCTGCCGTCATCGGTATCGACTACCTTGAAAAAGGCATGAGTTACTTTGCCAATCCGAAACTTCACGCCAAAGTTATTATTGTCCTGTTGCTGACATTCAATGGCATGTTGTTGCACCGTTATGTCTTGCCGGCTTTACTCAAGGCGGGCTCTTTGCTTGACCTGAACATCGGCGTGCGCATGTTTGCACTGTTCTCCGGCGCGTTGTCCGGTGTTTCCTGGTTATATGCGGCAATGTTGGGTGTCGGTCGGCCGCTGGCCTGGAAGTATTCGCTGACCGAGTTGCTGCTGGCCTATCCCGTCATGATCCTGCTCGGCTTTGCCCTGATGGCCGCACTGACCCAGTGGGCGCGAAAACGCACTATGGCCAAAGCGACGCAAGCACCTGTCTGGCCGCTGGCGGGCATTCCTTGCTGATAGCCTGAGCCACGGCTGTGAACGCAGAACGCTGCGAACCTGTAACGCGGGTTCGCGGCGTTGTTGAGGCTTTGGACATGACACAGGCTAAACTGGCCCCGTTTGTTCCTCATCCAGTCGGTGTGCCACAACCCTACCGGCTCGGATATCTCCCCGCCCGTTTGCCCAGTGTATCCGCGCCTGACCCAGTCCTTGGGCCTGCACTGGCCGCTCCTACAGGTCAGTGCAGGCTTCTTTCACGAGCCAGTCGATCAACACCTGCAGGCGTTTGGGCATCGGGTCATGATGCGGGTAGACCAGGTAATAGCCATAGTTGGGGGTGTCGACGAAACCACCGAACGGCAAAACCAGCTCACCTCGTGCAATGCGATCCTTGACCAGCTGTTCGCGGCCAATGGCGATGCCTACGTGATTCAGCGCGGCGAGCGTACACAGATCGGAGCGATCGAATGTGAGGAATCGGCGCGGGAGGCTGATACCCGCGCCTGTGGTGCTGGCCCAGAGCTGCCATTCTGCATCGAATGCAGCGTTGTCCCAGGCCGCTACGTCATGCAAGGCGGTGCAGTGATCCAGCGGGTGCAGGTCACCGGTCAGTGCATGGGTTTCTGCGTAACGGGGGGAGCACACCGGGGCGATCCGCTCGTCCATCAAGTGGATGCTCTGCAACCCCGGATGATGGCCATCCGAATAACACAGGACCAGGTCGATCTTGCGTGTGCGGTAATCGATGCTCTCGTTGCCCACCCTGATATCCAGCTGGATATCAGGGTAGCGGGCGGTGAACTGCGCCAGCCGCGGCACCAGCCAGCATTGTGCGACTGACGGGCGCACATACAACGTCAACTGGCCGGCGATTTCGGCGTGAGCACGTTCCTGCACGGCCTCGCTTAACTCATCCATGGTCCGTTGCATGACCGCGAACAGGCGCTCGCCGTCTTCGGTGAGGCTGACCTTGCGCGGCATGCGGTGGAACAGCTTGAGCGCCAGCTCATCTTCCAGGCGATTGATGCGATGGCTCACGGCACTGGCGGTCAGGCACAGCTCATCGGCGGCGCGCGAGAAGCTCAAGTGCCGTGCCGCCACCAGAAAGACATGCAGGCTGCCCAGGTGCGAGCCATTGAGTTTCACGGCGCCGCCTGCACGCTACGCCCTTTCGCCAGATAGGCATTGAATTCATCGTTCGGCACCATGCTGCCACCCGTCCCCCAGACGAGGTGGGTAGCCTGCTGCAGCTGGGTTGGGGTGAAGCCCTGGCGAGCCAGGTACTCGCCTGCTTGCAGCACCCGCAGCATACCGGGTACGCCGGCCAGGGCAGAGGGTTCCAGTTTGACCTTGTCCTGCTCATGGGCGATGACCATCAAGCGGTACAGTGCTTCGTCGGTCACGGTGTAGTAACCATCGATCAGGCGCTGCATGGCTTTGCCGACAAACCCTGATGGGCGCCCGACCGCGAGGCCGTCGGCGGCGGTGATGTTGTCGATGCCGAAGTCCTGCACGCTGGTTTCATCGTGCAGGCCGGTATAGACACCCAGCAGCATGCAGGGGGAATGGGTAGGCTCGGCGAAGATGCAGTGCACCGCATCGCCGAATACCAGCTTCAGCCCGAACGCAACACCGCCTGGGCCGCCCCCTACGCCGCACGGCAGGTACACGAACAATGGATGATCTGCGTTTACCTGGATGCCCGCCTGGTCGAATTGCCGCGCCAACCGTTCGGCGGCCACGGCATAGCCGAGAAACAGCTGCGGGGAGTTTTCGTCGTCGACAAAGTAACAGCTGGGGTCTGATGCCGCCTGCTGGCGGCCTTGCTCGACCGCCACGCTGTAGTCGGAGGCGTGTTCGACCACCGTGACGCCGTTGGCCCGCAGCTTGTCCTTCTTCCATTGCCTGGCGTCAGAGGACATGTGCACGTTCACCTGGAAGCCCAGCTTGGCGCTCATGATGCCAATCGACAGCCCCAGGTTGCCGGTCGAGCCCACTGCGATCTTGTACTGGCTGAAGAATGCGCGGGCCTGGTCGCTCGCCAATTTGGTGTAGTCATCCGTTGGCGTGATCAGGCCGGCTTCCAGGGCCAGGTCCTCGGCGTGCTTGAGCACTTCATGGATGCCGCCCCGGGCCTTGATCGAGCCGGAGATAGGCAAGTCGCTGTCCGCCTTGAGCCACAGGCTGCCCACGTTCTGCAGCGATCCCTCCTGGACAAGCAGCTGGCGCAGCTGTGGCAGCGGGGTAATGTGCGACTCGATGACCCCGCCGGCCGCTGCCGTCTCGGGGAACACGGTGGCCAGGTAGGGCGCGAACCGCTGCAGCCGCGCGCTGGTGGCTTGCACGTCGGCCGCCGTCAGGCCCACGTCGCGCAGGGCTTCTGCAGCCTTGGCGATGCCAGGGTTGAACCAGCTGGTTGGCTTCAGGGCCACCAGGTCGGCGATGATCGGGTGGCTTTGTTGCCAGGCTTCCAGGGTTTTTCCGTGAATCATGATTTCACCTGTAGTGCGGTATGTGCAGAGTAGATCAGACAATCTTCGAAAGGAGCAGGGTCAGGCACAAGGCGACTACCGAGGCCAGCACTGTAGCGGCAGTGAACTTCTTCAGTGCATCACTCAGGGAAAGGCCCAGGTATTCCTTCACCACCCAGAACGCCGAGTCGGTGATGTGGGTCCAGCCGATGGCGCCCGCACCGATGGCGATCACCAGGATTTCCCGGTTGTATTCAGGGTGCTGGCCAAGGATCGGCATTACCATGCCGGCCGCGCTGATCATCGCGACGGTGGCCGAGCCGACGGCAAAGTGCATGATCCCGGCGATCAACCAGGCGAGGATGATCGGGTTGAGCTGCGTCTGGTTCAGCACATCGGCCAGTGCCTTGCCGATGCCGCTGCCCACGAGCATGTCGTTGAAGGCACCGCCGGCACCGATGATCAGCAGAATGCCGGCCAGGGGAGGGAAACAGCGCTGGGTCAGGCTCAGCAGGTGCGCCATATCCAGGCCGCGACGCAAGCCCAGCGCCCAGTAGGCGAACACCACCGACAGCGTCAGGGCAATCAATGGGCTGCCTAGGAAGGCCACCCACTCGTACAGCGCAGAGCCCTTGTCCAGGACCGTGACGGCCAACGTTTTGCCGACCATCAACACCAGTGGCAGCAGTACGGTGGTGAGTGTGATGCCGAACGCGGGCATTGCCTGCTCTTCTGCTTGAGCCACCGTGCGCGCAGACAGGAAGGCCTGCTGGGATTCGCCAGCTTCACGGCTACAGGTGAAGCGAACCCACACGGGGCCCGCGATGATAGCGGTCGGAAGGCCAACGATCAGGCCGTACAGGATGACAGTACCGATATCCGCATTGAGCATGCCGGTGATGGCTGTGGCGGCCGGATGTGGCGGGAGAATGCAGTGCACCACCATCAGCGAAGTGGCCAGCGGCACGCCGAGGTACAGCATGCTGATGCGGGTTTGCCGTGCCACCACGTAGATCAACGGAATCAGCAGGACGAAGCCGACCTCGAAGAATACCGGGATGCCGGCGATGAAGCCGACGAGCATCATTGCCCACGAGGCATTGCGTTCCCCCAGCCTGTTCAGCAGCGTGGTGGCGATGCGCCTGGCGCCTCCGGATTCCTCCAGCAGTTTGCCGAGGATACTGCCCAGGCCGATGATGCCGGCAAGAAAGCCCAGCGTGCTGCCCATGCCTTTCTCGAATGCCGCCACGATTGCCGTAGGCGCCATGCCGGTGCCGACACCGACCACCAGGCTTGCGGCCATCAAGGCCAGAAAGGGGTGTACTTTAAGTTTGCTGATCATGACGACGATCAGGAGTATCGCAGTGCCCAGGACGAGTAATGAGAACGTTGGAGTCATCGTGTGGTTTTCTCTATCGCTGATCGCTTCCGTGCGAGCTTCTTGTTGGTTTGCACCCATTAGATTTCAGCGATTTGATCGACTCAAACGATCACTCCTCACCCCATAGGTGAGCCCATGTCATGCATGGCGCCAGCGCTCAATGCCGCGCCGACCAGGCACAGTTCAAGGCTGCCACGGCAACCGCCACTGCCGCCCCGGCATAGGCCCAGATCGCCGGTACCTGCGGCAGCAATACCCCCGCAAGCATCGGCCCGAGCCCGGCGCCGATGTCGCGCCATACGGCGTTGCCAGCCAGCGCCTGGATGCGTTGTTGCGGGTTGCGCATGGCGACCAGGGTCATCACCAGCGGCAGTTGCAGGGCGCGCAGCAACAGCACGAAGAAGGCACCGATGAACAGCCAGTGGCTGCCGAACAGCAGCAGCGCCATGGACGTTGCCAGTGACAGCACTACCAGCATGCGCAGCGCCCCGAAACGTTCGGCCAGGCGCCCACCGAAGGGGCTGAAGAGCATTTCGCTCAGGTAGCGCACCGCCATCAGCACACCCGCTGCCAGCACGCCGGACTCACCCAGGTGGGTTTGTGCGTAAAGCGAAAGGCCGAAGATGAACAGGCCGTCCAGGGTCACCCCTTCGATGAAGGACCAGGTGGCAATGCTGTCTGGCAGACGCAGGCGCCGGCCACCCCGGCTGGCGACCGGGTGGCCGGTGCTGGGCAGGGCACGCGCCCGCCACAGCCCGAACAGGGCACTGATGCAGAGCACAAAGAACACACTGCGCGGGCCGTAGGCCTGGGCCATCAGCGCACCCAGCGGCAAGGCCAGCATTGGCCCGATGGAAATGCTCGCCCGCGAACGCCCGGCACGCTGCGCCGCGCCTTGTGCTTCAGCGGTGGCGAGGGTCTGGGTGCTGAGGTTGAAGGTGGCGAAGCACAGGCCCCAGACCAGGCGCAGCACCAGCAGCGCGGCGAAACCGGTCAGCACCGCGTTGCCCAGTGCACACACCGCGGCGGCAAAGGCGGCGAGGCTGCAGGCCGCGCGGTCACCATGGCGGGCATAGAAACGCACTACCCAGCCGTAGCCGATGATGCGCACCAGGCGGTTGGCCGCCAGCAGAATGCCAGCCTCGGCCAGGGTCACGCCGAAATCGGCTGCGTACATCGGCAGCAGCAGGTAGAGCAGTACGTCACTGGGCAGGCACAGGCTGAGCACCTGTGCGGCATTGCGGGAGTCTTGGTCGGCGCGGTGGGTTTGCACCGGTGTGGCAGCGGACGACATGACAGTCTCGTGACAGGGGTGAGGGTGCAGGATAACCCACGGCGTCTCGAACATTGCAATCGACGTCACTGACGTGGTCCAACTGATTGGCTCGATTCCAAGGCAAGTACCGGACCTGTAGGAGCAGCCTTGTGCTGCGAAGAGGCCATTGCAGCCAAAGATGATCTTCAGCCCTACCGGCCTCTTCGCAGCGCAAGGCTGCTCCTACCTGGTGATGCGGTAGCCTGAGTGATGGTGCAAGACAGCTGCTTCCACTGTGAGCGGGTTTACCCGCGAAGAGGCCGGTACAGGCAGCAGAGATTCCGGGCTGTTCGCTCATTCAGCCATAAGGCGGCGCTGGCAGTTCGGCCAGCAGGGTTTTCAGACCGTCACTCCACTGCCTGCGAATCTGCTGGTAATAGGCATCGTCGCTGGTGATGCGCTGGCGCGTCATGCTTTCCAGGCTGTTATTGCGGTACACCAGCAAGTCCAGCGGCATGCCCACCGACAGGTTGCTGCGGATGGTGGAGTCGAACGAAATCAGGCCGCAGCGCAGCGCTTCATCGAGCGGGGTGCGGTAATCCAGGTTGCGGTCGAGGATTGGCCGGCCGTACTTGCTTTCGCCCAGTTGCAGGAACGGGGTATCCGGCGTGGCCTGGAAGAAATTGCCTTGTGCGTAGACGTTGTAGATGGCCATGGGCCCGCCGGCTATCTGGCCGCCAACAATGAATGAACTGCTCAGGTCGACGTCGGCAGTAAGCTTGCTGCGGTCACGGCTGACCACTTCGCGCAGGGTGTCGGCAACCAGCACCGTTGCATCGTAGAGCGTGGCAACGTTCAGCAGATGAGGGCCGCTGCCCTGGGTACGCTGGCGCAGCAGGTTCACCACCGACTGCGAGGTTGCCAGGTTGCCGGCGGTCTGCAGCACGATCAGCCGCTCGCCCGGCAGGCTGAAAACGAACAACTTGGCAAAGGTGGAGATCTGGTCGATGCCGGCGTTGGTGCGTGAGTCGCTGATGAAGACAAGCCCGGCCTCCAGGTGCATGGCGACGCAGTAAGTCATGCGGTTTCCCTTGTGTTGCGAGTGGAGTGGTCTTGCCGCACCGTGCGGCAAGACCGACCTGCAGCAAACCCGTCACTGGCGATGCACGTGGACGCTGGCCTGCATCGCTTCGGCGCCACCCCCGCGGCGTACGCCCCTGACCGGGCAGGCGTCCAGGTAGTCCAGGCCAACTGCCAGCTTCAGGTGGCGTTCCGGGCGTGTCAGGCGGTTGGTGATGTCGAAGCTGTACCAGGCGTCGTCGACCCAGGCCTCGGCCCAGGCATGGCTGGCCAGGTGCTGTTCGTCCTCGGTGCACAGGTAACCGGACACATAGCGTGCGGGCACCCCGAGGCTGCGGGCGCAGGCCAGGAAGGCGTGAGTGTGGTCCTGGCACACGCCGGCGCCACCCCTGAACGCTTCGATGGCCGTGGTGCCCACCGAGGTGGCGCCGGGGCTGTAGGGCATGTGCTCGGCCAGGCCTTGCATCAGCCCGACCAGCGCTGCCCGGTCGCGGTGGCTGCCACATTGCCGGGCGGCAAACGCGATCAGTGCGTTATCGGCCTGGGTCAGGTGGCTGCCGCGCAGGAACGGCAGGGGGGACTGGCTCTCGACTTCCTGTTCGCAGTCCGGGTCGATCTCGACCTGGCCGCGGGCGGTAAGTGCCAGGTGGCCATGGGGTTTGTCCAGGGTCAGCACATGCAGGATGTTGCCATAGGGGTCGATCTGGCCCTTGACCTTGCAGGGCAGGTCCAGTTGCCAGTCATTGATGCGCTGGCGTTCGCTGCTGCGCGGCGTCAGGCGCAGGAACTGGATGCTGTTGCTCACGTCGCTGGCGTAGCTGTAGGTGGTGTCGTGGCGGATGGACAGTTTCATACGACCTCCAGGTAGGAGTGGTGGACGGCCTGGCCCAATTGGTTGACGCGGCCAATGAAGTCGCTCAGCCACGGGTGCAACCCGGCGTCGAGTATTTCGTCGATGGCGGTGTAGCGCAGGCGCGCGTTCAGTTCGGCGGCCATGCGCTGGGCGGCGCGGCCGCTGTTGCCTGGCAGGCCGGCCAGGATCAGGTCCAGTTCCTCGATGCAGGCATGCAGCGAGCGCGGCACGTCCACCCGCAACAGCAGCAGCTCGGACACCGGCCGGGCGCTGGGTGCGCCGCGATAGATTTCGTTGAAGGCTTCATACGAGGTAAGCGCGCGCAGCAGGGCGCTCCACTGGTAATAGCCGCGGGCGGAGCTGTCGCTGACCTCTTCGGAGGCCTCGCCGAACATTTCGTAGCGCGCATCGAGCAGGCGCAGGGTGTTGTCTGCCCGCTCCAGGAAGGTGCCAAGGCGGATGAAACTATAGGCATCGTTACGCATGATGGTGCCGGAGGTGGCGCCGCGGAACAGGTGCGAGCGTTCCTTGACCCAGTCACAGAACTGGCTGATGCCATAGCGGCCAAGGCCATTGCTGGCGATGTTGCGCATTTCGATCCAGGTGGCGTTGATGTTCTCCCACATGTCGGCGGTAATCCGGCCGCGCACCGCATGGGCATTGGTCCTGGCGGCCTGCAGGCAGCAATAGATGCTGCTGGGGTTGGTCGCGTCCAGGGCAAAAAAGTGCAACATGCGCTCGGTGTCGAGCTCGGTGTGCCGGCGGATGTAGTCGTCCAGCGTGCCCGAGGCCAGCAGCGACATCGCCAGTTCGGCATGGCCGTCGCTGCGCCCGGCCTGGGGCATCAGCGACAGCGAATAGCTGACCTCGAGCATGCGTGCGAGGTTTTCTGCACGTTCCAGGTAGCGGGACATCCAGTACAAGTCGGAAGCGGTTCGCGAAAGCATGGTTCAGTCCTCTACCACCCAGGTGTCCTTGGTACCGCCGCCCTGCGACGAGTTGACCACCAGCGAGCCTTCCTGCAAGGCCACGCGGGTCAGGCCGCCAGGCACCAGGCGCGTTTCACTGCCCGATAGCACGAACGGGCGCAAGTCGATGTGGCGCGGCGCGATGCCGCTGTCGACGAAGGTGGGGCAGGTCGACAGGCACAAGGTGGGTTGCGCGATATAGGCGTGCGGGCGGGCTTTGATACGCGCCCGGAAATCCTCGATCTGGGCGCTGGTTGATGCCGGCCCCACCAACATGCCATAGCCGCCGGAGCCCTGAGTTTCCTTGACCACCAGCTCGGGCAGGTGGGCCAGGACATGGGACAGGTCTGCGGGTTTGCGGCACTGCCAGGTGGGCACGTTGTTGAGGATCGGCTCTTCGCTCAGGTAGAAACGGATCATGTCGTCCACATACGGGTAGATCGACTTGTCGTCGGCCACGCCCGTGCCGACGGCGTTGGCCAGCACCACATTGCCGGCGCGGTAAACCGAGATAAGCCCCGGTACGCCCAGCGTCGAGTCAGGGTTGAAGGACAGCGGGTCGAGGTAGTCGTCGTCCAGCCGGCGGTAGATCACGTCCACCTGCTGGGGGCCGGCCGTGGTGCGCATGTAGACATGCTCGTCACGCACGAACAGGTCTGCGCCTTCGACCAGCTCGATGCCCATTTCCCGGGCCAGGAAGGCGTGCTCGAAGTAGGCGCTGTTGAAACGGCCCGGGGTGAGCAGCACGGCGGTGGGGTTGTCCAGCGGGCTGGCGCTCTTGAGCGTGTCCAGCAGCAGGTTGGGATAATGGTCGATGGGCGCGATACGCTGGGCGGCAAACAGTTCGGGGAACAGGCGCATCATCATCTTGCGGTCTTCGAGCATGTAGCTGACGCCGCTGGGGGTACGCAGGTTGTCTTCCAGTACGAAGTAGCTGCCATCGCCGTCACGCACCAGGTCGACACCGGCGATATGGGCGTACAGCCCACGGTGCAGGTCCAGGCCCTGCATAGCGATCTGATAGCCCTCGTTGGCCAGTACTTGCTCTGGCGGGATGATGCCGGCCTTGAGGATGCGCTGGTCGTGGTAGATGTCCTGCAGGAACAGGTTAAGGGCCTGCACCCGCTGGATACAGCCACGCTCGACCGTGCGCCACTCGCTGGCGCGGATGCTGCGCGGGATGATATCGAAGGGGATCAGGCGCTCGGTGTCCTGGCTATCGCCGTACAAAGTGAAGGTGATGCCTGCACGGTGAAACAGCAGGTCGGCCTCGCGCCGGCGCTGTTCCAGCAGCTCCAGCGGGGTGTTGGCCAGCCAGCGGGCGAACTCCTGGTAATGCGGGCGGCAACTGCCGTTCGCTTCGTACATTTCATTGAAAAAAGCCCGGGACATACCCACTCCTTGCCGCCGTCGCCGGCAGCTTCATTGCGATTCATCTGCGTTTTTCAGGGTGCTGCCTTGCTGGGGTAAGTGGGTGCTGTGTCTGGCGTAAGCCTCGGTTGCGATTGATTGCCTGTGCGTTGGGCACAAACAGCCTTTGCAATGAAAGTGCCGAAAACGCTTGGCAGTGCCGGAAATGCGGGAATGCGAGGGGCGTTGCGGGCCGGTGCTGTCGGGGGGGCTTTGGCCGATGCATCAATAAAGGGCGGTTTTGATCAGGGAGAGGGTTTTGAACCGAGATGGGGCACAGGTCGGTGCCTGGCGGGGAAAAATCGTAGTGTTCCGGGTGCATGTCTTGGGGGTTATGTGATGCGTATATCGAGCGCCGCGCGGGCGGCGCTCGATCGCACAGGCGCTGAAAACCTCCAGGCGAACGCCTCAAGGCCCTCAAAGGCAGGCGTACACCACCAGCTCCACCAGCATTTCTTCGCGTGCCAACCCCGCCACTACGATTGCCGCGCGGTTAGGGTAGGGGGCCTGGAAGTAGTCGGCATACAGGCTGTTGACGGTGGCGAGGTATTGGCGGTCGGTCACGTAGATCAGCACCTGGGTCACGGCATCCAGCGAACTGCCGGCGGCTTCCAGGGTATGGCGCAGGTTGTCCAGTGTCTGGCGGGCCTGCGCCTCGATGCCGCCAGCAACCACCTGGCCCTGTGCGTCGATGGGGATCTGGGCGGTGTACAGCGTACCGTTGCCGACTACCGCCCATTCCAGAGGGGCCCGAGAGGCGAACAGCTCGGTCTTGATTGCATGTTTCATGGGTTGGTTTCCTGAGTGTTGAGCGGCTTCAGTCAGCATCGCTGCCGCCGCCTGCGCCGTGGCGGCGCGAGGCATCGGTGCTTTCGACGAGGATGTGTTCGGCAAGCTGTTTGAGCCGTTGCCAGGTGTGGTCGTTGACTGTAAAGCCCTGCTGCAAGGTGCTCTGCGGGTTGGCTGGCGCCGTTGCAGTCTGGCCAGGCCGGCTAAACAGCACCGTGACGCTTTGCTCGGCCGCGTCAATGGTGCCGGGCCGGGCTTCACTGCGCAGTGCCGGGCGCTGAATGCCGGCAGTAAAGTCGGCCAGGTGGCACTGACGGTCGTCTTCCCAGCGAGCTTGCACGTGCAGCCCCTGCACAGCTGCCCGGCTCAGGTAACCCAGCAGTAGCAAGCGGTTGTGGCATTGGTGGATGCGCAGCTCGGCCTGACCACGGCGCATGGCCTTGGCGGCTGCCAGTTCCACCACCGTTGCGGCGCAGCGCAACACGCTCTGGCCCTTGGCGTCGATCACCAGCAGGGCGTCATCTTCGCGGCTCAGGGTGTACGGCTGGGCGGCTTCGGCTTGCAGGTAGAGCAGGGCCTTTTCCAGCGCACCCACGCCATCCAGCCCTTGCAATTGCAGCCAGCCCACCAGCTCGGCGGCATCCTCGCAGTCGCCGGGGGCGAAGCCCATGCCTTCGAATGCCTTGCGGCACATCACCTGTATTTCGTTAAGCGATACGCGCATGGTCAAAGTTCCCCTTGCGGCATGACCGCAAAATTCCAGTCGTCTGCGAATGGCTGGCCGATGTCGCTGACCAGCGGTGCGCCCTGGAACAGCGTGATACGCACCCAGCGGCTGGACTTGGGGTCGAACTTGCCCGCGCCGAAAAACGCCAGTTTGCAGCGCAGCAGGTGAATCGGCAGCATGTCCCGGGCCAGCAGGTTGGCGCGGATTTCACCGTAGGTTGTCTGTGCCATGCCTTGCAGGCGGCGCACCGTGCCTTTGAACGCCGGTTGGGCGATCAGGAAGTGCGCGGTCAATGCCTGGGGCTGTAGCTGCAGGTGTTGCAGCAGTGCGGCGTGGCACTGCTGGATATTGCGGGCAATGCCCAGCTGCATTTCTTTTTCGGCCCCCGGTTCCTCGGCGCGCATACCCAGGCGCGGCTCCTCTTTTTCGGCCGAGCGGTACCAGAAGAAGTGCTCGGCATCCACGGCACTGAAGTCGTAGCCCAGCGCCCAGCCGTACCGCTGCTCGATGAGCTGGCGCATTTGCCCAAGGGGCATCTGCGCGTCCAGCTGCCAGCTTTCGTTGACACCCATGTGCTCGGCCAGTGGCGTGACCTGCTCGGGGTACAGCTCCAGCAGCAGGCTTGCCAGCAGTTCCTGGCAGCCCACCCCCGCCTGTGCCTCAGCCCAGGCCAGCAGGCGCGACCAAAGGCCCGCGCCGGTGGCTTGTGCGCCAAGCCAGGTGGTCAGTAAAGCAAGCTCGGCCAAGGTTTGCAGGTTCTGCTCATGCTGGCGTTGGTCTTCGGTCCGGGACTGTTCCAAATGCAGGCGGGCGCGTGCCAGCAGTGCCTGCAGGCGCACCAACCGGTCAGGGTCGGCCGGCTGCGCCAACACCAGGGTCAGGGCGGTTTCCCGGGTGCTGATCCAGCGTTCCACCAGTTGCGGGTGGTTGATCAGGAACGGGGCCATGCCCAACCCGGTCGCGTTGCCGACCCCCAGGTACCGCTGCAGGGCCGGCGCCAGTTGCACTGCCCGCTGCGGGTCTAGCGCCTGGGCCATGTGGTTGATCTGCTCGATGCTGAAGTGGCGCAGCAAGTAGACCGTGAACATCTGCGCGCTGAACGGCTGGTTGAAGTCCGGGTTGTCTTGCAGGCAGCCAAAGTCGGCGATGCCGAACTTGCCGTTGCCGTAAACCGCAGTGGTGCGATACAGGTAGCCAACCTCAACCAGTTGCTGTGGGTCGGGCTGGCGACCCTCCGCCAGCGCCGCCAGAAACCGGTCGAAATTGCGCAGGCTGCGGTTGGCCCGTGACAGCACGAGTACGCGGGCATCGAAGCGGCCCGCCTCCTGCAGCGGCACGTTACGCTGAAGGTCGGCCAGTTGTGCAGCATCGACATCGCCATTCACCAGCACGAAGGTAACATCCCACTGGTCAGCGATGACCCGGTCGCTGCGCTTTTCCGGCGGCAGGTAGGCCGAGAAGATCACGCAGTGGTAAAGGCCATTCGGGGTGTCGATGCGGTAGATCGCGGTGCCGAAGCCTTGGCCGTCCAGGTCGAAGCAGCTGCGCTGGATGTGCCAGTGCTGCTGCATCATCCGCCGCATGCTGCTGCGCACGAAGCTCAGCGGGCTCTGGAAGTGGCTGCCCAGCCGGGCCAGGTCCATGACCTGGCTGGCAGGGCGCATCGCGGGTATTGCAGGCACGGTGTTGGGCATTGTTGTTGTACCTGGATGGATCATGTTCAGACGCCTTGTTCGCGGGCCATGTGCCGGGCGATGCGCACTGCATCCCACAAGGCTGGCAGGATCACCAGCGACACCGGCACCGCGGTAATGACAATAAAGGACTGCAGGGCCGTCACGCCGCCAGCGCCGATGGTGATCAGCACCACCGCTGCCAGGCCCATGCCGATGGCCCAGAAACCGCACAGCCATTTTTTCGGTTTATCGTTGCTGGACATCGCCAGCGCCACGGTGAAGGCCATGGCATCGCCATTGGTGGCCACCGAGATGAAGCTCAGGAACAGGAACAGCGCGCTGATCAGGCCGCCCAGTGGCAGGTTCTGCGTCACCCCCAGCAGCAGGTCCTCGGGCTGGGTGCCGTGGGCGGTGACGATGCCAGGCGTTTGCAGCTCCAGGCCGATACCGGTGCCGCCCACCACGGTGAACCAGAACATGGTTACCAGCGGCGCGATGATCGACAGTGTCATGATGATCTCGCGAATGGTTCGGCCCCGCGAGATCCGCGCGACGTACAGTGCCACCATCGGCGCGTAGCCAATAAACCAGCCCCAGTAGAACACCGTCCACCAGTCCAGCCACTTGGGGTCGGCGCGGAACATCGCCATCGGGATGAAGTGCTCCACATGCAGGGCAAAAGCCGCCGGGAAGCCGCCGAGGATGAACAGCGTCGGCCCGAACACCACCATGAACAGCGCCAGGCCGATCATCAGCCAGACGTTGATCTCGCTGACAAAACGGATGCCTTTGAGGCCCACCAGGCACGAGACGGTGTACATGGCCGTGACCAGGACGATGGTCAGCGACTGGGTGACGATATCGTTGGGCAAGCCCCACACCGCATGCATGGCGCTGCTGATCTGCAGGCCGAGGAAGCCGATCGGGCCGATGGTGCCGGCGACTACGGCGATGATCGAGGTGGCGTCGGCCAGGGTGCCGATCGGGCCTTTGAGTGCCCGCTCGCCGAACAGCGGGTAAAGCAGGGTGCGCGGCGCCAGTGGCAGGCCTTTGTCGTAGTGCAGGTGCATCAGCACGATTGCCAGCAGGCTGCCCAGCACGGCCCAGGCGAGAAAGCCCCAGTGCACGAACGATTGCGCCAGTGCCGCGGTGGCCGCCGCTTCGCTGTGCGGCTGCAGGCCGGCGAATAGGGGGGGCGGGCTGGCAAAGTGCATCATGGGTTCGGCAGCGGCCCAGAAGGCGCCGCCACCTGCCAGCAGGGCGCACATGATCACCGCGATCCAGTTGAAGGTGCTGATGTCCGGGCGCTGGGTGACGCCGCCCAGGCGTACGCGTCCGCATCTGGAAAAACCGATGAACAGGCTGACGGCGAAGGTTGCCAGCATCAGCACTTGCCAGTAGAGGCCAAAGAACCTGGTCGACCAGGCGAACAGGGTGTTGACCAGCGCCGACACGCTGTCGATGTCGATCAGTGCCGCCAGGAGGAAGGCGCCGAGGAACCCGCCGCTGATCACGAACAGCGGCCAGTCGATGTCGCGTGCCATTGGCAGGCCCATGGCCTGGCCTTCAGCCTGCAGGGTGGTTGGGTTTTTCATGAAGCCTCCGGAACCTGCGATTGTTGTTATTGTGGATGCTGTCCGTGCAAGGGGCTCAGGCCTGCGCCGTGGTGGCAGTCTCCAGCAGGCGCAACCAGTTCAGGCCCATGATGTTGGCCACATCCTGTTCGGCAAAGCCACGGGCGCGCAGGCCCTGGGCGATGTTGCCGAAGTCACGGCTGTCGCGGAACCACTGCAAGGGCGCTGGCCAGTTGGCGTTATCCTTGGAGCCTTCGCCGTAGTCCTTGTCCTTGCTCCAGCGGCCATTACGCATCCATTCCAGCACGGCCAGCGGTTGCGCCTGGCACAGGTCGGTGCCGATGCCGATATGCTCCACGCCCATCAGGTCGGCGGTGCGCGCGACCATGTCGCAGAAGCTTTCCAGGCTGCAGCCCGAGGCACCCTTGAGGTGAAACGGGTAGGTGCTGAAGCCCAGCAGCCCGCCTGATGCTGCGATCCCGCGCAGCACCGCATCGGACTTGTTGCGTTTGGCTGCGTGGAAGCTGGCCGGGTTGGCGTGGGAGATGATCACCGGTCGGCTCGACAGCTCGATGGCCTCCAGGGTGCTGCGTTCAGCGCTGTGGGACATGTCGATGAGCATGCCGACGCGGTTCATTTCGGCGATCACCTGGCGGCCGAAGCGGCTGATGCCGTTGTCTTCGCGCTCATAGCAGCCGCTGGCCAGCAGGCTCTGGTTGTTGTAGGTCAGCTGCATGACGAACACCCCGAGCTGGCGGAAGACTTCCACCAGCGCGATGTCGTCCTCGATCGGCGAGCAGTTCTGGAAGCCGAAGAATATCCCCACCCGGCCTTCCTCGTGCGCCAGGCGGATGTCGCTGGCCGTGCGCACCGGGCGGATCAGCTCGGGCCAGGTCTCGAAGCGGCGGTTCCATTCGCCCAGGCGCGACAGGGTTTCGCGGGCGTTCTCGTGGTAGGCGATGGTGGCGTGCACCGCGCTCAGGCCACCGGCCTGCATCTGCTGGAATATTTCCGGGCTCCAGTTGGAGTACTGCAGGCCGTCGATCATCAAGAGGTCGTGCATGGCGTGTACTCCTTCAGGGCCGCAGGTAGGTGGTCTTGACCACGGTGTAGAAGTCACGGGCGTACTGGCCCTGTTCCCGTGGGCCGAAACTTGAGGCTTTGCGGCCACCGAACGGCACGTGGTAGTCGGTGCCGGCGGTGGGCAGGTTGACCATTACGCAGCCGGTCTGGGCGCGGCGCTTGAAGTGGCTGGCGTGGCGCAGCGACTGGGTGATGATGCCGGCAGTGAGGCCGTATTCGGTGTCGTTGAGCGTGGCCAGTGCCTCTTCGAAGTCGCGTACGCGGATCACGCAGGCGATGGGGCCGAACACTTCCTCCCGGTTGATGCGCATGTCGTTGCGGCTGTTGATAAACAGCGCCGGGCGCATGTAGTAGCCGTCGCTCTCCAGTTGCAGGCGTTCGCCACCTTCGATAAGGGTTGCGCCTTCGGCCTGGGCCAACTGCAGGTAGGCGAGGTTCTGTTCCAGCTGGCGCGCGTCGGCCACCGGGCCGATCTGCACGCCGGTATCCAGGGCATGGCCGACCTTGAGCTGGCGCATGCGCAGGCGCAGGGCCTCGACGAAGCGGTCGTGGATGGCGTCGCAGACAATCAGCCGTGACGAAGCCGTGCACTTCTGCCCGGTGCCGAAGAAGGCACCGTTGAGCGCGCATTCCACGGCCAGTTCAAGGTCGGCGTCATCCATGACCACCAAGGCATTCTTGCTGCCCATTTCCAGCTGGCAGCGCACCAGGTTACCTGCGGTGGCGACCGCCACGCGCCGGCCAGTCTGCAGCGAACCGGTGAACGTCAGGGCATCGATGTCGGCGGACTGCACCAGCGCTTCGCCGACCTCGGCGCCGCTGCCCATTACCAGGTTGAAGGTGCCGCTTGGCAGGCCCTGGCGGCTGATGATCTCGGTGAGTGCCCAGGCACTGGCCGGCACCAGGTTGGCCGGCTTGAACACCACGGTGTTGCCGAAGGCCAGGGCCGGGGCGATTTTCCAGGCGGCGGTGGCCATGGGGAAGTTCCATGGGGTGATGATGCCCACCACACCCACCGGTTCGCGATGCACTTCGATGTCGACCCCGGCGCGCACCGAGGCGGCGGTTTCGCCCATCTGGCGCAGCACTTCGGCGGCGTAGTAATGGAAGAACTGGCCGCTGCGGTTGACCTCGCCGATGCCTTCGGCCAGGGGCTTGCCTTCTTCTCGCGAGAGCAGTTCGCCGAGCTCTTCCTTGCGGGCAATCAGTTCGTCGCCAATGGCCATCAGGATTTGCTGACGGGCTTCCAGGCCGCTGGCGGCCCACTGCGGTTGTGCGGCGCGGGCGGCCTGGATGGCCTGGCGGGCCTGTTCGGCGCTGGCCTGATGGTACTGGCCGATCAGGTCGCCGGTGTCCGAGGGGCTGTAGTTGCCCAGGGTGGTGTGGCCTTCGCACCACTGGCCATCAATGTAGTTGTTGTAGGTCTTGTGTGACATGGATGAACGCCTCTGTTTGCATGGCATTCATCATGCGAGCAATATGCAGCAAATAAAAATTAATAAAAAAAATGCTTTGATAAGGAATGCTAACCATGTTGCCCGAGCTGAAGATCGCCCAATTGCGCTACTTCGTACTGGTCGCCGAACTCAAGAGCTTCCATGCCGCCGCCCGCCAGGCCTTTCGCACCCAGCCGGCGATATCCCTGGCCGTGCGTGAACTGGAGCAGAAGCTGGGCCAGGCATTGGTCGAGAAGGGCGGGGGACGGGTAGAGCTGACGCCCTTCGGCGAGCATTGCCTGCCGTTGTTTCGCGGCTTGATCGAGCACCATGACCGTATCGCCCGTGAAGCCACGCTGCTTGCCCGGCATGAAATCGGCCAAGTCAGCATCGCCACGGTACCTTCGGTGGCCAGCCGCATGCTGCCAGGGCCGCTGGCCCGGTTCGTGGCCGCACACCCGAACGTGCAGGTCAGCATTCAGGATGGCACCGCCGAACGTGTGCAGCAGTTGCTGGCCCAAGGGCAGGTGGATTTCGGCATCAGCAGCCTGTGGATGGATGATGAGCAGGTTGAATTCGCCCCGATCGTGAACGATCAGGTGGGCGTGGTGTGCCGTAGCGACCACCCGTTGGCGCAGGCGGGTGATCCGCTGCACTGGGCGCAGTTGCAGGGCGTGCCGATGATCCGCAATGGTACCTCGCAACTGCTGGCAGGCACCGAGGCCGAGGGTTTGCTGTCGCACAGCCGGCTCTTCATCTCCAACATGATTTCGTTGATCGCCATGCTGGAGGAGGGGGTGGGGATCAGCACCCTGCCGTACCTCGCCTTTCCGCACGAGAACGACAAGCTGGCGTTCGTACCGCTTGTGGAGCCCAAGGTCGAGCGGCATATCGGCATGCTCACCCGCAAGGGGCGCAGCTTGTCACCTGCGGCGGGGGCATTGATGGCGTTTTTGCAGGTGCAGCTGGCCCACGCCGGCTGAGCCTGCGGCTCATGGCACCCAATTTCGCTCTGAAAATGGAGGGGATTTAAAGTTGGCATGGAAATCTCATGTACAGCGCTTGGCATACGATTTTCGTAACCTTGCGCTCACCTCCATGGACAAAAACAAAAGGGGGCTTACATGAGTTGTCTGATTTGCGCGGGACAGGCGCAATCCGTCGAGTGCACCCAGGGATGGGAAGAGCGGCATTGTTCCCAGTGTGGATGTTACCGAATGTCACAAGCGCTCATCCTGGTGATGATGGAAGAGGGGCAGATTTTCGATACGGCGCGCATGCGGGAATGGCTGGCGGCTCGGCGTGTGCTGGTGCCCGTTCCTTCCATCGACCATACCCAGGCGATATTGGCGCGTTGAACGGACGTTGCGGCGGGCATGGTGTACCTGGCCTGGTGGACTGCGCCATCATAGCGTGCCCGGCCATCAACGCACCCAGGAGACCACGATGATCAACACTGGCGATCTACTGCCCGACGTTACGCTGTACGAGTACAACAATGACGAGGGCGTCTGCGCGATCGGCCCCAATGCCTTTTCCGTTCACGAGCGCTGCAAGCAGAAAAAAGTGGTTGTGTTCGGTTTGCCCGGCGCGTTCACGCCTACCTGCTCCGAACGCCACGTCCCGGGTTATGTCGCTGAGGCACAAGCGTTGTTCGCCGCGGGCGTTGACGAGATTCTCTGCGTGTCCGTGAACGATGCCTTTGTCATGAATGCCTGGGGCAACAGCCTGCAGGTGGGCGAAGCGGTGAGGATGATCGGCGATGGTAACGGCGAATTCAGCGACGCACTGGGCCTGATCCAGGACCTGTCGGCGCGTGGGTTGGGGCGCCGTTCGCTGCGTTACGCCATGGTGGTCGACAACCTGGTTGTCAAACACCTTGCTGTCGAAGCGCCTGGCAAGTTCGAGGTCAGTGATGCGGCGAGCGTGTTGGCCACGTTGCGTCACGTTTAGCCGCCAGGCCTTTCAGTCAGGGCCTGTCAGGGTCGCCAAAGCCTATTTCAAACCGACCCGATAACAACAAGGGAAAAGACGGTTGAAACTGCATCAACTCAAGGCGCTGGTCGCCATCCACAACGCAGGCAGCATCCTTGAAGCTTCCAAGCTCATGCACATTACCCAGCCTGCGCTGAGTCGTTCGATCAAGGACCTGGAACGGGAGGTCGGCTTCAGCCTGTTGCAGCGCTCGCACAAAGGCATGGCCCTTACCGAGGAAGGCAAGCGCGTCATTCGCCACGCCAACCTCGTGGTGGAGAGCATTCGTCGCCTGCAGATCGAAGCGGCGAGCATTCAGGATGCCGCGCTGGGCGCTGTGTCGATCGGGGTCACATCGCTGACAGCGATGCTCGATGGTGTCGATGAGAGCATCCTCGCGTTCCGGCGCAAGTACCCGCGAGTGAAGATCACCATCACCGACTTGCGCCCCAGCCAGATCCTGCAACGCCTGCGCGACGGCAGCCTGGACTTTGCCATTACCTCGCAGCAACCGCTGAGCCGGCTGAGCCTGGGCTCACCGTGGCACAGCGCGCCCTTGTAGTGAAAGCTCTGGACGCCGGCAAGGGTGCGGCCTATCGAATAGGTATCGTGACGATGCGGGTCGTAGCCATGGCCGCCAAACCACGCTTCGATGCGCTCCACACTGCCAGGTGTAGTGCTGCGTATGACCCAATCAGAGGTGGCTGAGGGGATTGCTTTTCGCTCCATGGGTATGCTCACCGCGAGTGCGCCATCTTGAATGTGAATAGTCCATGCTATTTCAGGATTACGCGAGCACCCAATCCATTTCCGCTCAATGCCCGTTTCACGCCCTGAGGGAGTCAGTCAATCCAAATCGACTGGCCACATCGTTTTCCGCCGCTTCTGAACGATAGCTGTGGGTGAGCCTTCTATTTGACTGCCTGTATCGTTAGAATTCGCGGGTTCCACCAGAACATTCCCCATACGTCGTCCGGCAACAGCGACGACGCCAACCCTGGCGATGCTCCGTGCCCAGGGCTTCCACCCTCAATTGAGCCAAGGCTCAGTTGAAGCGCTTGATTGACACTGCGGGCCTGAACTGCGGTGTATCCAGCCGACATGCGTGACACTCTTGTGCTGTCTGCCTTGCGCCCGGCCAACGGAGCCTGGTCCAGAACCGGCAATCCTGCCCCGCACGATCAATGTGGTCGTCATCATCAGGCCCTTTCACGCACTTGCGCTGGCGCCGGGCGAGCCTGCCTTGGGGACTGCTGCCCAAACGCGCATACGCGCGCGTGCAATCGCATGAAACAACCGAATGGATGGAATTCGCTCCTACTGTGAGGCAGGCCTGATCAGGCGGAGTTGAATGAAGTACGCAACAGGAGAAAGCTCATGCCCTTCGTACCTCCCAAGGATCAACACTGCAACGGTAACGATCCGACCACTTCAACGACTGCTGGCCCCTGCGTGAAGTCGATGCCAGCACTCGAGCGCAGCAAATACGGCGGTACGGCACGCCGCCCTGGCCGACCAGGCGACGCTGACGATCCTCCCGTATCTCGCAGTGACCTCGGCAAAGGTCACGGCCAATTGGTCGTACATCAGGAGGCGCGCATCAACTGGCGCGTCCTGCTGATCTCGTCAATGGTGATCTTGGTGTTTTCCATTACCACGATCCTCATGCCCGATGCAGCACGCTCGGCGATGAAGCGGACAACCGACTGGATTGCGACGAACCTGGGTTGGTACTACGTGCTGACGATGACCCTGGTCGTCGGCTTCGTGCTGTGGGTCGCGTTATCCAGGGAAGGGGACGTGCGCATCGGCCCTGACCACTCGCGGCCGCAGTACAAGCTGGTGACCTGGGTTGCCATGCTGTTCGCCGCAGGGGTCGGCATAGACATGCTGTTCTATTCGGTCACCGGCCCGGTCGTACAGTACTTGCACCCGCCCAGCGGTGAAGGCGGTACTGCCCAGGCCATGCAGGACGCGGTCATCTGGACCATGTTTCACTATGGCATCGCAGGGTGGGCGATGTATGCCCTGCTGGGAATGGCCATGGGTTATTTCGCCTATCGGTGGGACATGCCGCTGTCGATTCGCGCCGCGCTCTACCCTCTGTTTGGCAAACGCGTACGCGGCCCCTTGGGCGATGGCATCAGTATCATTGCGCTGGTCGGCACCGTGTTTGGAGTCGCCACGTCGATGGGTATCGGTGTGGTACTGCTGAGTGTTGGTTTTTCGCTGATATTCGCCCTGGAACAGGGCCTCTCATTACAGATCGCATTGGTGATGGGTGCTGTGGCGCTTACCATTGCGGCCACCACCTCCGGGGTTGACCGAGGCATCCGCTGGATCGCCGAGTTGAACCTTTGGAGCGCCGTGGCGATGATGCTGTACATCCTGATAACAGGGCAGACGGCGTTCTTGTTGAATGCACTGGTGTCGAACATCGGTCAGTTTCTCGTCACCTTTCCTGCGCGTACATTCCAGACGTTTGCCTACGAGCCCGACGGGGCCGGCTGGATGGGGGGGTGGACGTTGTTTTTCTGGGCCTTCTGGCTGGCCTGGGGGCCATTCGTCGGCGTGTTCCTGGCGCGAATCTCGCGGGGCCGCACCTTGCGTGAATTCGTCCTGGCAGCAGTCACAGCGCCGGTACTGTGCGATTTCATCATTGTCTCGCTTTTCGGCAACAGCGCACTTTTTCAGGTACTCCAGGGCAACACCGAGTTTGCCACGCTGGCGATGGACAGCCCCGAGCGGGGTTGGTATGCACTGCTTCAGATGTTCCCGGGCTCGATGTTTCTGATTGGACTGGCAACGCTGTCAGGCTTGCTGTTCTACCTCACCAGCGCCAACTCCGGGGCGATGGTGATGTCGAACTTTTCTGCAACGATTCCCGACCCTTCCCAGGACGGCCCGAGCTGGTTGCGGATTTTCTGGGCCTTGCTCACGGCCATGCTCACTGTGGCGATGCTGGTCGCAGGTGGGGTCACGACCATGGAGTATGCAACGCTGATCTTTGCGCTACCGGTGACGGTCATCGCTTATCTGGTGATGGCATCCTTCTACAAGGTATTGCGCATGGAACGTGCCGAACGTGAAGGGCGCGTGCTGCGCCGTCCCTCGATGGCGGCGAGCGGGGGGCATGTACCGGAGCGCTCCTGGAAGCAACGGCTCGAGCACCTGCGGGCGTACCCATCGCTGCACCAGGTCACCCAGTTCCTGGACCGGACAGTCGGGCCAGCGCTGGGCGAAGTCGTCGCTGAATTCCGCCATCAGGGCTATCACGTCACCCGGGAAAACCTGGTCAATACCAGCGGTATCGAGGAACCGTTGCTGCGGGTATCGATGGACGAATTCCGTGACTTCCATTACCACGTCGCTATTGTCGAGGCGCCTGTGCCCATGTTCAGTGGCCGCATGACGCGCGAGATCGATGTCTATTACCGTTTGGAGGTGTTCACCCAGACGGGGTCTGGCGGTTATGACTTGATGGGCCTGACCAAACAGCAGGTCATAGATGATGTGCTCAATCGCTATGAGGCCCACTTGGCGTTCCTTGTTTTCTCCAGCGAGAACGCTACCGCCTCTGTGTTGACACCCAGGCAGTCGTAATGCTGTCCGTGACATTTTTGGTGTGCGCGGCGACCGTGCATGGGTGACGCACCCAGTGTTCATCGCGCCAGATCTTGCCACCGATGGTCGGCCCCATAATCGGCCGCTGGAAGAAATCATCGAACATGCCCTGCACCCCGGGCGGTGCTTCGACCACCAGCGGCCCGTACTTCGTCAGGTCCAGGTAGCTCATGGCGTAGACCAGGTCGGGGTTGGGCGTGGTCATCAGGATGTCGGCGGGCGCAACTCTGCGATACAGGTAACTCAGCTTTATGTCGATATCAGCGCATCATTCGACGATGCGCGGTTTTTCGACGGGACCAGGCACAATGGCGGGATGGGGGATGTGCAGCTGGTTTTCGTGCACAATCTGTTGGGGGGGCGGCGCTGACCCAGGAAGAGTTTGCCACCTGGCAGCCCGAGACATTCCTGACCGGGACGTTGCGCTTGCAGTATGTGTGGTGAAGACTTCAATCAGCGTAGGACCTTTGCAGACGCTACCCCATCGACTGGAGAAAGACATGCCGGCTTGCCCCATACCGACTGACGAAACGCTGCGCCAGCGTACCCTTGATGAGATGAATGTGCTGGATACACCGGCTGAGCATTACCTCGATACCCTGGTGCGCCTCACTCAAGAAGTGGCGCACGTGGATACTGTACTGATCAGCCTGATTGATCACGATCGGCAATGGTTCAAGGCCAGGATTGGGCTAGATGTAAACGAGACGCCGCGCAATGTGTCGTTCTGCGGCTACGCCATTCTGGGTGACGACACCCTGCTGGTGGCTGACGCCGAGTACGATGCGCGTTTTGCCGATAATCCGCTGGTCATTGGCGCACCCTACATCCGCTTCTACGCCGGTCACCCCTTGCGTGCCGGGAACGGCAAAGCAATCGGAACGTTATGCATGTTCGACCCTCGCCCACGCCTGCTAAGTGAGGCCCAACAGGCCAACTTCAGAGACTTGGCCACGCTCGCAGAGGGTTATCTACAACTGCGCAGCTTGATACAGGCCAACCACGACTTACGGCTTGAAATGGACCGTGAGCAACGCAAGGCTTTGCTTGATCCGCTAACACAGCTATGGAACCGCGGCGCGGTGGCGGCCTTCCAGGATTGTGAACGCCGTTTGGCAAAGGAGAAAGGTCTGAAGCTGGGTGCTCTGTATGCGGACCTTGACCACTTCAAGTCGGTAAACGACAAGTATGGTCATGCTGACGGTGACCAGGTGCTCTGCGAGTGTGCGCGTCGCTTGCGAGCAGCCCTTCGCCCGGACGATTTGCTGGTACGCCAAGGCGGTGAGGAATTCGTCGCGTTGCTACGGGTAAAGGACGCTGACGAGCTGGTGCGGATCGCGGAACGCGTGCGCCTGCTCGTTGGCAGCAGACCGATGCAACTCTCCAGCGGTGCGCTAAGGGTGAGCCTCAGCCTAGGATCTACTTTAGTCGCCGATAGCGAGCAGATCGATCATGCACTGCGGCGTGCCGACAGCGCACTTTACGCAGCCAAACAGGGAGGGCGAGACCGAGTTGTCTATCTCCCGCCGATCCTGTAAGAGCCTAAGCTGGGCCATGGCGGTCACACAAGCGCATCAGAGGCTCGCTTCGGTCATTCTTCAGGTGGTTCGGCTGATGGCCTTATCCTGGAAGTTTGACCAAGGAATTGTATAGGTCAACGACGGCACGCTTTGCGAGAAACAGCGTACATCCGAGGAGGCGGCGGTGGGCAATTTCCCTATCTTGGTGACCGTGCTTTCGATGGTGCTGGGTTTGTCCATCACCAGGATTCTTTTGGGCGTCATGACCGTTTTCAGGATCCGCCGGACGGCACCGCCAGATTGGGTAGCCCTTGCGTGGGCATTCACACTTTTTCTCTTCCAGCTAGAATTGTGGTGGGCCCTCAATGATCTTCCCACATTCAAGAAAGACTTTTCTTTCGTCGAGTTCCTGCTTCTGGTCAGTCTGACCCTTTCCCTGTTCAGCGCAGCGGCGTTGATCCTGCCCAGTCGTAGCGAGGACGAACTGTATGGCCTTCAGGTCTACTTTGAGCAGGATGGGCGATTTGCCTTGCTGGCGATCTGTACCTACCTTGGTTTGGGTAGTGTGACCAATATCTTGTTCTTCAACGCCTCACCCTTCCAGCTATGGGCAGCGGTGGATATGGTCATGTTCACATTGCCGTTGGCAGTGTTCTTCGCACGCCCCCGCCGCCTGTACGCGCCACTTACATTGATCTACCTACCCTTGTCGGTAATCGATACAGCTATTTCATTAAGTTCATAGCTAAACTGGCGATCTATCCTCGAACAAATGCTCGACACGCTCAGGCACATCGAGGACGCCAAACTGGTGGTATTCGACACCCGTGGCAATCGCGGTGGTAACAGCTTGGTCGACAGCCCGATACGTCATCGCTCGACCAGGGCCTGGTAAAGGATTCCAGTCCAGTAAGATTCAAAGGGCAGCTTGTGCTGGTGACGGACTCATTCTGTGCAAGTGCCTGTCTGGATTTTGCAGATGCGGTTCTGGCCGTTCCTGGAGCGACCCATTTCGGGTTATCAATGAGTGGCGACACGTTGTATATCGACATCGGTTCTCAGGCCTTGCCTAGTGGTGCGCAGTTCTGGTTACCGTTGAAAGTGTGGAGAGGGCGGGTGCTGGGGAATAATCAAAGTCATGACCCCCGCTATAGTTTCGATGGCGACATCAATGACACGTCAGCCGTTCAGCAGTGGGTGCTCGGTTACTTTTGAGCAGGTTTGCGGATTTGGAAGATTTATCCTAGGCGAGGAGGGCGGTTACCTGCTCATCAGGCAACCTGGCTTTTAAGCACTCCGCGCAACAGCAGATCAAGCGCCACGCTTGCCTGCGCCAAGCGCGCGGCGCCCTCTTCAGCCTCCGCGATCCACGCAGCCGCTTCTGCCAAGCTGCCATATAACAGCGAAGCCAGCGCTTGAGCGTCCGCTTCGACGATAACGCCCTGCACTATCAATTCATGTATCAGCTTGCGCATCGACTCGACACACTGTTGCTGTGCCTCCGGCGAGCCGCCACCCAGCACCGCCCTGGCGTCACGCAGCACGATCCGCTGGATCTGGGGCTCCAGCGCCATTTCCAGAAAGGCGTGGCAGCGCTGGCGAAAACCCTCCCACCCATCTTCTGCGGTGTCAGTAATGGCACGCAAGCGCTCATCCATCTCTGCGTCGAGCTGCTCGACCACTGCCGCCAGCAACCCCTTCTTGTCGCCAAAGTGATGGTACAGCGCCCCCCGCGTCAGGCCCGCCTGGGCAGTCAAGTCATCCATCGAAGTGTCCGCGTAGCCGCGTTCACTGAATACTTTGCGCGCGGTCTCCAGCAACCTGGCCCGGGTTTCTTCCATTGCGGCGCGTGTGCGTCGAACCATCCAGCTACTCCTTGTCTTCAGATGGCATGAGGTGAGCGTATGCGAGTGCCGTCATACAACCTGTATCCATTGTCTTGATCTCGACACGCACTGACAAGCGCCTGCTTTCTCCTTGCTTCGCCTTGCTCGATACATGGCGGGCGGACGGGATCAAACCGAATACGACATTTCTTCAGTGCGGTCCCGCAGGCGGTAGTAGCCCCATGAAGCAACCAGGAACACCGCCACGCCGGCGCCAAGGGCGACGTTGAATCCGGCCTTGGCACCCAATACATCGACAACCTGCCCCGATGCCGCAGCCCCGCCGGCAACCCCGACGTTGAGCCCGGCGAGCAACCAGGTCATGCCTTCGGTCAGCTTGCTTGGCGGAACAATGCGCTCTACCAGCGCCATCGCCACGATCATGGTGGGGGCGAAGAACAGACCCGCGACCAGCACTGCGCCAGCCAACCCGACGATGTTACCCGCCAGCAGCAGCGGCAAGGTGGTCGCTGCGGTGGCCAACCCACCCAGCAGGAGCAGCTTGCGCAGTGGCGTATGGAGTTTCAAGGCACCGAATACCAGCCCCGCCAGGCAGGACCCGATGGCGTAGCACGACAGCACTGCACTGGCTGCAGCCGGCATGCCCATCTGCTCGGCAAACGCCACGCTGACGATGTCGACGGTACCGACAATCACGCCCATCGCCACCAGCAGCAGGGTCAGCAGCCGCACATCGGCGAGACGCAAGACCGACACGGTGCCTTGCCCGTTGGCAGCATCGGCCTCTACCAGCGGTTCGGTACTGACCTGCACGGCCAGTGCGAGCACACCAATGGTCAGCAGCACGGCGGCGGCCAGTGGCCCTGCCTGGGGTAGCACCGCCACGCTCAAGCCAACTGAAATCGGCGGGCCGGCGATGAAGGTGACTTCATCGAGTACGGTTTCCAGCGCAAAGGCTGTCTGCAACTGGGGCTGGCCGCGGTAGACCGCAGTCCAGCGTGCACGCACCATTGCCGACATGCTTGGCATGAAGCCGGCCAGGGCTGCGCCAGCGAACAATGTCCAGTCCGCCGTCTGCCAATAGCTGCACGCCACCAGAAGCAGGATGCCCAGCACGCTGAGCCCGGCGGCTGCCGGCAATACCCGGCGCTGGCCGAAGCGGTCCACAAGGCGTGAGACCTGCGGTGACAGCAGGGCATAGATGAACACGAAGGTGGCTGCTACCGCACCCGCCAGGCCGTAACTGCCGCGAACCTGCGACAACAGGGTGATGATCCCGATACCTGTCATCGGCAACGCAAGCCTCGCCAAAAGGCCCGCCAGAGCGAAGCCCTTGGTTCCCCTTGACTGGAACAACGTGCGGTAGGTTGTGAACATGCTCGACTCTCCTTATCGACAGGTGCGCTTCCGGCTGGACCAGAAATTACATACGCCGCGTATGATTAAAACCTTATTATCATACGAACTGAATGTAAAGCCGATGCGCGCGCCGTTCACAACCAGCAGCCACCGCAATGCCTACCAGTTCTGCCCATGGGGCTCTGGCCCCGTCAGCGATGGAAACAGTGGCAGCACTTCTTCTGCCAGCTCCTGGATGATCTCCTGCGCCGGGCGTTGGGCCATCTGCATGCCCAGTGCAGCATGATTGACCCCGGCCTCGCGCCACTCATGCAACAGCTCGATTAACCCGTTGCGGCCTGTGCGCAACACATAGCCACCTTGTTGCGGCGTGCGCGGGAAGTTGGCGTCTTCATCAAGATCGATCCATTCATTGGTGACATGCGGACGGAAGCCGCCGCCAGGAATGGCCGCTCGCCAAGCGCGGATCTTCTCGGCCAGGCGGCGCGGGCCAAGGATGTTATGGGTGGCTTCGGGGTAGGTAATCCAGCCGTCGGCCTGTTCGCCAAGCCACTGCATGGATTGGCGTGACGAGCCGGTCACCAGTAACGGGATGCGCCCGGTAACGGGGCAGGGGAGCAGGCGGGCGCCATCGAGCTGGCCCAATGGCGAATGGATCGGCGCAGAAGGGCCAGCCAGCAGCTGACGGAAGTAGTCCACGCTTTGCGCGAAGCGCTCCCCGCGCTTTTCATGGGGCAGGCCATAGGCGGGGAACTCCACGGGGCGGTCGCCGGAGGCAATACCCAGCACCAGGCGCCCACCTGACAGGCAGTCCAGGCTGGCCGCAGCCTTGGCCAGGTCGATGGGGTGGCGCAGGGAGAAGATCGCGCTACCGGTTGCCAAGGCGATAGTGCGGGTATGGGCCGTCAGATAGGCCAGGTAGGTGAATGGGTCGAATACCTGGCCGGCGTCACCGAAAGCCGGGTCGTACAAGGGCACATCGCGTACCCACACGGCTGCGAAGCCCAGGCGGTCGATTTCGTTGACCAGCTGCGCCTGCCCACGAAGCACAGCCATGTCACCGTCATGGAAGCGAAGCGGCAGGAAGATGCCCAGTGTCAGCTGGCCATGGGCGAACATGCGACGGTAACCGGGATGTTGGGCGAAGGCATCGGCGCTGGCGCCTTTGCTGTTGATGGGGGTAAGGGGCAATCCTTGCATGCTGTTCACCTTATAAAAACTGATGCGAGTTTGTGTGGGTCAACGCTATGCTAGGCATCAGACATGGGGCTGACTAACGATCCTTTCACGCCCTAACATCAGTTTTTCTAAGGTTGGTATTTGCATGGGTGCGGTCTTGCCGTTGCTCGCGTTGCGCGCTTTCACCGAAGCCACTCGGCTGGGCAGCCTGAAGGCAGCCGCCGAGCGTATGGGCGTTACCCCAGGCGCAATCAGTCAACAGATTCGGCTGCTGGAAGATCGCCTCGGCGTTATCCTGCTGACCCGGAGCCGTTATGGGGTGCAGCTCACCGAGGCTGGCGCGAGCCTTTATCCGGGGCTTTCACGCGGTTTTGGCCAGATCGAAAGCGCCTTGCTGGACCTTGAAGTGCTGACGCGCGCTAAAACACTGACGATCAGCACCCAACCCTCGTTCGCGTCCGGTTGGCTTGTGCCACGCTTGGCGGATTTCAATGCACAGCACCCGGAAATCGACGTGCGTGTGCAGTCCACGGCCGAGCTGGTCGACCTGCATCGTGATCCTGTCGATATTGCCTTGCGCCATGGCCTGGGCGATTACCCTGGGCTGGAGTCGATAGCGCTACTGGCGCCTGTGCTGCTGCCGGTAGCCAGCCCTGGCCTGCTTGCCGGCGGGCCGGCGCTGGATGAGCCGCAGGACTGCCTGCGTTACCCGCTGCTGCAGGATGCCGACCGTGCCGACTGGAGGTTGTGGTTGCAGGCGCATGGTGTCGAGCCCGATCAGCGGAGCCGCCGCGGGCCGAGTTTTGACGAAGACCTGCTGTTGTTACGCGCGGCTGCCAGTGGCCAGGGCATCGCGCTTGTACAGGCGCAGCACGCGGAAGAAGACCTGCGAGGCGGCAGATTGGTGGTAGCGATAGACCGCCCATGGCCTTCGCGCTTTGCCTATTACCTGGTTACCCGCCAGGAGAACCTGGGCCGAGCGCACGTGCGGGCATTCATCGGCTGGATTCAAGCGCAGCTTGCATCCGAGAGCGACCTTCAGCCACACGACCCATCCAGTTCCATCCTGGACAAGTCCAGTTGTGGCTGACTGATCTTCAGCGCCAGGATGTGCTGGTTGGCGATGCGCACAGGCAGCGCCAACCCTTCGACCGTTTCGTCTGAATTCAGTCTGGAGTCTGCTCGGCTGGGGTCTCGGCAACGGGGGCCGCAGCACGTGCTTTCGACTTGGCACGATTGCGTCGGTCCTGGCCGCGATGGCGAGCAGCTTGCTGCTTCGCATGGATCGCCTGAGTGGCGGTCACAATGCCGGCGACCTGGCCATTCAAATCCAGGCGCGGGGCATTCTCGACCATGCTTGCCCAGTAACGGGTGCCCCGGCACCAGGTGGAAATACCCAGCTTGAGCTGTTCACTGGTGATGCCAAGCAGCTCCAGGTGTTGCTCGGCATCCTTGAAGATGCCTTCTTTGAGCGGAACCTTGGGGGCCGGATTGACAGGGAAGGCCAGTGGAAAATGCTTCTGCAACGGCCAGATCGCTGCTACCGCCGGGTCCTGCTCACGAGGCTTCGCCTGGGGCGGAGACTTGCGCTTGGGGGGCTTCGGGCTTTCGGCCTTTTCCTGCACTTTCTCCGCCCGCAGGCGGTCACGTAGCTCAGCTAGTTGTTCAAAACCCATTGTTCAATTCACTGCTTCGAAGTTGATTGCGAGGCACAAGGATAAGCCATGCAGCGCTACAGATCAGCTTAAACAGATGAATTGCCCCAATTTTCCTGGCCACGGCGTGTCTGTTTCCCCAGATTTTCGTCCTGCAGCACATCGGTATTTAGCGCGGCTCAGTATCAAGTCGCTGCATTTGGTATCGCTTATCCGAAAGGCCGCGAATAAATAAATCCCCGCCAGCAAAGCCGAAGTCGTACGAATACACAGGCCTTTCTGTGTCTGACTTGAGGTAAGCGATCATGGCTAATAATCAAGACAAGGGCGGCAATCAGGGCAATCCTGACACCGGTGCGGGCAGCAACACTGCGGGTACCGGGCAGCAAGGCGGTCAAGGCTCGGGCGGTGGCATGCCGAACCAGCAACAACCGGGTCATAACCAGCCAGGGCAGAAGCCCGAAGACAAGATGAACAAGGACTGGGACCGTTCCAGTGATACCGGTAGCAAAGGCGGCCGGCCTGAAGACAATGTAACCGACCAGCAGAACCAGGCGGATAAAGACCGCATGGGTGGCCAGCAATCGCAACGCGATAACCCGCAGCGTGACCAAGACCGCTGATCGTCGCTAAAGCGCACCAGGGTGGGCTAGCCATCCTGGTGCAAGCGGGCCGTGCAGCCGCTTCAGATTGATCGCTGATTGACGCGGGCAGATAGCTGCTCGGCGGTTTCCTTGCGCTCCGAATAGCGGTCCACCAGGTAATCCTGACGGTCGCGTAGCAGCACGGTGAACTTTACCAACTCCTCCATCACATCCACCACGCGGTCATAGTACGGCGAAGGTTTCATGCGGCCAGCCTCATCGAATTCCAGGTAGGCCTTGGGTACGGAAGACTGGTTCGGCACAGTGAACATCCGCATCCAGCGGCCAAGCACCCGCAGTTGGTTGACCACGTTGAACGACTGCGAGCCACCACATACCTGCATCACCGCCAGGGTCTTGCCCTGGGTGGGGCGAACGGCGCCCATCGCCAAGGGCACCCAGTCGATCTGCGCCTTGAACACCGCAGACATCGCCCCATGGCGCTCCGGCGAGCACCAGACCTGGCCCTCCGACCATTGCACCAGCTCGCGCAATTCCTGCACCTTGGGGTGCTCCACCGGCGCATCATCAGGCAGCGGCAGGCCAGAAGGGTCGAAGGTTCTGGTCTCGGCGCCGAAGTGCTCCAGCAGGCGCGCGGCTTCCTCTACCAGCAAGCGGCTGAAAGAGCGTTCGCGGGTAGACCCATACAGCAGCAGGATGCGTGGTTTGTGCTCGCTGGCAACGGTTGCCGTTGGGGGCAGATCGAACAACGCGAGGTCGAGGTTGGGGAGATGATCTGGCATTTTTTACTCCTGCTTATTGCGTGCCGATGCGATCCAGCGCGTGCTTGAGCTGATCACGGTCGAGGCTAGCGAATGGAAGGGCGAAGAAGGCTCGGCAGCGCGACTCGATGTGGGCCAGCGTGGCCTGGAAGGCCGCGTCGACTCGCGCCTCGTCACCCACCACATCCGACGGGTCTTCCAGCCCCCAGTGCGACTTCAGCGCGGGTCCGAAATACACCGGGCAGGCTTCGCCGGCGGCCCTGTCGCAGACGGTAATGACGATGTCTGGCGGGTTGCCCTCGAATGCGTCGTTGCCCTTGCTACTCAGGCCAGCAGTCGAAATACCGGCCTGCTCCAGCGTGCTCAGGCTACGAGGCAATACTTGCCCCTTGGGGAAGCTGCCCGAACTGATCGCTTCGAAACCTGCCGGGGCAAGGTGGTTGAACAGCGCTTCAGAAAGGATGCTGCGGCAGCTGTTGGCCGTGCACATGAACAGGACTCGCATGGAGGGCTCCTTTGCTTCGTGGCGGACGTCAGGGGCGCCGGCGCAGTGCCAGGGCCGAAAGGGTGATCAACAACAGGCGGCTTCGCGAACGGGGCGGTCGTCCATGCACTTGAGCCGAAGTGTGTTGTCGGCCAACCATTGCGAATTGGCCTGCAAGGTGACCTGCAGCATCTCGTGAACCCAGGCGGGCAGCGCCGGATTAAGGCGGTAATACACCCACTGGCCCTGGCGCCGGTCCAGCAACATGCCATTGCTGCGCAGCTGCGCCAGATGGCGGCTGATTTTCGGCTGGCTGTCGCCCAACGCGCACATCAGTTCGCACACACAAAGCTCTCCCAGGCTGGCGATGAGCAGGGTGGCGCGAGCGCGGGTTTCGTCAGCCAGGCATTTGAAGACATCGGGCGGGGTGATCATGGCGGCACCAATACATATGGATAACCGAATATACGTATTTCCATATGTATATGGCAACCCCCGCAATGCAGAAACTGGGCGCATCGGTTTCAGTCCTTATTCATCCGACCAGCCTTACGCGGCGCCCTTTTACGTTCTTGTCGGCACCCGATTAGTCAAATATGATACTAAGTCTCATTTGCATCGTTCTTGTGGCCGCCAATGGCATCCGTCGATACCGCTCAGTTCACTGCTCTGTACGAACAGCAACACCGCTGGCTGCGCAGCTGGCTGTATCGGCAGTTGAGCTGCTCACACCGCGCTGCTGATTTGATGCAGGACACCTTCATGCGTCTGTTGGCCAGTAACGAGGTGATTGAAGTCCGCCAGCCTCGGCCTTTCCTGGCCAAGGTGGCCCGCAGTGTCCTGTCCAACCACTACCGCCGCGCACGCTTGGAAAAAGCCTATCTGGATGCGCTCCAGACGGAAGACGAAAGCGTACTGCCGGACTTGGCGACCCAGTTGATCATTTTCGAGACGCTGGTTCGGCTTGACGAAGCACTGTGCAAACAGGACGTCGCCGTCAAAAAAGCGTTTCTCTGGTCACAACTGGATGGGCTCAGCCACGCAGAAATTGCCGAGCGGCTGTGTATTTCAATCGCTACCGTCAAACGCCATATCATCAAGGCGGGTGCGCAATGCATGCTGGTGACGGAATCACTGCGATGACTAGCACCGGGAACGCCTTTATCCGAGAACCAACGCTATCGCCGAAAATGTGTGAGGAGGCGATGGAGTGGTGGCTCGATATGCAGGAGGCCGATTTCGATTCATCCGCACAGGCCGCTTTCATGGCATGGCGCCGTGAAAACCCCTTGCATGAGCTGGCCTGGGAAAAAGCCTTGGCGCTGGGGGCGCAACTCGACGCATTACGCACCCGAGGCGATCCAGGCCTTGCCCGCCAGGCCCTGTTGCGCCCTTCCCAGGAAGGGCTGAGCAGGCGTCAGACAATAAAAGGCCTGGCCTTGCTGCTGGCTGTGGGCACCGGCGCATGGTTGAGCCGAGACAGCGAATTGGTGTCGCGCATGGGTGCCGATTACACCACGGGGGTGGGCGAGCAGCGACGTGTTGCACTGGCCTCGGATCTGTCGTTGGAACTCAATACCCATAGTGCGATAAATGCTCGCGCCACTGACCGTGGTTGGCACCTTCGCTTAATCAGCGGCGAGGCCTTGATCGACACTGCCTTGAACCCGGCGGTGTTTATCGATACCGCTCAGGTTCGCACGCAAGCGTCCTCGGCGCGTTTCACGATACGTCAGTTCGACAATGGCTCAACCCAGTTGGCAGTTTATCGCGGCGCGCTTCAGGTGATCCCGACTCAAGCCAGCACCTGGACTGCCCTGCACGCCGGGCAGGTGGCGCGTTTCGGGCCGCTTGAGATGCTCGATCTGGGTGTCATGCAAGCATCCGCTCCCGCCTGGGCCGAAGGTATGATCGTCGCCAACGGCCAACCGCTTCAGGCGTTTCTCGACGAACTTGGGCGGTATCGTCATGGCTATCTTGGCTGCGACGCCGCCTTGGCCAATCTGCGAGTATGGGGCACCTACCCGTTGGCAGACAGTGATCGAATCATCGATGCCGTCGCCCAGACGCTTAAACTGGATGTACAGCGTTTCACTCGCCTGTGGGTCAACTTGCGCCCCTCGCCAGCTAACGTTTGAAGTTTTTTCATCCTTGATGAGCCGTTTTGATTTTTGGCGAGACTCATAGGCCATACATCAAAAAACATCGGGGAACTTCACATGCATCACCGCCGTATTTCGTCGTGCTACGCAACCCCGCTCGCCAGCACCCTGGGTTGCGCCGTTCTGATTGCCACTTCATCGCCCGTGTGGGCAGCCGCTGACAGCAGCGTGCAACACTACGAAATCCCCGCAGCCCCCCTGGGCATTGCGCTTACTCAACTGGGCCAGCAAGCCCATTTGTTGTTGTCGTTTCCCAATGACTTGATTGCCGGGCAAAACAGCCCTGGCTTGAGTGGTGATTACACGGTCGACGGTGCGTTACAGGCGTTGCTTGCGGGCAGCCAACTGATTGCGGTGCGCCAGCCAGATGGGCGATACACCCTCCAGCGAGCGCCGGCCTCTACCGCGCTGGAGCTTCAAAGCATTTCGATTTCGGGCAAAGCGCCCGGGTCGACTACAGAAGGTACCGGGCTCTACACCACCTACTCATCCAGCAGTTCGACCCGTCTGAACCTGACCCCCAAAGAGACTCCGCAGTCGCTGACCGTCATGACCCGCCAGCGCCTGGATGACCAGCGCCTGACCAATCTCAGTGATACCCTCGATGCCACACCGGGCATCATTGTGTTACGCGACGGGCTGGGTGCGGAATCCGATGGTTACTTCTCGCGCGGCTTCGAGGTTCAGAACTTTGAAATCGATGGTGTGCCCACCGTCAAGCGCATGGACAATTACACCCAGAGCATGGCCATGTATGACCGGGTGGAGGTGGTGCGCGGTGCTACCGGCCTGATCAGCGGCCTGGGCAGCCCTTCAGCGACGATCAACCTGATCCGCAAGCGCCCGACCTTCGAGGCTCAGGCCAGCGTCACCGCAGAAGCCGGTAACTGGGACCGCTACGGAACCGGCTTTGATGTATCTGGCCCGCTGACTGAAACCGGCAACGTACGCGGTCGCCTGGTCGCCGACTTCAAGACCGAGCAATCATGGGTCGACCGCTACAAGCAGGACTCGCAGCTGATCTACGGCATTACCGAGTTCGACCTGACTGAAGACACCTTGCTGACGATGGGCTTCAGTTATCAACGCACAGACGTTGACTCGCCCATGCGCTCCGGCCTGCCGACCCGCTTTACCGACGGGTCTCGCACCAACCTCAAACGCTCGCTCAATTCGGCTCAAACCTGGTCTTACAACGACCATGAACAAACCAGCTTTTTCACCTCGATCGAACAGCAATTCGCCAATGGCTGGAGCGGCAAGATCGAGCTGACCCACTCCGAAAACAAGTTTGACGAGGTCTTCAACTACGTCAACGGCAGCCTCAACCCGGATGGAAGCGGCACCACGCAGTTGCCGGTGCGCTTCTCCGGTATCCCGCGCCAGAACAACATCGATGCCTACCTGACCGGCCCGTTCGGGCTTTTGGGCCGCGAACACGAGTTGATCGCCGGCGTGACCTTGTCCAACTACTACGAGAACGTGCCAAGCTACGGCGGCTGGAAATACGACTATTCCGGCTCGCCGGCTGGCGCGATCGACAACTTGCTGAACTGGAACGGCGGCTCGGTCAAACCGGAATTCGACGTCACGGGCAAATCCACTGCCGACGAAACCCAATACGCCGCCTATCTCGCCACGCGGCTGCACGCCACCGACGATCTCAGTGTCTTGCTGGGTAGCCGCGTGATCGACTGGCACCGGGACATCGAGGATAAGCCCTACAACGCAGAAAAAACCAAGACCAAGGAATCGGAAACCGGCGTCTACATTCCGTATGCCGGCGTGGTGTATGACGTCAACGACACGTGGTCGCTGTATGCCAGCTACACGAAAATCTTCAACCCTCAGTCGTCCTGGGTTCGCGACATCAACAACAAACCCCTGGATCCTATGGAAGGCACCGGTTATGAAGTCGGGATCAAAGGCAGCCACTTTGACGGCAAGCTGAACTCCAGCGTCGCGCTGTTCAAGATCGAGCAGGACAACCTGGCCATCTGGATCGATACCCCAGGCGGCAACACGTACAAGTCAGAACAGGGCACCACCACCAAGGGCGCTGAGTTCACCCTGGACGGTGAACTGGCCGAAGGCTGGCAGGCATCCGCAGGTTATGCCTATGCGGTCAGCACCGACGCTGACGACCAGCGCATCGTTACCACCCTGCCTCGCCACAGTCTCAAGACGTTCACCAGCTACCGCCTGCCGGGCATTCTGAACAAGGTCACCCTCGGCGGCGGTGTGAACTGGCAGAGCAAAACCGGTGCCGACCTGCACACGTTCACTCAGGGCAGCTACGCCGTCACCAACCTCCTGGCGCGCTACGACTTCAACCAACATCTGAGCGCGTCAGTAAACCTGAACAACGTATTTGACCGGGAATACTTGAGCTATGCCGGCGACCACGGTATGTACGGTGCTCCAAGAAACATCATGACGGGTATCAAATACACCTTCTGACGTACGTAGGCTCGATGCTGCGGCCGCTACTGACCGACAGCTTTGGGGCCAGGCTGCGTGAAAACGCAGCCGCAGAAACCACTTTCTGCGGCGAGACCAGACCCTTTCAGTTTTCGTACCGCAGCGTGACGGCGAAGTTGCGGGGTTCGCCGTAGTAATTGCCGAGGTTCGAGTTATAGATGGCGGAGTAGTAATTCTTGTCAAATACGTTGTTGAGGTTCAGTTGCGCACTCAGGTTCCTGTTGATCTGGTAATTGGCGTTCAGATCGACCAGGTTGTATGCACCTTGCTCCACACTGCCCAGATAGACTTTGCTCTGATGGTAGAGGTTGCCACCTACGCGCCAGTCGCTCAACTCGCCGGGCAAGCGGTAGTTGGTCGCAAACTTGAACAGCCGCTGCGGGGAGGTTTCAGTGGCGTAGTCGGTGCCTTTGCGGCTTCCGCCTACGTATTCAGGGTGACTGTAGGTGTAGCCGAGCACAGTGTTCCAACCGGGGAGAAGCTCGCCCGAAGCCTCGACTTCAAACCCTCGATTGCGCACCTTGCCGCCTTCCTCGTAGCACGTTGAGGTACGCCCTGGGCCGCAAATACGTGCTGCGCCGGCAACCGCCTGAGGCAAATGACTTTGGTCAACCTGGAATACCGCCACCGACGTATTCAGCAGGCCGTCGTAGAGCTCGTTCTTGAGGCCGATTTCGTAGTTGCTGCCGGTGATGGGGTTGAGCAGTTTGTTGTTGATGTCGTAGTTGCTTTGAACCTGATAAATCTCGGTGTAGCTGGCGTAGACCGAGGCATTGTCAGTCAGGTCATACACAACGCCAGCATAGGGAATGACTTTTCCATTTTCCTTGAAACGGTCGTCATAATCAGCAGACGCGTAATCAACCCAGCTGAAGCGGCTACCCAGGATCACATGCAGGTCATCGCTGGGGTTCAGCCGGGTGGCGGCATAAAGCCCTTTATCCTTGCGTACGTTGCGGTACTGGATTCTTTCGTAGCTATAGGTCGGCGCAGCCACTTGTGAGGGGGCGAAACCAAGGATATCGACCACGCTTGGATTGTTGTTGTAGCGCGACTCGTTGATAAACCGGTCTTTGCGCGCGTTAGCGCCGAACACCAGTTCGTGGCGCTGGCCGAGCAGGTAGAAAGCGCCGTTCAGCGCGGCATCAAGGCTGATTTGTTCGTCGTCGTATTTTGTATCGTTGGTGGACAGGCGGAACTGATCGTTACCAATGTTGTTGCCGTAGAGCCCAAGAAAATCGGCATTCGACCACATCAGGTTGGTATTGACGGTCAGTTTCCAGTCATCGTTGAGCGCGTGCTTGATGTCAGCGAACACCGTGCGATTGATTTTGTTCAGGTGCGCCCAGCTTGGGGCAAAGGACGTCGAGCGCGACAGTGGATAGAAGCTGCCATTGAGTTGAGTGGGCAAGCCGCCCCAGTCATAACCGCCGTGATAATCCTTCTGCAAGACGGTCCCGAGGCTCACCGTCGTGTCCTCGCTCAGGTCGGCTTCGCCGATGGCGTAGAAGAGCTGGTTCTCTTTGTCGGCACGGTCTACGAAACTATTGCCGGCATTGTACAAAAGTACGGTTCTGCCCCGCAGTGTGCCCTGTTCGTTCAGCGGTCCGCCCACGTCGATCTGGCTGTGGTAGTTGTCCCACGAGCCAGCGCCGATTTCGGCTTTGAGCTTGTAGGTGTCCGTTGGGCGTTTACGCACCAGGTTGATGGCCGCTGAGGGGTTGCCTGCACCCTGCATCAAGCCGTTCGCGCCTCGAACAAACTCTACGCGGTCGTAGATGGCCATGTTGTTAACAGAAGTCACATCCATCGAGTAGCTTTCGGAAATGCTGGTTGGCACGCCGTCGTATTGCAGGTCGTTGACCTGGAAGCCGCGGGAAAAATAGCGTGATCGTTCAGTACCGAAATCCTTGGTTGTGTTGATACCCGTCGCGGCCCTGGCAACGTCCTCCAGCGATTGCATGTTTTGATCGTCCATTTGCTGACGCGTAACGACGCTGACCGACTGGGGAGTTTCTCGCAGCGACAGATTCATCCGGGTCGCGGTGTTGGTGCTACCAGTCGTATAGGACTTCGAGCCCTCGGTGGTTGCCCCCAGCCCGGCGCCTGTCACGTTGGTCACCCCCAATTGCAATGCGTCCGACGGCGCAGCCGGCAGCAGCACATAGCTGTTATCCCTGCCGGCAACTGCCTGCAATCCAGACCCCCGCAGCAGTACCGAAAAGCCCTGATCGATGCTGTAGCGGCCGCGGATGCCCGGGCTTTGTTTGCCTTCGGTCAGCCCGTTATCGGATGACAAGACAACGCCTGCCTCACTGGCAAAAATATTCAGTACGGAGGCCAGAGATCCTGCTTCGATAGCAAAATCTTGCTGGTGCAGTGTACGGGCTGTTACCTGGCTTTCAGCAGCGCTGGAAAATGTTGGGGTGGCCATCAGCAGCGATACGCCAAACATGGCAAGGCATAGCGCGTTAGGGGTGTTCAACGGTGCGGCGCAGAAGCCTGGAATGGGATGTTGCATGCTATCTCCTGATGCGGTGATCGGCGCTTTTATGAGGTGTCTGCAAAAGGAGTCGCGTTGCTGAGCGCAAAGTGACAATGCGTTTTTGCTTTTTTTTTGCCCATTTTTTTGCCCTGTAAGCGGATTGCCCTCAGGCCGCCATTTCACTATATTGAGATTAATTCGTATTCTCTATTTGGCTCCGACATGCCGCTTGGCAACCCTATCGCGACGCTCTACAACGAACATCAACCGTGGCTGATCAACTGGCTGCGCAAGCGCACCGGGTGTTCCCAGGTGGCCGCAGACTTCGCCCAGGACACCTTCCTGCGAGTGCTGCTCGCCGAGCGGCGCGAACCCGTGGCGGCTGCGCTCAATGAGCCGCGCCATTTTCTGGTCACCATCGCCAAGCGGGTAATGATCGATAGTTTTCGCCGCCAGTCGGTGGAGCGTGCCTATCTTGAAGTGCTCGCCGAGCAGCCTGAGTCCTTCGCGATTTCTCCCGAGGAGCAGCTTTCCTTGCTCCAGTCACTTCTGGAGTTGGATCGCATGCTTGACGGGCTGGGAGTGAAGGCGAAGACCGCGTTCCTGATGTCGCAAATTCAGGGGCTGACTTACCCTCAAATCGCTGAACAATTACAGGTGTCGGCCAGCTCGGTGACCAAATACATGGCCCGAGCCACTGAACGGTGCCTTTTGTACATCGTGGACAATCCGTGGTGACTAACGACGCTCAGCGCCAGGCTCTTCGCCGTGCTGCCGAGTGGTTCGCGCACCTTTGCGCGAACCCGGACGATCCGGAGTTGCGCACGCAGTGGCGGCTCTGGCACGCCCGAAGTATGGAGCATGCGTGGGCATGGCAGCAGCTAACCGAATTGCAGGCGCGCATTGGCAATATGCCGCAGCAATTTGCATGGGAGGTCATGGAAAAGTCGACGCTGCGCGAAAGCGGCCCGAATCGTCGCACTCTTCTCAAAGGGCTGTTGCTGGGTGCCGGAACCTGTTCATTGGCATGGCAGGGGTATGACATTGCTCCGAAATGGATGGCCGAGGTCAAGACTCGCATCGGTGAACAGCGCCAAGAGACGCTTTCTGACGGTACCCTGGTGGTTCTGGATACCGACACCGCGCTCGATGTGATCTTCAATGCCAGTACCCGCTTGCTGATCCTTCGAGCAGGGGAGATCCATGTGACTACGGGTAAGGACTCTCGCCCTTTCCGGGTACGCAGTGCTCAAGGTGAGCTGCGCGCGCTGGGCACCCGTTTCGCAGTGCGCCAGCTCGACGGGCTGACGCGTCTTAGCGTCTACAACCACGCCGTTGCGGCACACCCTGAGAAGGCAGCCGATGAGGCCGTGATTGAGCAAGGGCAATCGGTGACTTTCGACAGTCAAAGGCTGTTGGTCACGCGACCGCTTGAACGCGGCGAAGAGGCCTGGGCCCGGGGGCGGCTGGTTGTGGAGGGCTGGAGGCTGGATAGGCTATTGGGTGAGTTGCAGCGCTATCGCTCAGGCTACCTTGGCTGTGCGCCGGAGGTCAGCCATTTGCGGGTGTCGGGCTCGTATTCCCTTAGCAATATCGAGGTTACGTTAGACACTATCGCTCGTTCGTTACCCGTCCGAATCCAGCAACGTACCCGTTACTGGACGCGCATCTTGCCGGCTTGATGATCTGCAAACCACAAAGACCCGTCCCGCAGAAATCGAGTTTGCACTGCGTAACTGACAGTCCGTTCAGGCACCTGCCTTGGCTTGCTGTTCCAGATGCACCTGCAATGCCGGGTCGATTTGCAGTGCGCTGGCCAGTTCGTCAAGGTAGGCCCGCTCGGCGTCCTGCTGGTCATCCACCAGCATCACGCTGGCCAGGTACATTTCTGCTGCCATGGCCGGGTCCCGGACCGACTGGGCCACTTCGGCAACATCGAGCGGCTTGCTGACTTCTTCATCCAGCCATTGCTGTAGCTGTGGGTCGCTGGTTTGACGTTTGATTTCAGCGTAAATCAGTTGCTCTTCGTGCTGGTCGATGCGGCCGTCTGCCTTGGCTGCCGCAATCAGCGCGCGCAAGATGGCATGGCTGTGGTCCTCGGCGTCGGGGCCGGACAACTGATCGACAGTACGCACCGCCTGTTGCGGGGCTGTCGCCTGGCTACGCTGCCAGCTTTGATAGGCCTGGAACGCCATCATGCCTAGCGACGCCAGGGCCGCGAAATTGGTGCCGCCCGCAGAGCGCCCCTGGGGCAAGCCGCCCGTGCCGCTGCCAGCACGGCCACCCAACAGGCCACCCAGCAAGCCGCCCAACCCGCCCAGGCCGTCTCGCCAAGACATGCCGCCGCTGCCTTGACGCGCCTGCGAGCCTTGCCCGGCGCGCAGCAACTGTTCGAGTAGATCACTGGTGTTCATGGCTGCGCCCCTCGCTCGGTAGTCGTTGCCCAGACAAGCAACGATAGCCCTCTCAAGGTGATTCGCCATGACCGTCTGGCCCCTTGTCGCGCCGGCGCGGGAGCCTGGCGGCGATGGCACAGATGCCTGAGCGCCGCTTGAAGCGCGGCGGTCATCGAGTCGTGGTACTGGCACATATTAGCCCGGGGAATCTTTCGCATTATTCTCCACGCGCGTCATGAGCATGGCTAAAGGTTCTGTGAAATCAATTCAGTTCCCTCGGTCATGCCCCCAACCTAAAATACCGGCCAATTATAGAGAATATGGATATTTGAGCAGGCTCCCGGTCATGACGAATAAAGACTTCAAGTTTTCCATCAAGAGCATTCGCTTCGACGAGCACTATCACCCGTCCGAAAAAACCCGCATTACTACCAACTTCGCCAACCTGGCGAGGGGCGCGAGCCGGCAGCAGAACTTGCGCAGCACCTTGGGGATGATAGATAACCGCTTCAACGCCCTGGCGCATTGGGATAACCCCAAAGGCGACCGCTACACCGTCGAGCTTGACATCATTTCTGTCGAGATGAGTATCGATGCCGAGGGCGGCGATCAGGCGCTGCCGCTGATTGAAATATTGAAAACGACTATTATCGACCGAAAAACCGGCGAGCGCATCGCGGGCATGGTAGGGAATAATTTTTCTTCCTACGTGCGCGATTACGATTTCAGCGTACTGCTACTGGGGCACAATGCCAACAAGCCTGTGTTCAGCACACCAGAGCATTTCGGAGAGCTGCACGGCAAGCTGTTCAAGCGCTTCGTGAACTCAAGCACGTATAAGCAGCACTTCGACAAGCCTCCGGTTATCTGCCTGAGTGTTTCCAGCAGCAAGACCTACCATCGAACGGATAATCAGCACCCTGTGTTGGGCTTTGAATATCAGCAGGATGAGTACTCCCTGACGGATACTTATTTCGAGAAGATGGGTTTGAAGGTGCGTTATTTCATGCCGCCCAACAGTGTTGCGCCGTTGGCCTTCTATTTTTCGGGCGATTTGCTCAGTGACTATACCAACCTTGAGTTGATCAGCACTATCAGCACCATGGACACGTTCCAGAAAATCTATCGTCCCGAAATCTACAATGCCAATTCTGCCGCAGGGAAGTGCTATCAGCCCAGCTTGCAGCATCAGGATTACTCGCTGACCCGTATTGTTTATGACCGGGAGGAGCGTAGCCGGTTGGCCATCGAGCAGGGGCAGTTTGTCGAGGAGCACTTTATCAAACCGCACCACGCGATGCTTGAGCAGTGGTCCGCCAACTACACCTGCTGATACGCCTGCTGATTAACTGAATATATAAGGTCTTCCCTCGTGAAAAAGCTGTTACCCACTTCGACTGCCGGCAGTTTGCCTAAACCCTCCTGGCTCGCAGAACCCGAAACGCTCTGGTCACCCTGGAAATTGCAGGATGAGGCGTTGATCGAAGGCAAACAGGATGCCCTGCGCTTGTCATTGCAGGAGCAGCAAAACGCAGGCATTGATATCGTCAGTGATGGTGAGCAAACACGCCAACATTTTGTGACGACCTTCATCGAGCACCTGAGCGGCGTCGATTTCGAGAACCGCGAAACCGTCAGGATCCGTGATCGTTATGATGCCAGCGTGCCGACGGTGGTGGGCGCTGTTGCCCGGAAAAACCCGGTGTTTGTCGAAGATGCCAGGTTCTTGCGTCAGCAGACCAGCCAGCCCATCAAATGGGCGCTGCCAGGCCCCATGACGATGATCGATACGCTGTATGACAGCCACTACAAAAGCCGCGAAAAACTGGCTTGGGAATTTGCCAAAATCCTCAACCAGGAAGCCCGGGAGCTGGAGGCTGCCGGTGTTGACATCATCCAGTTCGATGAGCCCGCCTTCAATGTCTTCTTTGACGAGGTGAATGACTGGGGTGTTGCCACCCTGGAAAGGGCCATCGAAGGCCTGAAGTGTGAAACGGCCGTACACATCTGCTACGGCTACGGCATCAAAGCCAACACCGACTGGAAAAAGACCCTGGGCTCAGAGTGGCGGCAATATGAAGAAGCCTTCCCCAAGCTGCAGAAGTCCAGCATCGACATCATTTCGCTGGAATGCCACAACTCCCATGTACCCATGGACCTGCTTGAGCTGATCCGAGGCAAGAAGGTGATGGTCGGCGCGATCGACGTGGCCAACCACACCATTGAAACACCCGAGGAAGTTGCCAATACCCTGCGCAAGGCACTGCAATTTGTAGAGGCAGACAAGCTCTATCCTTGCACCAACTGCGGCATGGCGCCCTTGCCGCGTCGGGTCGCCAGCGGCAAGCTCAGGGCGTTGAGTGCGGGTGCAGAAATCGTCCGCAGAGAACTCTCGGCCCGTTAAAGGCACCCGAACGTCAGGACCTACCATGTCACTTTCCAGTACTGCCATCGAGCCCTTGAGCTTTCGCGAAGCGCTCGGGCACTACGCCTCGGGCATCACGGTGATCACATCGCTCATCGACGGCAATCCGATTGGCTTCACGTGCCAGTCGTTCTATAGCGTGTCGATGAACCCACCGCTGGTGTCATTCAGCGTGATGTCCAGTTCGGCCAGTTATCCCGGTATTCGTAGCGCGGGCCGATTCGCAGTCAATATCCTCTCGGGTGAACAGGTCGGCGTATCCAACCGGTTTGCCCGTAAAGGCACAGACAAGTGGCAGGGTGTCGATTGGCAGGTGTCGCCGCTGGGTAACCCGGTCATTGCCGGTAGCCTGCACTGGCTCGACTGCGAGATTCACGCCGAACACGTTGCCGGTGATCACGTGATCGTGGTGGGTGAGGTGAAAGCGTTGAACGTGCAGGACGCTGTGGCGACGCAACCCTTGCTATATTTCAAAGGACAATATTGCAACCTTGCCGCGCCTGGCGCGGTGTGAGCGTTGCCTTCTGCTCATGATTGACTTGAGACACCTACGCACTCTGCATGCCTTGCGCGAAACGGACAGCGTGCCCGAGGCTGCCGAGCGCCTGCACCTGACCCAGTCGGCGCTATCGCACCAGTTCCGGGAGCTGGAAACCCGCGTTGGCATGCCCGTGTTTGTGCGCAAGTCCAAACCGGTACGCTTCACCACTGCGGGGCTCAAGCTGCTGCAGCTGGCCGACGAGGTGCTGCCGCTGATCCGCACAACGGAGCGCAACCTGAGCAAGCTGGCAGGCGGTACGGCCGACCGGCTGCACATCGCCATCGAGTGCCACAGTTGCTATCAATGGCTGATGCCCTCGCTGGACGAGTTTCGCTGCGCCTGGCCGGAAGTCGAACTGGACCTGGCATCGGGGTTGTCGTTCGCGCCGCTGCCGGCATTGGAGCGGGGTGACCTCGACCTTGTGGTGACCTCCGACCCGGTGACCCTGCCCGGTATCACGTACGTGCCGTTGTTCGGGTACGAGGCCATGCTGGCTATCGACAAACATCACCCCCTGCGCGAAAAGCCGTATCTGCAACCTGACGACATTGCCAGTCAGACCCTGATCACGTACCCGATCGAGCGAAACCGCCTGGACATCTTCACCCGGTTCTTCGACCCGGCCGACATCGAACCTGCCCAGGTACGTACTGCAGAAATGACTGTGATGATGATGCAGTTGGTGGCAAGCGGCCGTGGCGTTTGCTGCCTGCCGAACTGGGCGGTGCACGAGTACACCTCCCGTGGCTATGTGCTGGCCAAGCGCCTGGGCGAAGCAGGGTTGCAGGCCACCCTGTTCGCGGCGGTACGCAGCGACATGCTCGAAGTGCCTTACATGAGTGATTTCCTGCTCACGGCGAAAGACATATCGTTTGCGACGCTGGAGGGCGTCAATGCGGTGTCTAAGCCCGCTGCGTGGCCGTCGGGCGCCTGATCGGGCTTCAGAAGCCTTCCAGCACGATCTTGCCGCGTGCTTTGCCACTCTCGATCATGGCGTGGGCACGCTTGAGGTGCTCGGCGTTGATCGTGCCGTAGTGCTCACCCAGGGTCGTCTTGAGCGTGCCATCATCGACCAGCCGCGAAACGCGCTCGAGCAGTTGGTGCTGCTTGATCATGTCTTCGGTCTGGTACAGCGAGCGCGTGAACATCAGCTCCCAGTGCAGCGAAAGCGACTTGCGCTTGAGCGGCATCACATCCAGTTGTGCGGGGTCGTCGATCAGCGCGAGCTTGCCTTGTGGCCGCAGCACTTCCACCAGTTGCGCAAGATAGGTGTCGGTATGGGTCAGGCTGATGACGTAGTCGACCAGCCCCAGCTTGAGCGCTTCCAACTGAAGTGGAATCGATGCGCAGTGGTCGATCACATGGTGGGCTCCCGCTTGCTGCACCCAGGCCTGGGTCTCGGGCCGTGAGGCGGTGCCAATGACTGTGAGCTGCGTGAGCTTGCGGGCAAGTTGAACCAGGATCGAGCCAACCCCGCCGGCAGCACCGACCACCAGAAGGCTTTGCTGCTTGCCGCCGTTTTCTTCAACGCCCAGGCGGTCGAACAGCAGCTCCCAGGCGGTAATGGAGGTGAGCGGCAAGGCCGCGGCGCTGGCGTTGTCCAGGCTGCGGGGCTTATGCCCGACAATGCGTTCATCCACCACGTGAAGCTCGCTGTAGCTGCCTGGGCGGTCAATGGCACCGGCGTAGAAAACCTCGTCGCCCGGTTGGAACAACGTGACCTGTGGCCCCACCTCGCGGACGACGCCGACAGCGTCCCAGCCGAGCACTTGTGGTTGCTCACCACCACGGCTTGCACGGATCTTGGTATCAACCGGGTTGACGGCAATTGCCCGGACTTCCACAAGCAGGTCACGGGCCCCCGGTTTTGGCGTGGGCAACTGCGCGTCATACAGCGATTGTGGGTCGTGGATCGGGAGACCGGGCTGGGTGTAAACGACTGCCTTCATTGGCGTTGCCTCTTGGGGATGCGAAAAGTGGCTTCAGACTATTCGTTTCGATTCACTCAAAAAACAGCCTGAGTGGAGTAAGACTTTCTCGCTTGCAGTGAAAATGGTGTGAAGCGCCCGTGACCTGGCCTGGCCGCCCCACACATGCTCGACTACGTTCCTTTCGCTGCTGATCAGCTGGCGCTGTAGCGCTGCGCGAGCCGGTTGCTGGACAGCTGGCCGAACAAGGCTTGCCGGCTGGCCTCAAAGTGGTCGAAGGCTTGCAGGTCGTGCAGCGACGGCAGGGAGATCAGCACGCCGTTGTCGAAGTCCTGCAGGGCACCGTTTACCAGGTCCTGGGCAGACATCACGATGCCTGGGTCCAGGTTCTCGACGGGCAAACCACCGGTCTGCCAGAAATCGGTCGCGGTGGCCCCGGGCAGTACTGCCTGAACCTGGATGCCTGTACCCGCCAGTTCCTTGTTCAGCGACTGGGTGAACGCGGTGACGTAGGCCTTGCTACCACCGTACACGCCGTTGAGCAGTTCGGGTGCCAGGCTGACGACGGACGAGATATTGATGACCGCGCCTTGCTTGCGAGCGACAAAGCCGGGGACAGCTGCATAGGTAAGGCGGGTGAGGGCGGTGACGTTGAGGGTGATCATGTGCGCCATGCGCTCAACGTCGCTTTCCAGCAGCCCGGTATGGGTACCGATACCGGCGTTGTTCACCAGCAGGCTGATGCTGGCGTCTTCGCGCAGTTTGCGTTCTACCTTGGCCAGGTCATCGGCGTTGGCCAGGTCTGCCGGGAACACTTCCACGTTCTGCCGGGTTTCGGTGGTAAGCCGACCAGCCAATGCGTTGAGGCGCTCCCGGTCGCGTGCCACCAGCACCAGGTCATAGCCGCGACGGGCCAGCTGCTCTGCGTAGATCGAACCGATACCGGATGAGGCGCCCGTAATGAGCGCGGTGCCTTTGAATTGCTGCGTCATGCTGATGCTCCGCTGGTTGGGTGTGGGGGCATCATGCAGCAGGTGGCCTTTGTCTCAAACGACGCATATAGTGCTGTTTTAGGACATTGCACAGAGGGCATCAGCGATGCACCGGGTCGGCTACCTCATCACCGAAGGCTTCCAGATCATGTCCCTGGCGACGCAAACCGTGTTCGAGCTTACGAACATCATGGCGGGCGAAGCGGTTTACAGGGTCCAGAACTTTTCCATCGGTGGCGGCACGGTGTGCTCGTCACTGGGGATGCATATCGACACGCTGCCCTTGGGTGCGCCGGGCCTGGCCGACACCTGGATGGTCACCGGCACGCTGACGCCTCTGACGCCACCCAGCGAGGAGGTGCTGGCCAGCGTGCGGGGCTTTGTCGACGGTGCGCGCCGTACGGCTGGCCTTTGCACCGGCTGTTTTGTGCTGGCGCAAGCCGGCGTACTGGATGGTCGGCGCGCGACCACCCACTGGGCTTATGCGAACAAGTTGCGAGAGCTGCACCCGAAGATCGACGTTGAGGAAGACCGGATTTTCATCGTCGATGGGCCGATATGGACGTCTGCCGGCATGACTGCCGCCCTGGACATGGCCTTGGGTATGGTGGAAAAGGACTTGGGCAGCGAAATGGCCAGGTCGGTGGCGCACAAGATGGTCATGCACCAACGCCGATCTGGCGGGCAGTCGCAACACTCCGAACTGTTGACGCTCTCGCCCAAGTCGGACCGTATCCAGAGCGCGCTGGATTACGCCCGCAGGCACCTCAGCCGCCCATTGAGCGTGGAAGAGCTTGCTGAAGTGGTGCACCTGAGCCCACGGCAATTCACCCGCGTGTTCACCGCCGAGACCGGCCAGTCACCGGCCAAGGCTGTCGAGAGCCTGCGGCTGGAGGCTGCCCGGCTGATGATCGAGCAGAGCCTGCACAGCCTGGATGTGGTGGCCAGGGAGACCGGCTTCAGGGACCGCCGGCATATGCGGGAGGTGTTCATGCGTGGTTTTGGGGTGCCCCCTCAAGCCGTGCGAAGGGATGCTCGGCGGCTGGTCTCCATCTGACGGTTCGGCAGCTTGCAATCGGGTCAATTTATCCGGCATTGCAGGCCCCCGTTGCCGTCGTGCAACCAAACTAAACCTTCGCACCCGTCGTCAGTCAGTTCCAGTAAGGGCTCCATTCGCTGCTAACCCATAGGAGGTAGACATGGCGCGGGCTATCTGGAAAGGCGCGATCAGTTTCGGGCTGGTGCACATCCCGGTTTCGCTCAACGTTGCGGTGAGCTCCGAGCGGGTGGATTTTGACTGGCTCGACAAACGCAGCATGGAGCCGGTGGGGTACAAGCGGGTGAACAAGGTAACCGGCAAGGAGATTGACAAGGACAACATCGTCAAGGGCGTGGAGTACGAGAAGGGCCGCTACGTGGTGATCAGTGAGCAGGAAATTCGCGATGCTCGCCCTGAAGCGACCCAGACCATCGATATTTTCTCGTTCGTGCAGGCTGGCGAGATTCCGCTTCAGCACTTTGACACCCCTTACTACCTGAGCCCTGACCGGCGCGGCGGCAAAGTCTATGCGCTGTTGCGCGATACGCTGGAGAGCACTGGCAAGGTAGCCTTGGCCACCGTGGTGCTGCATACCCGTCAGCACCTCGCGCTGCTGCGGCCACTGGAAGACGCCCTGGTGCTGATTACCCTGCGCTGGCCCGAGGAGGTGCGCAGCATTGAAACCCTGGAGCTGGACAAGAGCGTGACCGATGCCAAGGTCGACAAGCGTGAGCTGGGCATGGCCAAACGCCTGGTCGAAGACATGAGTGGGTCCTGGGCCCCGGACGAGTACCACGACGCATTTCGCCAGACCATTCTCGACCTGGTGGAAGAGAAAGCCAGCAAGGGCAAGATCGAGACAGTGGCCAAAGGGGAGGGCGCCAGCGTGGAGAAAGGCGCGGATATCCTCGACCTCACCGAACTGCTCAAACGCAGCCTCGGTGGCAAGGCCAAGGGCGCAAAACCGGCTACCAAACGACCGCGCAAGGCCTCCTGATGGTGGAGACTCGCCAGGTGGTCACACCTGGCCTTCCAGGCCACTGAGATAGTCGCCGAACCCCTGCTTTGCGCGGCTATCACGCCGGCTGCTGGTGGCCACGCTGTGCTCGGCGGTCCAGACGATCTGCGCCCCGCTGGCTTGCAGGGCCAGCACCAGTTGAACATCCTCGTGGGCCGGCAGTGGCTGGAACCCGCCAACGCGTTCGTAGGCCTTGGCGCACACACCGAGGTTGGCACCATGGATATGCCGGTGCCCCTCGCGCGCCTGGTAAAGGCTGCGGTACAACCGGCGCAGGGCGATGCTTTGCCAGGGTTGCCAGCGCTCGATGTGCACCGTGCCGCACACCACCTCCGCGCGCCATTGCAACTGCGATGTCAGCCAGTGCAGCGGGACGCGGCTGTCGGCGTCGGTGCATGCCAGCCATTGGGCGCCGCGGGCGATCATCCATGCCGCGCCTGCACGCCGGGCGACGCCGACATTGCCAGCGTCCACTTCAAGGGTATGCACACCGTGGCGTCGGGCCACGAGCGCACTGGTGTCGCTGCAACGGTCCAGCACCACCAGCACCTCTACCGCTAAGCCTGCCGCCTCGGCTCGCGCACTTGCAGCCTTGACCGCCTTGAGGCAGCGCCCCAGGCGCCGGGCCTCGTTGTGGGCGGGTATGATGACGGCGATCATGAGCAGGGCTCATTCAGGTCGACGACGCTGGGCTGGCACGTCCAGTACTCGAGTAGAAAGTCCGCCTCCTCGTGACGCAACAGCGGGTACAGCGGCAAGTGCCTTGCCAGCAGGGCATGAACCTCGCGTCCGTCCTGCGGGCAACCGGCAATGGGGTGGCGCCAGTGGCAGGCGAGCAGGGCGCCATCGCCCGTGAGGCTGGCCACTGATTGCTCGATCACCTGCAGCCAATCGGTGGGGTCGAGGTAGTAGCCGATTTCGCTGAGCACGATCAGGTCGAACTGCCCGCCTGGCCAGTCGCCCGGCAGATGCCCTTGCTCGACCTGGGCATGGTTCGCGGCCCCCATGCGCTGGCGTGCCAGCCCCACGGCGGTCGGGTCGATGTCCTGGCACAGCAAGCTGGCGCAACGCTCGGCCAGCAGCACGCTCAGCTCGCCGTTGGCACAGGCCGGCTCGAACACGCGCTCATAGCGCTGACGGGGCAGGCTGGCCAGCAGCAGGTCGCGCTTGCGCCGTTCGTACCAGCGGGTGCGAAACGCCCAGGGGTCATCGCTGTCGGCATACAGGTCGGCGAAGTATTGCGCGTCGAGGCTCATGGCGACTCCATCACAGGAAAACCAGTTCAAAGGGTTGCAGCAGGCACGCCTGCAAATGCGCCGGCAGCACGGGCGGGCGATCACCGTCAGGCTGCAATTGGCTGGTATGGGCAGCCAAGGCCTCGCGCTTGCGCGCCTGGCGCGTTTCGTCGACCTGCAGGCGATGCGCCCGCGACCAGGGCAGGCGTGGGTCGTCGGGTGAGGCCCAGTGCCAGGCCCACACCGGTGCTTCGGCCAGCTGTGCCCCGCGCGCTTGGGCTGCCTGGGCCGCGGCGCGGCCTGCGGCCTCGTGGTCGCAGTGGCCGTCGCCACGCCAGGTGGTCAGCACCAGGTCGTCGGGCTCCAGCAACTGCTCCAGGTGACGGACCAGAAAGGCTTCGTCGCGGGGCAACGCGCCGTCCTTGAGGTTGAGCCGCCGCCAGTCCAGGCGGTTGAGGTCCAGGTCTAGCTGCTGCAAGGCATGCCGACTCTCCAAGGGGCGCTGGTGACGCAAGCGCTGCTCGGTCCAGTGTGGTGAGTGCGGATGGCTGCCTTCGCCGTTGGTGGCGGAAATCAGCACCAGGTCCTGTTCGCGCCCGCGAAAACTGGCAAGCAGCCCGCCGGCCATGAGCACCTCGTCGTCCGGGTGCGGCGCCAGCAGCACCAGGCGTCGGCCAGGTGGGCACAGCTGCTCGGGCGCAAGCCAGGTGGCGCGTGCCAGGTGCGCAGAATGCTGCCAGTCACTCCACGGCGTGCCCGTGGCCGCATCAATAAGGTTCTCGCTCATAGCTGCCATGCTCCTGTCGGTGTGCTGGTCACTTGCTGACCCAGTTCGGCCAAGTCGCGTTCAGCGTGGCTCTGGCGCAGATACACCGGCAGGTCGGCGCTAAGCCGGGCGAAATGGCTGCTGCGGCAGAAGGGGGTAGCCCCCAGGGCTCGGCCAACATGCTGAATGACCTGTTCGACCGCCTGCTCGATCTGGGCGCGGGTGCGGCGTACCTCGAAACTGGCGTCGTCCTGGGGGTGCTGGTCGATCCACGCGGCGCACTCGCGAAGGGCGGCGCGGGCACCGTACAAGGCCGCATCGACCGCCCCCAGGTGGGCATCGGCATGGGGGTCGGGCCGAGGTTTGTTGCAGTGCTCGCGCAGGTAGCCTGCCAATGCCTCGGCCGCGCCGTACCAGCAGGCAGCGATACCTGCGCCGCCCTGCCAGAAGCCTGGGCGGGACAGGTACTGGCCGGGTGTGCCGATGGCCAGCCCAGGCGAGTTGTCGAACTCGACGGTGACACTGGCGGAGCTGGCCATGCCTACGGCCTGCCATTGCTCGGCCTGGATGCGCTGGCTGGGGTGTGACAGTTCAATGGCCACCAGCTGTGGCTGGTCATTCTCCCAGGCGGTCAGCAGCGCTCGATCGATCTGCAACGCTCCCGAGCACCAAGCCTTACGGCCTTGCAGTTGAACCCGTTCGCCATCGCGCGCGACGATGTGGGCCCTGGCATCCGGCGGCTCCGCGGCCCACATGCCCCAGATACCGTCGTGAGCATGCTGGGCGGCGCCGCACTCGGCGAGGATCGCCAGGGCATCGGTGTGGCCTTCATACAGCTTGGCCAGGCCGAGATCGCAACCGGCAACCCGCGCCAAGGCCCGCCAGCGCTCGAGTGTGCGCCCGTGGCCGGGCAATGGCAGCAGGTCAAGCTGTTCACCATGAAGTACCTGCAACAGTTCAGGCAGCAAGGGGTCGAGGTCGATGGCCCGCGAACGGGTACCAAAGCGGTGCAGCAGGCGGTCGAGGTGAGCGAAGTCCATCATGCGATCCCCAGTTGCTTGCGCATGCGCAGGGTGATCGACTGCCGGGTCGAGCCCAGCTCGGCCCAGGGGTCGTCCACCTGCGCAAGCCGCGCCTGCACGTTGCCGATATTCCATTGGTTGGCACTCTTGAGTTTGGGCAACTCCTCGCGCCAGATCGGCACCGACACTGGCAGGCCTTCGCGGGCACGCAGCGAGTAGGCAGCCACGGTGGTAGCGCCCTTGCCGTTGCGCAGGTAGTCGATGAAGATGCGCCCGACCCGGTTCTTGGGCCCGGAGACCGCGCTAAGCCGGTCCGGGAACAGGCCCGCCAGGTGTTTGACGATGGCATGGCTGAAGTCCTTCACTTCCTCCCAGCCGGCCCGACGGGTAAGCGGCACGACCAGGTGCATGCCTTTGCCACCGCTGGTCTTGAGAAACACCTTCAGGCCCAGCTCATCGAGCAGGGTGAGGGTCAGCTGGGTGGCCTCGAGCATGGCCTTCCATGGCAATGCCGGGTCGGGGTCGAGGTCGAGGATGAAGCGGTCGGGCCTGTCGAAGTTTTTGTCGGTGGCGTTCCAGGTGTGCAGTTCAAGCATGTTCATCTGTACTGCGCCCAACAGGCTGTCGGCGTTGTTGAGCACCATTGCCGCCTGGCCGGCCTGGGCCTTGATGTAGCTGGTCAGATTGGGCAGGTGCAACTGCCCCGCGTGCTTCTGAAGGAACAGCTCGCCGTCCAGGCCTTCCGGGGCGCGGACCAGCGCTACGGGGCGATGTTCGAGTTGTGGCAGCAGCCAGTCGGCGACCTGGGCGTAGTACGCCGCGACCTGGCGCTTGCTGGTGCCACTGGTCTTGTCGATCACACGGTCGGGGTGGGTCAGGCGCAGGTTGCCCAGGCCCTTGGGCTCAGTGTGTGCTGCGTTCTTTGCCGGCATGGCAAGTTCCAGGGCAATGGCAGTGGCGGGCTTGTCGTCGCGCAGCCCGTGAAAAACCGCGTGGCGCACGATCCCTGTGCGGGTCATCTGGGCGTAGGCGACCTCGGCCAGCAGTTCTGGCTTGAGCCAGTGCACGCCCCGCGCATCGGCACCGCTGGGCGGCTCAGGCAAAGGTGGCTTGGCGGTGTGCAGGGGTTTCAGGCGGTTGAGGATGCTCGTCAGCGTGGCCGCACTGAAGCCGGTACCCACCTTGCCGGCGTAGCGCAGCTGGCCGCTGTCGGTGTCGTGCAGCGCCAGCAGCAAGGCGCCGAAGCCTTGGCGGCTGCCCTTGGGCGCGGTGTAGCCGACGATCACGAACTCCTGGCGTTGCGTGCACTTGAGCTTGATCCAGTCGCTGCTGCGCCGGCCAATGTAGGGGCTGTCGGCGCGCTTGCCGATCAGGCCTTCCAGCCCTAACCGGCAGGCGCTGTCGAGCAGCGCGTCGACCGGCTGGTTGAAGTCTTCGGAAAACTTCAGGATTTCCGATGCGTTGTGCTTCAGCAGTTTGGCCAGGGTCGCCCGGCGGTCTTGTACGGGCAATTCACGCAGGTCCTTGCCGCCGAGGTAGGGCAGGTCGAACAGGTAGTAGGTAATTTCATCGTCGTGCTCGCTTTCGAAGGCGGCCTGCAAGGCCTGGAAGTCGGCCACGCCGTTCTCGTCTGCGACCACCATTTCACCGTCCAGCCATGCCGAGTCGAGCCCCAGCGCTTTCAGCGCCTCCACCTGATGGGGCAGCTTTGCGCTCCAGTCGTGGCCATTGCGGGTGAACAGGCGCACATCGTTGCCGTCGATGCGGGCCAGCATGCGGTAACCATCGAACTTGACCTCGTATCGCCAGTCACCGTCTGGGGGCGAATCAGCCAGGGTTGCCAGCTGCGGTTGGAGCATGTCCGGCAGGGCGCCAGCGCTGGCCTTGCGCTTGCGCGCGGGGGGCGCCGCCTTGGCTGGGCGGCGCGGGACCAGTGTACGGTCGCTCAATACGCTGTCCGGCAGGGCTTCTACGATGCTGTAGTCCGCTTCGCTGCGGGCCTCGCCATCGCGGGACTTGACCAGCATCCACTGCTCTTTCTTGCCAGCCAGGTGGGTACGAAACAGGTTCCAGACACCCGACAGCTTTTCACCTTGCAGGCGAAAGCGCAGCTTGCCCTTGGCATAGGCCTCGCGCGGGTCGCCTTCGGGCTCCCAGAGCCCCCGGTCCCAGACGATCACGTCGCCGGCGCCGTAGTGGCCTTCGGGGATGTGCCCTTCGAAACTGGCGTAGTCCAGCGGATGATCTTCTACATGCACAGCCAGGCGACGGACCTTCGGGTCGAGGGAAGGGCCCTTTGGAATCGCCCAGCTTTTAAGGGTGCCATCCAGCTCCAGGCGAAAGTCATAATGCAGGTGGCTGGCGTCGTGCTTCTGGATGCAGTACTGCAAGCCGTGAGCCGGCCGTGGGTGGGCACGCTTGCCGGCCGGCTCGGGTGTGGCGTTGAAGTCACGCTTGCGCAGGTACTCCTGCAGGGGCTTGGCCATGGCGGGCTCCGGGACAGTTCGCGGTCTCTTCATTGGGAGAGGGCGCCTGCGCCTGGAGTTCAAAAAAAGCGTGGGGTCGCGGACCGACGAACCGGTCCACTGCCAGAGGCTCAAAACAGCCCCATGGCGCGGTTTAATGCGCTGGTAATCCCGGCACTACAATCCTGAGCCTCAGCCCCACAAGGCTTCCAGTTCACTTGGCACACGCCCGGTCCAGCGCTTGAACGAACGGCGGAAGTTGGTGCTGTCGCTGAACCCCAGGTACTGCGCAACCGCGTCGTTGCTGTAGCCCTTGACCTGGTAGAGGTACAGCGCCTGATCGCAGCGCACCTGGTCCAGTTGCTCCTGGAAGTTGGAACCATGACGGGCCAGGCGACGCTTGAACGAAGCGGGGCTGGTGGCGAAGGCGGCGGCTACCCGTTCCAGGTTCAGCGGCTGGCGAATCAGCCCGAGCAGGTGCTCATAGACCAGGTCGAGAAAACTCGCCCGCCAGCCCCAGGCCGCCAGCTGTGCATCGCAGGCCTGGCGTGCCACCTGCTGGGCGGTCGACCCGGCACCCGGCCAGGCACGCAGCAGGTATTCCCGGGGCAGGCTCATCACCGTGGATGGGCAGTCGAAGGCCAGGGAATCGCCCAGGTGCACCCAGTACTGCTCGACGTAGGCCGGTTCGGCATGGCGGAACTGGAAACGCCAGGGCAGGTGCTCTTGTTGCTGGCGGCGCGCGAGGGCCACCACCGCAGTCATGCTGGCCTCCAGCAGAAAGCGGCGCTGCTCGTCGATGGCGCAGCTTTCCCGCCAGTACAGGTGCAGGTAGTGCTCATCCAGGCGCAGCACCGGGCTGAGCAACGGGGACAGCAGGGCGCGGTACTGCTCGATGCGCTCCAGGGCCTGCAGCAGGTGGTCGGCCTGCTCCAGCAACAGGCTGGCGGCACCGTGGTGCCCGGGCCACAGGCGCTGGCCGTAGAGGAAGCTGCTGTCGTCGGCATCGAGCAGCCGCTGCGCATTGCCGATCAGGCGCAGGAACTGCTGTGGGCTGATCAGCGCTTTGCCGCTGACCACGTCGTCGTAAAACAGCCCGCAGCCGCGTAGCAAGTGATGGGTGTCGATCTGCCGCGAACGCGCCAGGTCGATCAGCGCAGCGGGCAGGTGGTGGGCGGTGATGAAGCGGCTGTCGCCGTCATAGCCGTTCATGCCCGCTGTACCTGGTGCGTCTGGCGGCTCTTGGCCTGGGCCAGGGCGTAGTTGAGGCGTTTCAGCAGGTGGTCTTCGTCTTCGTCCAGCGCCATCACGCTGGCCACCGTGGCGGTCAGGTGCAGGCGCTCGCCATGCCGGCCGGTGTGATGGGCGAGGTGGGCGATGCTCTGGCGCAGCGCCTCGGCCATGGCCTGGGCCTGGCGTTCGCCGGTGTTGGGCAGCGCCGCGACGAAGCGGTCGCCAGCCAGGCGACAGAGTATGTCGTGCTGGCGCAGGTTGAGCAGCAGCAGTTGGGCGACCACTTGCAGCACCAGATCGCCTTCTTCCTGGCCATAGCGCTGGTTGATCTGGTTGAAATCGTCCAGGTCGACGACGATCAGCGACAAGGCTTGCTGTTCGCGGGCGGCTTGGGCAATGGCCTGCTGCAGGTGCTGGCGCAGGTACCGGGCACCGGACAGCGGGGTAAGCTTGTCGAACAGGCGGTGCTCGCGGAACAGTTGCTCACGCTTGCGCATCTGTGCGGTGATGGCGTGCTGTTCTTGCTGCAGGTGGTACATGCCCAGGGTCAGCAGCAGCATGCCCAGCGGCATGGGCGCAGTCTCCAGCCAGTTGTCCCAGACCGCGTCGTCGGGCAGGCGGATGAATTCGTCGAGGGTGTCCATCCACATCGAGAAGGCGATGAAGCACAGGCCCAGCGAAAGCAGGCGGGTGACCCGGCCAGCAGGGCGCCCGCGTAGCAGCATCACCAGCCAGCCGCAGAGGATCAGGCAAGTGCCGCCCTCGCCGGCGACGTCCATCCAGTTGATCTCGGCCCAGGCTTTAAGCGTGCCGGCGGCGAGGTAGACGAGCAGGCCGGCGTTTGCGGCCAGTACCAGGCCGACCAGCGTAAGGGCGTGCTGTTTGAACAGGGGGCTGAGGCGCATGGGGTGTCCTGTGAGTGTGTTATTGCCTGTGCTGGCACTGTCGCCGGCACAGGCAGAGCAGCATGCAAGGCGTTTATCTCAATACGATGACGCTCATTTGCCGCGGGCCGTGCACGGCAGCCCGTCCGGCCCTACGCTGGCCTTGCAGTAACGTTCGTTGGCCAGCGCCAGCTTGGGTTCCTGCAGGAACTTGCGCCCTTTGGCATCACGCGTGATATCGAACGCGTCGTATAGCTGGTCGTCAGCCGAATAGGTGCGCACCTGCAGGCGGTTCTGCTCGACCGCGATGGTCTGGTACAGCTGGGTGTCTTCGGCCGTGCGGTCCGGCTGGTGGCGGGCGCGGTCGTTCAGGCCATACATCTTCGAGCCGGTCACCGAGACCATGTACACCGGGCCGATTGCCTGTCTGGCCTGCTGTGCGGCACGCGTGGCCTGGCGCCCTTCGGCGTGGGTCAGGCGGCTGTAGCAGTGGTCGTGGCCTTGCAGTACCAGGTCGACCTTGTAGCGTTCCAGCAGCGGTTGCCAGGCGGCCTTGAGCGGCTCGGTATCGTCGGGGCGGGCACAGGTGTAGACCGGCTGATGCATGACCACGATGTTCCACTGTGCCTTGCTGCTTTTCAGGGTTTGCTCCAGCCAGTCGGTCTGTGCTTGCAGGGTGCCCAGATCGAGCGCCGAGGTGCCGTCCAGCACCACGAAGCGCACATTCTGGTAATCGCTGAAGTAGCTGGTTGCCGCCACACCGGGGGCGCCGTTGCGCGGCAGGGCGAACTGCGCCGTTACATGGGGGCTGAGGCTGCGGCTTTCGCTGCCATCGGGGTTGAGGGTTTCCAGGTACTCGTGGTTGCCGAAGGCGGTGAGCTGTGGGATGGCAGCGTACGACCAGCCGCCGGCCTGGTTCCATTCACCCCATTCATCGTCGTGGGCGAGATCGTCGCGCGATGCCACCAGGTCGCCAGCGTGCACCACCAGGGCAGGGTGCGCCACGCTGCGCAGCGCCTGGCGAATGGTGCGCGAGGCGATGGCGAGGATGTCGTTCTGGGTGTCGCCCAGGTAGATGAACGAGAACGGCGCGAACGTGGCCTTGGCCGTGCGGAACTGGTGCCATTCGCTCCAGCCCGCGCTGCCCTTGAGCCGGTAAACGTAGGCGGTGTCTGGTTGCAGGTGTTCCAGGCGCACCTGGTGGTAGTTGGCTGGGCCGTTGTCGCTGTCCAGGCGCTGGGTGCTGCCACTCAATGGGCTGGCCCTGGCTGCCAGCGCAGGGCCAGCGAGGGCCGGGCCGAGCTCCAGCACCGCGTCGGCCTGGGCCAGGTCGGTGCGGTAACTGATGGCCATCTGCGTGGCGGCGTTCTGGCCGGGGGTGAGCACGATACGGTCGGCCAGCTTGCCGGCGGCGTAGGGCAGGCCTGCGGAGCGAGGGATCGGAGCAGATTCATTGGCCTGGGCATGAGCCTGTGCGGCGCAGAGCAGGGCGGCCAGTAGCAGGGGGCGGTGCATGGGGTTTCCTCGATGAGCCCGGAAGGCGTGATGGGCGCAAAGGAAACAAAGGCGGATGACGGTTCTGTTACCGGGCGGGGGGTCGTTTTGGCTCAGCTGATCGTCAGGAAAAAACGCAATTTCAAGTGGTCGGTAACGGCCCAACGCCCCCAGACCGGCCCCACAGCTGCGCCACAGGTTTGCAGGGCATCGCCAGGGCCGCAGCGGGCCTCAGGTCATATCAGCTCAAATTGCGCCGAAAACAGCGTGAAAGCCGCGTTTTCAAGCCGCCCAGCCCAGCGCTGTCACGCAAGTGCCACACACACTTTCTAGCTTTCGCAGCCATTCCCGGGTTCATCGGGTCACTGCAAGCGAGGGTTTCAAGGTGGCAATGCCGTTTCGTCACATCCGCAACGCCGGATTCCGGGTCAGCCTGCTGGCCGTTGCCATTACCACCGCCCCAGCCTGGGCGGAAGATGCGGTCGAGCGGGTCGAAGTGATCGGCCAGGCGGCGAGCATCGACAAGGCGCTGCGCGAGCAGAAAAGCGCCGACAGCATCAAGAGCGTGGTACATGCCGATGGTGTTGGCCAACTGCCCGACGACAATGCCGCCGAAGCCTTGCAGCGCATCCCCGGGCTGTCGGTGGAGCGCGACCAGGGCGAGGGCCGCTTCGTCAGCGTCCGCGGTATCGCCCCGGACCTTAACAGTGTGACCATCAACGGCACCCTGGTACCGGCCCCCGAGGGCGACCGCCGCGCCGTGGCGCTGGATGTGCTGCCCGCCGAGCTGGTGCAGTCGCTGTCGGTGGTCAAGACCCTGACCCCGGACATGGACGCCAACTCCCTCGGCGGCACCATCGAAGTCGAGAGCCTGTCGGCGTTCGACCATGACGGGGTGTTCTACACCCTTACCGGCGAAGCCAGCCACGACACCAACGTCAGCCGCGACAGCCCGAAGTTTTCCGGCGCGGTCAGCGACCGCTTCAGCCTGGGAGACGGTATCAACAACTTTGGCGTGGCTGCGGCGTTTAGCTGGCAGAAGCGCAAGTTTGGCTCGGACAACGTCGAAACCGGCCGTAACTGGGATTTCGAGGACGGCGCCCGGCTGGAAGAGGTCGAGGCCCGCGATTACCAGATTACCCGTGAGCGCACCGGCCTGGGCCTGAACTTCGATTACCAGCCGGATGACTTCTCCAGCTACTACCTGCGCACCCTCTACAGCAAGTTCAAGGACACCGAGACGCGCAACGCCCAAGGCCTGGAGTTCGCCGACCCGCAGGGTTCCGGCCAGCGTGGCGAGGCCGAAGGCTGGCGCGACTTGAAATCGCGCGAGGACACCCAGGAAATCCAGTCCTACGTACTTGGCGGCGAGCGCATCCTCGACCAGTGGACCATCAGTGCCCAGGCCGGCTACAGCCAGGCCACCGAGCACGATCCGGGTGGCATTGCCGGCGCCAGGTTCGTCGGCGATTTCGACGAGGTTGGCTTCGACGGCACGCGCAAGCCACGGCTAAGCGTGGGCAACGACTTCTACGACCCGGCCCGGTTCACCCTCGACGAAGTGGAGTGGGAGAAGGTTGACGGCAAGGACCAGGAAAAGAACATCCGCCTGGACCTTGCCCGCGACTACGAATTCGCCGACGCCTCGCAGGTCAAGTTTGGCGGCAAGCTCAGCCGCCGCGACAAGACCAGCGACACCGAAACCTGGGCCTATGACGGGTTCGATGACATCAGCCTTGCCGATTTTCAGGGCAGCAATGTCGACTACGCCCTGGGCAACTTCGGCAACGGCATCAGCGCCAGCGCAATCAAGGGCCTGATCGGTAACCTCGACCGTGCGGCCTACTACGATGAGGAAGCCTCGCGCATCAATGACTTCGACATGAGCGAGGACATCAACGCGGCGTACCTGATGAACACGCTGGACATCGGCGACTGGCGCCTGATTGCCGGTGTGCGTTACGAAGGTACCAGGTTCGAGGCCAAAGGTACTGGGCTGCGCGACGGTGTGTACGAGAACGTCAGCAGCAACAATCGCTATGACCACTGGTTGCCAGGCCTGCACGCGCGCTACCAGTTGTCGCCGGCCACGGCCATTCGGGCCGCCTGGACCAACACCGTGGTACGGCCAACCTTTGGCCAGCTGGCGCCGGGTTTTGTCATCGATGAGAACGATGCGTCGTTCGGCAACCCCGAACTCAAACCGCTGGAGTCGATGAACTTCGACCTGGGCATCGAGCACTACATGGGCCGCGCCGGCACCGCCTCGGCGTTCCTGTTCTACAAAGACATCGACCACTTCATCTACAGCACCGACCTGGCGGGCACTGGCGCCTGGGTGGACTTCGACGAAGCGCTCACCTTCGAGAACGGCGGGGGCGCCAAGCTGTATGGCCTGGAGCTGGCCTACTCGCAGAAGTTCGACTGGCTGCCGGCACCCTGGAACGGTTTGCTGCTGGGCGCCAACCTCACCCTGAGCAAGTCTGATGCAACCCTGCAAGGGGCCACCGGCAAGCGCAGCATCGACCTGCCCAATCAGTCCGACACAGTGGGCAACTTCATGGTCGGCTGGGAAAACGACCGCTTCAACATGCGCCTGGCCGCCAACTACAAGTCGGGCTACCTGCTGGAGCTGGGGGCCATCGACGACAAGGCCCACGACCAGTATGCCGATGACCAGCTGCACGTGGACTTCAAGGCAGGCTACTTCCTGACCCCCGAGCTGCAGTTGACCTTCGAGGCGCAGAACATCACCGACGAGTCCTATTACGTGTACAGCGGCCACCGTCGCTACAACGCCCAGTACGAAGAATACGGCCCGACCTACAAGGTCGGCCTGACGCTCACCCACTTCTGACCGCACCCTTCAGGGATATTGCCTGCTCATGCGTATGTTCACTTTGTCCATGCTGGGGCTATACGTCGCCTTGGCCCACGCCGGTGCCAACGCGGCGCCGAGCTTCACACTCGACCGCAACGTCATCGGCAGCGAAACCAGCCAGTGGCTTGCTCCAACGCCGGCGCTCAAGCAGGCCGAACGCCTGCAACTGACCGCCAGGGCGCTGCAGCTGGTTGACCGCCAGGGCCGCGTACTTGGCGAGTTGCCGGGGCGCTTCGAAACCCTTGACCACCGCACCGCTGGCACCGGCCTGATGGTCGCCACCGTCGACAAGAAGCGTCAACAGGCGTTGCTGGCCCGCTTCGATGCACAAAGCGGTTGGGGCGCCCCGCGCTACCTGCCCAAGACCCGCTATGCCATCGAGGGCCTGTGCCTGTACCGCGACAGCGCCGCCAATGACTTCCTGTTCCTGGTTGGCGAGGAGGGCGTCGGTGAGCAGTGGCTGGTCGCCGAACATGGCCAGCCGCTGGCCGAGGCACGCCAGGTGCGCGCCCTGAGCCTGCCGCCGCAGAGCGCGTTCTGCCAGGCGGATGATGCAAGCCATAGCCTGTACGTAAACGAAGAAAACGTCGGCCTGTGGCGCTACGAAGCTGCTGCCGAAGCCCCCCTGGTGCGCGAGCCGGTGGACCTGGTGGCACCGTTCGGAAGCCTGGCCAAGGCCGCCGCCGGCGTGGCCCTGGTGCCCGGGGGCCTGATGCTGCTGGACCCGGCCTCCAGTGCCTTGCACCTGTACCAGCGCCGCGCCGGTCAATGGCTGCGTGATGCAGCCCTGAGTTTGCAAGGGCTGAAAGAGCCGGAACAGATCAGCGCCCGTATCAACGACCAGGGGCTGGAACTGTTGCTGGCCGACGACCAGGGCACGCACCTGGCGACGCTGGGCTGGAAGCCAACGCCAGCGCCGATTGCGCCTGCAGTGGTACAGATCAAGGCGCAGGTACAGACCGACGGCGTGCCCAGCCTTGGCGATGCGGCGGACGACCCGGCGATCTGGGTCAACGCGCGCCAGCCCGAACTGAGTCGGGTACTGGGTACCGACAAGAAAGGCGGGCTGCTGGCCTACGACATGCACGGCAAGCAGCTGCAGGACTTGCGTGTGGGCCGCCTGAACAATGTGGACGTGCGCAAGGGGTTCCAGCTTGGCGAACGTGAGGTCGACCTGGCTGTGGCCAGCAACCGTGACCGCAACAGCCTGCACCTGTTTGCCATCGACCCGGCCAGCGGCCAGTTGAGCGATATCGGCCAGGTGCCGACCGGGCTCAAGGAAATCTACGGCCTGTGCCTGTTCAAGGATGCCGATGCGGCCATTTACGCCATCGCCAATGACAAGGATGGCCGCTTTGTTCAATACCGCCTCGACGGCAGTAGCGGCCAGGCAGGCGGCACCCTGGTGCGCAGTTTCAGCACCGCGACCCAGTCGGAAGGTTGCGTGGCCGACGACCGCAACCAGCGCCTGTTCATCGGTGAAGAAGACGTAGCGGTCTGGGCGCTGGACGCCCGTGACGACGGCCCGACCCGCCTGGACAAAGTGATCGGCGTGGGCGGCCTGGTCAAGGACGACATCGAAGGCCTGGCGCTGTACCACGGCAAAGGGGGCGATTACCTGGTGATCTCCAGCCAGGGCAACGACAGCTATGTGGTGGTCGACGCCAAACCTCCGTACCGGCTGCGTGGCAGCTTCCAGGTAAGCCTGGACGCACAGCGAGGCATCGATGGCGCCTCGGAGACCGACGGCCTCGACGTGACCTCGGCCAACCTCGGTGGGCCCTGGACAAAGGGCCTGCTGGTCGTGCAGGACGGTCGCAAGCGCATGCCCGAAGGCAACCAGAACTACAAGTACGTGCCGTGGGCGGCAGTGGCCGAAGCCTTGGGCCTGAAGTAACGGCCGGCTGTCATGCCAGCGCAACCTGATTGCCTTTGACTAAGACTCACATTGAAAGGACACCCCCATGCAAACCCCAACTCCGCTCGAACACACCACCGTCTGGGGCCTGGTCAGCGAAGCCAGCCTGGTGGTCCAGGCCGTCATGCTGTGCCTGGCCCTGGCCTCGCTGCTCAGCTGGTACCTGATCATCCAGCGTGGCAGCCGTCTGCGGCGTAGCGAAGCGCACAGCCGGGCATTTCTCAAGCAGTTCCGCGAAAGCGAAGTCGGCCAGCTGTACCAGGGCATCAAGGCTCAACAGCCTCACGTCGATGCCGGGCTGCAGCAGCTTTTCGTCTCTGGTTATCAGGCGTTCCAGCAGCTGCAACCTGGCCAGCAGCCCGACAGCGTGCTGGAAGGCGTCGAACGCAGCCTGCTGGTGACCATCGCCGAGCAGGAAGAGCGCCTGGAACAGGGCTTGCCGTTCCTGGCCACGGTCGGCTCGGTCAGCCCCTACATCGGCCTGTTCGGAACCGTGTGGGGCATCATGAATTCGTTCCTGGGTTTGTCCCAGGTGCAGCAGGCGACCCTGTCGACCGTGGCCCCCGGTATTGCCGAAGCGCTGATCGCCACCGCCATAGGCCTGTTTGCGGCGATTCCGGCAGTGATGGCCTACAACCGTTACTCGGCGCGCAGCCAGACCTTGATCAGCCGCTACTACGCCTTTGGCAACGAACTGCAAGGCCGCCTGCAACGGCGTTTGCAGGGCCACGCCAGCAACCTGGTGGCAGCGGCCTGAGGAGGAACACGCGATGCTCGCCAGACCCGTCCGCAAGCATGGCCTGAAGGCCGAAATGAACGTGGTGCCGTACATCGATGTGATGCTGGTGCTGCTGGTGATCTTCATGGTCACTGCACCGATGCTGGTGCAGGGCGTGCAGATCGAGCTGCCCAAGGTGGCCGCCGAGGCGCTGCCGGCACCCGGCCAGCAGCGCATCGTCACGCTCTCGGTGAAGGCCGATGGCAGCTACTACTGGAACCTGGGCACCGAGGTCGACACCCGTAGCCAGACCGACAGCGCCGTCGACACCGCACAGATGCGCGACAAGATTGCAGCTATCGTCGCCCAGGACCCGCAGACCCAGGTGTACCTGCGCGCCGACCGCAACACCGAATACGCCGCAGTGGTGGCTGGTATCGCCGAGTTGCAACGCGGCGGGGTCAGCCGCCTGGGCCTGATCACCGAGGCGCCGTGACCATGAGCAACCTGACTTTTGACCCTGCCAGCTGGCGCGACCACGGTGTGGCGTTCGGCGTGGCGTGCGCCTTGCACGCGGGGTTGGCCTACCTGCTGTTCAACCTGTCGCATACGCCAGACTTTACGGCTGTACCCGCGGCCGTGATCCACACCCAGCTGGTGAGCTTGCCGGCACCCGCAGTGGTGCCGGAGCCGCCAGCGCCTGAGCCCGTGATTCAGCCTGTGGTCGAGAAACCTTCGTCGCCGTCACCCAAAGCCCAGGCACCGGTCGTGGATGAGGCAGCGTTGGCCCTCAGGCGTGTGCAGCAGCAACAGCGCGACCTACAACACAAGCGTGAGCAACAACAGCGCGACCTGCAACACAAGCGCGATCAACAACAGCGCCAGGAACAGGAGCAGGCCCGCAAGCAGCTCGAAGAGGCTGAGCGGCGCGAGCAGCAACTGGCGCAGCAAGAGCAGGCACGGCAGCAGCAGGCGCGAGAGGCTGCTGCCCAGGCCCGTGCGGCAGCCGAGGCGGCCAGCCGGCAGTACCTGCCCATCGCCAAGGAGGCCCCGGATTACCCGCAACGGGCGCTGGATCGCAATATCGAGGGGGAATGCACGGTCGCCTACACGGTCACGCCGCAAGGCCAGGTCAGTGACCCGCAGGTGGTCGGCCAGTGCCATCCGTTGTTCGTCAAACCGTCGCTGGCAGCGGCGAAGCGCTTCCGTTACCAGCCCCGGGTGGTGAACGGGCAGGCGGTGGCGGTGGCCAATGTGAAAAATACCTTCACGTACAAAATTCGATGAATCCCGGCGGGAGGGGGCAGGTGCGTGGCGTTCATGAAGTGCGCGGTGGGCTTTGTTCAAGAAACTCTGAATCATTTTCCCCTGGCGGGAGTCGACCGAATGAAGCCCACAGACGGAGAACGTTCATGTCCAAACCCGATGACCCAAGACCCCAAGGCGAGATCGACGACACCGAAGACCGCATGGGTTCCGTCCACGAGCTGGATTTCAGCGAGCGCCGCGATGAGCGCCAGGGCCGTATCGGCGACGAGCGTCCGGCGCGCGAAGCAGACGAGGAATTCCCGCCCAGACGTGTCGCTGAAAGTGGCATGACCGGGGGCGAGGCCCTCAGCGACAGCCTGCACGAAGACAATGTCACCCTCGACGACATGAGCCCGGATACGTTGTTCGATGAGAGCGGCGCCCGTGATCCCTACGAGCCGGGAACGGATGATGGCCCGGCGGACAAGACCTTGCGCGAGGTAGGGGCCGACGAGATCGGTGGCGGCATCGGCCTGGACGAGGCTGAACTGGCTCGCTCCGCGCCATTGGATGGCGAACCCTGGACCGATGATGTGGCCTCTGAAGACGACCGCAGAGATCCCTGATACACGCGCAGCGCTGTTTCTGCTTGCACCGTGGGTGCTTGTGCCGTTGTCCGGCACGGGCACCCACGGTGCATCAGCGTTTCTCGGTAGCCAGCCCGGCCTGCTGGCGCAACGCCTTGGCACGCTTTTCGAGGACCAGGTAGGTGACCACCGCCAACAGCAGCGGGATCAGGTAGTACAAGGTCCGATAGCCCAGCAGTGCCGCGACCAGGGTGCCCTGGCCGATCTGGCCGTGGAGCAGGGCAAGGAACACGGTCTCCAGCACGCCAAGGCCGGCGGGAATATGCGCCACTACGCCAGCCACGCAACTGATCAGCAATACCCCCAACACGGAGGGATACATCAGCTCCGGCGGCAGCAGCAGGTGGATCAGTGCCGCCATCAGCGCCCAGTTGCTTGCGCCCAGCGCCACCTGGCACAGCGCCAGGCGCAGGCTCGGCAGGGTTACATCATGGCCGCGCAGGCTCCACGTGCGCCGCTTGGCAAAGGCGCATGCCAGCAGGTAAGCCACCGCGATCGCCACCATCAACATGCCAATCAGGCGCAGGCCGCCAGAACCCACCGCCCAGCTTTCCGGCAGCTTGACCAGGCCCAAGGCGAACACCGTGCCGGCCAGCAGCAAATAGCCCATCCAGTTGGTCAACAGGCCCAAGGTGAGGATGCGGGTGATGGTCGCGGTATCCAGCCCCAGCCTGCCGTACAGGCGGTAACGCAGGGCCACGCCACCGACCCAGGTGGTGAAGCTGAGGTTGAACGCGTAGCAGACGAATGCCACTGGCAGCACCTGACGGGCCGGCAGGCGGTGACCGGTGTAGGCACGGGCGAGCAGGTCGTAGCTGGCGAACACCAGGTAGCTGCATAGCGCCAGCAGCAGGCCGAGTGCCAGGGTTGAAGGCCGATAGGCCAGCAGCGACTGGCGCACTTCGTTCCAGTCCAGATTGCGCGCCAGGGTAAACAGCAGCACCGGGATCAGTATCAGGAACAGCACGGTCAGAAGGCGTTTGCCCCAGGTCTTCCAACGTGGATTGGCCATCAGGTTTGGCCCTCGTGGTAGTCGGCCGGGATTTCGCTGTCTGCTTGCAGCGACTGCAGGTGTTGCCTGTGTGCAGGGAACCAGCCGGCGATGCGCGGAAAATAACGGGTGAGGTGGAAGCCCAGGAAGATCAAGGGTGCACGCCACCAGTAGCCACGCACCGCACGTTCCAGGGTCACGGCCTTGCAATGCTCCTGGCTCAGCTCGCTCAAGTGGGTGTAAAGGCCATGGTTGAAAGCGTGGTCACGGATGACCAGGTTGGCCTCGAGGTTGAACGACAGGCTCAGCGGGTCAAGGTTGCTCGAGCCCACGGTGGACCAGTCGTCGTCCACCAGCGCCACCTTGCCGTGAAGCGGGCGCTTGCAGTACTCGTGGATGCGCACATCGTCGCGCAGCAGGTAGTTGTAGAGCAGGCGCGAGAGCGCGCGGACCCAGCGCATGTCCGGTTGCCCCTGGAGGATCAAGGTCACCTCGACCCCGCGCCGGGCGGCGTTGCGCAGTTCACGCAGCAGGCGGTAACCGGGGAAGAAGTAGGCGTTGGCGACCACGATGCGCCGCCTGGCCGCGCGGAATGCTTGCAGGTAACAAACCTCGATATCGTTGCGATGGCGAACATTGTCGCGCTCCACCAGCACGGCGCTGGACGGGCCGGCAGCGGCGTTGGTCGGCTCCACTCGGGCCACGCTTTCCAGAACCGGCGCAAGCATTCTGCAGCAGGAGGCGTGCACCTGGGCAACCACGGGGCCGACGACTTCCACCGCATAGTCCTGCTTGGCCTGGGGCCCGAAGTCGCCAAGGTGGTCGGCGCTGTAGTTGATACCGCCGATGAACGCGCGCTGCCCGTCGATCACCACGATCTTGCGGTGCAGGCGGCGGAACAGGTTGGTGCGCATGCCCGCCAGCCGTGGCTGCGGGTCGAACGCGTGAAAGCGCACGCCGGCTGCGGTCATGGATGAAATGAAATCGTCGGGAAGGTCTGCAGTGCCGTAGCCGTCAACCGCCACCTCGACCCGCACGCCACGCTGGGCGGCTTCGATCAGTGACTGGCGCAAGGCCTGGCCGACCTTGTCGTCGAAGATGATGAAGGTTTCGAGAAGAATTTCTTCGCGAGCCTCGGCCATGGCCTCGAACACGCGTGGATAGTACTGCTCGCCATTGATCAGCAGTTCGACGTGGTTGCCGTCGCTCCAGGGCTGCTTCATAGCGTCACCTCGGCTACCAGCGGGGCATGGTCGGAGAGGTGCGACCAGGGGTAGCTGGACAACACCCGCGCCTTGCAGGTTTGCGCATTGCGCAGGTAAATGCGGTCCAGCCGCAGCAGGGGCAGGCGGGCGGGAAAGCTGCGCGCCGGTTTGCCGAAGGCTTCGAACAAGTGCCCCGAAAGCCGCGCATCGGCTTTCAGGCGCCAGTCGTTGAAGTCGCCGGCAACGATGACCGGCTCCTCTGGCGGCAGGCTGTCGAGCAATGCCATGAGCAGGCTGACCTGACGCTGGCGATGGTTTTCGCGCAGGCCCAGGTGTACGCAAATGGCATGTAACTGTTCATGGCCCGGCACTTCGAGCTGGCAGTGCAGCAGGCCGCGTTCCTCGTCGCCATGGACCGAAACGTCCAGGTTGTCGTAGGTGCGGATCGGGAATTTGGACAGCAGCGCATTGCCATGGTCGCCATGGGGGTAGGCCGCATTGAGCCCGTAGGCGAACTGTGGCCACATGCTGTCGGCAAGAAATTCGTATTGCGGGGTTTGCGGCCAGGCCGAGTGGCGCTCGGCATGGTGTTGGTGGCTGCCATGCACCTCTTGCAGGAACACCAGATCGGCGCCGGTGGCACGCACAGCCTCGCGCAGCTCTGGCAGGATGAAGCGGCGGTTGAGCGGCGTGAAGCCTTTGTGAACGTTGAGTGTGAGCACCGTCAGGCGGTGCACGGCGGTGACCTTGTCGATAATGCAGTTGGGGGTGGGCAGGGTACCGTTCATGGCTGCGCCCCCAGGCCCTTGCGGTAGGGCTTGTTGCGCGTTGGGCCATGGCGCCAACCGGAAATGCCAATGCAGATTTCGCTCACGAGGGCTCCCTTTCATTCGTGCACTCATCATTAGCGACCCGCGCAGTGGCGACAGGGTTCAGCAGGGTTGACGAGTGGAAGCGTGATGAGAGCGCTTCGACGTGCCACACCACACTAGCGCTGCAGGTTATCCCGGGCGGCAGAGTCCCCATCCTCCTCAACAAGCGGCTGTGCGGCCGTTTCACAGCGGCTGCCCATCGCCTCATACGCCTTGCGAAGCTGATGGATCTGGCGGCTGTCGAGCGCTTCGAGATCCAACACCGACTGCTCCGCAGATTTTGTAGCGCGGATGAGTTCGTCGAGCTTCACGTGGATCATGTCGTTGTCCCGGTTCTGGGTGTTCTGGATAAGAAAAACCATCAGGAAAGTGATAATGGTCGTAGACGTGTTGACGATGAGCTGCCAGGTGTCGTTGTAGTGAAACCAGGGGCCGGATGCAGCCCACATGGCGATAAGCACTACAGCGATGAGGAAGGTGCTCGGTTTACCGGCGTGCTTGGCGAGCCATTGGCAGAATTGCGCGAATTTCATGACTTTTCTCCAGTGATCTATAGCGTGTGACCACAGTGGAGGGCTGAAAGCTCTGCAGATGAGGGTGTGCAGCCTACGTACCCCATGAACTTGGCCTACAGTTAACGGCACAAAAGATGGCGCAATCAATTATCGCTAAGTGCCACAACTATTTTCATCGGTAGGTGTCATTGTCGAAGCTGGCAAAAACATCAATGAGCCGGCCAGGCCTTTTTTCAGGAGCAAACCGTACATGGCAGCACTGCAGAACAGCTCGTTGGAAGCAATCGTCGGTAATCAGCCGCAGTTGTTGGCGCAATGGCTCAGCGCCCTGGAAGCCAACGGGGCGACCCGCAATATCCGTGAGCATGACTTGCGCCAGGAAACCCGAGACTTCCTGCAGCTGGTGATCGACGCGCTGCGCAAGGAGGCAGGTACGCAGATTGGCGTAGAAGAATGGGAAGAAACGCGCCATTTCCTCGAAAAACTCTCTGCCAGCCGTGCGCAGGTTGGGCAGGAATCGCACCAGACAGCCTATTTCATCTTCGCCCTCAAAGGCCCTCTATTCACACTGCTGCAGGCCCATTACCGCGAACAGCCCGCGCTGCTGGCCGAACAGCTGTGGGAAATCTCCCAACTGCTCGACGCATTCGGCCTGCACACCATCCGTACTTATCAGAAAAACCGCGAAGCCGTCATCAAGCGCCAGCAGGAAGAACTGCTTGAGCTGTCCACCCCGGTGGTCAAACTCTGGGAGGGCGTACTGGCCCTGCCGTTGATCGGCACACTCGACTCGCAACGCAGCCAGACAGTGATGGAATCGCTGCTGCAGCGCATCGTCGATACTGGCTCCGAAATTGCCATCATCGATATCACCGGTGTGCCGACTGTCGATACCCTGGTCGCCCAGCACCTGCTCAAGACCGTGACGGCTATCCGCCTGATGGGCGCCGATTGCATCATCAGCGGTGTTCGCCCGCAGATTGCCCAGACCATCGTGCACCTGGGCCTTGACCTGGGCACGCTGACCACCAAGTCCAACCTTGCGGATGCCTTGAAACTGGCGCTTTCGCGCCTGGGTACCAGCACTGGCGAGAAGGTGTGAGGCGATGGAGCGTATTCCCATTCTGCAAATGGGTGAATTCCTGCTGGTAACCATTCAGGTCGACATGCACGACCAACTGGCGCTGCGCCTGCAGGACGATCTTACCGACCGAATCGACCAGACGTCTGCCCGCGGCGTGCTGATCGATATTTCCGCGCTGGATATGGTCGACTCGTTCATTGGCCGCATGATCGCCAGTATTTCCGGCCTTTCACGGATAATGGATGCCGAGACGGTGCTGGTCGGCATGCAACCCGCGGTGGCCATCACCCTGGTGGAACTTGGCCTGACCTTGCCCGGGGTAAGCACTGCACTGAATGTCGACCGCGGCATGCATCTGTTGCGCCAGCGAGTAGGCCACTCATGAGCATCCGCCAAAGCGGCAGCCAGCCGGTACGCCTGGAGCAGGACGTGGTACTGGCCCGTCAGCTGACCCGCAAGATTGCCACCGACTGCGGCATGCGGTTGGTCGACCTCACCAAACTGGTCACGGCTGTCAGTGAGCTGGCACGTAACACCGTGGTATACGGTGGTGGCGGTGACATGGACTGGGAAGTCATCGAGGAAGCCGGGCGGGTAGGCCTGCGCCTGGTATTTCGTGACGAGGGGCCGGGTATCGCCGACGTCAAACTGGCCCTCACCGATGGCTGGACGTCCGGCGGTGGGCTGGGCCTGGGGTTGACCGGCGCGCGCCGACTGGTAGACGAATTCGAACTGGACACCACCCCCGGGCAAGGCACCCGGGTAACGATCACACGATGGGCCTGAACCTGGCAGCGAGTTTGACCCAGGTGCTGCGCCTTGATGACGCCAGCCAGGTCGGCCATGCCCGGCGTGTTGCCCAGAGGTTGGCCGAGCAGCTTGGTTTCAATGCCGCCGACGCCGGCCGGGCGGCCATTGTCGCCACCGAGCTTGCCAGCAATGTGCTCAAGCACGCCGAGCGTGGTGAATTGCATCTTCGCGTACTTGCGCATGACGCCCACCCGGGTATGGAACTGGTGGCGGTGGACCGTGCACAAGGCTTCGACCTGACCAACTGCCTGGCCGATGGCTACTCCACCGGCGGCACCCAAGGCATCGGGCTGGGGGCAGTCAGCCGTCTGGCGCAGGTGTTCGATGTGCATGCGGACGGGAAGGGCGCAGTGGTGCTGGCGCGCCTCTACCGGCAGGACCATACGGGCAGGGACATTCGCATCGGCGTGACCCAGCATTCGCTGCACGATGACCCGGCCTGCGGTGATAGCTGGCATGTGACGCTGGCCGAACAACGTATCAGCGCTGTACTGATCGATGGCCTTGGCCATGGCGAGGAGGCCGAGCGTGCGGCCAAGGCGGGTATCCAGGCCTTTACCCTGGCGCCCTTCAGCGCGCCGGAGCACTTGCTTGGCGAGATGCATCACGCAATGGCCGGCACCCGTGGCGGTGCGGCTGCCATCGCCCAGTACGACGGTACTGGCGACCGCCTGTCGTTTATCGGCATCGGCAATATCGGCGCAACCCTGGTGGGCACCGAACGGCCGCGCGGCCTGGCCTCGCACCCGGGCATCGTCGGCGGGCAATACCGCAAGGGCCAGGTGTTCGACTACGCTCACGTGAAAGGAAATCTGTTGATCATGTTCAGTGACGGCCTGCAGTCCCGTTGGAGCCTGCAAACCTACCCCGGCCTTGTGCACCGCCACCCGGCGGTCATCGCTGCTGTGTTGCATCGCGATTTCTGCCGTGGGCGGGACGACGTGACGGTGTTGGTCATCGACCTGGAGACCGTGCATGGCTGAATCATCCAGCAACAGCGTCGAGCAGGCCGATCTCATCGCCCGGTTGCAGGCGGAAAACCAGGCGCTGCGCGCCGAACTGGAGGACACCAACCAAGGAGTGCTGGCGCTGTATGGCGAGCTGGACACCCAGGCTGAGCAACTGCGCCAGGCGTCGGACCTGAAAAGCCGCTTCCTTTCCTACATGAGCCACGAGTTCCGCACGCCGCTGGGTTCGATCCTGAGCATCACCAGCCTGCTCGCCGACGAGGTGGACGGGCCGTTGAGCAAGGAGCAGCAGTTGCAGGTGGCGTTCATCAGCACGGCAACACGAGAGCTGGGCGACATGGTCGACGACCTGCTCGACCTTGCCAAGATCGAAGCGGGCCGCATTACCATTTCGCCTGCCTGGTTCGATATGCTCGACCTGTTCGCGGCTTTGCGCGGCATGTTCCGCCCGATCGTCGACACCGGCGCGGTGGACCTGATCTTCGAAGAGCCGCAAGGCCTGCCGAAGATGTATACCGATGACAAGAAGCTGGCGCAGATCCTGCGCAACTTCATTTCCAACGCCCTGAAATTCACCACCCGTGGCGAGGTGCGTGTTTCGGCGCAGCTGTTGGGTAGCGACCAGGTGCGTTTTGCCGTGAGCGATACGGGTATCGGGATTGCCCCCGAGCTGCTCGGTGGTTTGTTCGAAGATTTCGCCCAGATTGACTCGCCGCTACAGAAACGCTTGCGTGGCACGGGGCTGGGGCTGTCGCTGTGCAAGCGTTTTGCGGCGCTGCTGGGCGGCGAGGTGGGGGTTGAGAGTTCGCCCGGCAGCGGATCATCGTTCTTTGTCATCCTGCCTATGGCGCTGGCCCAGGAGAGCGCTGATGAACGCTGACATCCGCCTGCTGATCGTTGACGATAATGTCGCCACACGCTATGCGCTGCGCCGCCGCCTGGCATTGCATGGATACACCGTGACGGAGGCAGGCACCGGTGGCGAGGGGCTGGCGCTGATCGGTAGCGAGCATTTCGATGCCCTGATCCTGGACGTCAACCTGCCAGACATGAGCGGCTTCGACATCGTCCGTCTGCTGCGTGCCAAGCCCGAGACCGCCTTGCTGCCGGTGATCCACGTGTCGGCGGCGTCGATCCAGACCGGTGACATCATTACCGGGCTCGACGCAGGCGCCGATGCCTACCTGGTTCACCCCGTGGACGCCGATGTGCTGGTGGCCACGCTGCGTACTTTGCTGCGGGTGCGCGACACTGAGCGGGCCTTGCGGGACAGCGAGGCCAGTTTTCGGGAAATCTTCACCAATGTGTCAGCCCCGATCGCCGTAATCGACGACAGACTGAAGGTGCATGAATGCAACCATGCCTTCGAGCAGCTGACCCAGGACAATCACAACCCCGAGGCGCTGCAGGAATGCTTTGCCGAAGGCCAGCAAACCGTCATCGCCGAGTTGCGTCAGCACCTGCTGGCGGGGCAACGCTGGCGTGGCACCTTGGCCATGCACGTGGGCGGCATGCCCAGGGATACCGAATGGCAGCTATCGCCCTACCGGGCGCCTGGGTTGTGCCTGGTGTTCGTCGAAGACGTCACCGAGCATCGCCACCGAGAGCGCTCGCACCTGGCGCGCCTTGAGGATGCCAACACCCAATTGGCGCGGGAAACGGCCCAGCGCGAACAGACCGAGGCGCAGCTGCTGCAACTGCAGAAGATGGATGCCCTGGGTAGTCTTACTGGCGGCATCGCCCATGACTTCAACAACCTGTTGACCGGCATCATTACCAGCCTGGAGCTGATTCGCAAACGGGTGGCAGAGAACCGTATCGAAAAGGTCCCTGCATATGCCGACGCGGCCCTGAGCTCCGCCATGAGCGCTGCCTCGCTGACGCACCGGCTGCTCGCCTTCGCACGGCAGCAGCCTCTGGACACGCGGCCGGTGGACATCAACGAGCGGGTACGCTCGCTGGAAGAACTGATCAACCGCACCATCGGTGAGAGAATCGTGCTGAAACTGGAGCTGTCCCGTGAGCCGACGATCGCACTGGTAGACCCGATCCAGCTGGAAAGCGCGGTGCTCAACCTGGTGATCAATGCCCGCGATGCCTTGGCCAAGGGCGGGCATATCTGGGTGAATACGGCGGCGAGCTTCTCACTCGGCGACCCCAACCTGCAGGACGGCCCTTATGTTGCGGTGACGGTACGCGATGATGGCTGTGGCATCGCGCCAGAGCTGCTGGAAAAGGTATTCGACCCGTTTTTCACCACCAAGCCGTTAGGGCAGGGTACCGGGCTTGGGCTGTCCACCATCTACGGTTTTGCTCGCCAGTCGGGCGGACACGTGGCGATCCACAGCGTGCCGGGGCGCGGCACTGAAGTCATCCTGATGCTGCCCGCCAGCAACCAGCAGGAATCCTGCGAGCAGCGCATGCCGCAAGTCGATCAGCGAGGGGCCGGTGAACATGTGCTGGTGGTGGAGGACATGGCCTCAGTACGCTTGTCAGTGGCAGAAGTGCTGACCGATGCCGGGTACCGGTGCACCTTGGCCGAAACCATCGAGCAGGCACTTGATCAGCTGCGTGAAGAGGCCGGCATCCAGTTGCTGCTCACCGATGTCGGCCTGCCTGGGATCAGTGGGCGCGAGCTTGCCGATATGGCGCGGGCCTACCGCCCTGGGTTACCGGTGCTGTTCATGACCGGCTATGCGGAGACGGCCCTGGACCGCCAGGCGTTTCTGGGCAGTGGAATGGACATGCTGATCAAGCCGTTCCAGATCAGCGAACTGCTCGCCAAGGTACGGCGGGCACTTGATCAGGCGACATGAAGGGCGCGGCTGACTGTTTCGGCGTTGCACCGACTGTGTGAGCTCAGGCCGCGAATACCGGCCAGCCCGAGTCGGGTTATCGCAGTGGAACGAGGCGTCGTAACCGCAAGTCAAAAGCTGATCGACAACTCTACCAGGCCACCTGCGCAGATGACCTTCATCGTCTGGTTCGCCATGCTGGGCATGGTCTTGCTGCTGCTCGCGCTTTCATCCTCCTATCTACGCTGGATGCCGGTGACATCTTCTGTGGTGTGCCTTGCCCTGGGCATCGGGCTCGGATCGTCTGGGCTGGGCTTTCTTCATCTGGATGTCAGCAAGTCCAGTGAGTGGATGGAGCACCTGACCGAGGTCGCGGTGCTTTTTTCGCTGTTCTTCAGCGGTTTGAAGCTGCGCCTGCCCTTGCATGACCGCCGATGGTTGGCCGCGTTTTACCTGGCAGGGCCTGTGATGATGATGTGCATCGGTGGTGTCACGCTGGTGTTGCACTACGGGCTGCACCTGGAATGGGGTGTTTCGGTGCTGATCGGGGCGATCCTCGCACCCACAGACCCGGTGCTTGCGACACTGGTGCAGGTGGCCGATGCCCAGGACGAAGATCCTGTGCGTTTCAGCTTGTCCGGGGAGGCGGGCCTGAACGATGGAGTGGCTTTTCCCTTTGTCATCCTTGGGTTGTTCCTGCAACAGAACAGCGGGCAGGCCTGGCTCGCTGACTGGTTGATGAAGGACATGCTATGGGCAGTAACTGCTGGTCTGCTTCTTGGCTACTGGATGGGGCGCGGGCTGGGCAGACTTACGCTGTTCCTGCGGCTGCGCAACGACGACAGTACCGTATCGCCCAATGATTACCTGGCCTTGGCATTGATCGCGCTGGCCTATGTGCTCGCCGAATCAATTCAGGCCTACGGGTTCCTCGCGGTGTTTGCTGCCGGGCTGGGCTTGCGCCAGGCGGAGGTTCACACGTCCAGCAGCCCACAGCAGCCGGCCGCCGAACACCTTGTGCAGCCGGTGGTAGGCCACCAGCATGTAGCGCCGGAGTTGGCCGTGACAGGTGATGTGAAGGGGCTGGAGGATTCTCAGGTTGCAGCGGGGATCATGCTGGGGGACATGCTGGCCTTCGGAAGCCTGATCGAGCGGGCAATGGAGGTGTTCCTCGTGACCTTGCTCGGGGTGGTGCTGATAGAGCATTGGGACTGGCGGGCGTTACTGGTCGCCGGTGCGTTGTTCCTGCTGATTCGTCCCTTCAGCATTGCCCTGTTCCCCCTGCGGGGGCTGGTGGATATCCGGCAACGTGGGCTGCTTGGATGGTTTGGCATCCGCGGTATCGGCAGTTTCTACTACCTTTTCCATGCCCTTAACCATGGGCTGCTCCCAGGCTATGCGGTACTGAGCACCAACCTGGTGTTGTCAGTGGTGGCGTTGAGCATCCTGCTGCACGGGTTGAGCGTTCAGCCGCTGCTTGCCCGATACGAAGCATGGAAGAAGCGGGCGTCATGAGCACATGGACAGTGCCGGGTGGGCGCTGGCCGTAATATCAGCGAGCGCCACCGGCGTGAATCCACACAGCATATGCCGACTTCAATGCTTGTGGGAGGTGAGGCAGGCCCCGCTTCATCGCTGTCCGCCCTTGAGGGGTGGGTACCCACTCCGTCAACCAGGCGACCAGCAGTAACCGGGTAACGGGGCAGGGCGCCACCTGGCGTTCGAGCTCATCGGCGATATCGCCGAGCCATTCGAGCTCTGCGTCCAGTTGCATGATCGGATCAGTCATGAAAGTCGCTCCCTGGATTCAAGCGGTACCTGACAACAACAGAGTGTTGTTCTGATAGTAAGGTTCAGTGGCCCCGTAGTTATCGACTAGCGCTGGAATAGAACCGCCTTGGGATAGCGCTCCGACTGAACCTGCATCGTGACAGCCGGGTCGCATGTTTACATTCACAGCAAAAGGAAGTTGGCGATGAAAGCGATGACTCGACTGTTCACTGGCTTGGCATTGGTAGGTGCCATGGGGGCTTCTTGCGCGTGGGCTGATACGCCCGGTGCTGACTGGAAGGTCAGCAAGGATCAGGCTGAAGCCACATTGAAAGGCGCCGGCTACACGCAAATTACCAAGATCGAAGCCGACGACGGCCACTGGGAAGGTGAGGGCATGAAGGCTGACGGCAAGCAGTACGAATTCCAGGTTGATCCGCACGACGGCAAGATCATCAAGGATGAACTGGATAACTGATCGCCTGGTGATCAAGGGTTGCCCGCGCTCGCCTAGCCAGATCGCTGATCCGGCTAGGCGTGTTGGATTCAAGCGGCGGGCCGCTCGCTCTTGAGCACTTTTTTATGGGTCTCCATGGCGCGCCCCAGCGCCTCTAATTGATCTTTACCGAGCAGCTTCTTCGCGGTGGGGAAGAGCTCGCCTTCCTCTTCCTCGATGTGATGCTCAAGCAGCTCTTTCATCACCTTCACTCGACCTGCGAATTCGAGCGTGCCGGTCTGCGTGTGAAGCAGGTCGGGGAGTACCAGTGAGTCAACTGTCCGGTGTTCTTCCTTGGCCTCGTAATACATCTTGGCCTCCTCTTTACCACCGGCTTGCTTGATCGCTGGATAGAGAATGTCCTCTTCCAACGCGGTGTGGACTTGCAGTTCCCGCTCAATGCGGTGCAGCAAGTCAGCACGTTTTTTTACAGCACGTTCAGTGGTCGATGAGAGTTCTTCCAGCAGTTTCTTGACCACTTTATGATCTTGAATCAGCAGATCGATGGCATTCATGGAGGTACCTCGTCACGGGCGGATAAATACTGGCTTCCCAGGAGTTGAGTGGCCGACAACGGCAGGGTTCAACGATGATGATGATTGGCGTAGGGCCGATCTGTTTTGAGGCCAGCCACAGCTGGCCTCGGTAATGTCATCAGAGGATGGGCTTCCCCCCGGTTACTCCGTACCGTGAGCCCGAGATGTAACTCGCTTCATCAGAGCCCAACAAGACGTAGATCGGGGCTACTTCCACCGGTTGCCCAGGCCGCCCCATCGGGTAGCTCGAACCGAAGTTTCTGACGGCTTCATCGGGCATGGTGGCAGGAATCAGCGGCGTCCAGATCGGGCCGGGTGCTACGCTGTTGACCCGAATGCCTTTCTTGCCCAGCAGTTGGGCAAGGCCTGCGGTGAAATTGGCAATGGCCCCTTTGGTGGCGGCATACGCCAGCAGGCTGGGTGACGGGTCGTCAGAGTTGACCGAGCTGGTGTTGATGATCGAACCGCCTTTTGGCATCGAGGGCAACGCGCGCTGGCAGATGCGGAAAATGGCGGTGATGTTGGTATCGAAGGTCTTCACCCATTCATCATCGTCAATCTCGTCCAAGCCCTCATGAGCCATCTGGAACGCGGCGTTGTTGACCAGAATATCGATACGACCAAACTGCGCCACGGTCTTGTCGACGATGTCGTAGCAGTGCTGTTTCTGCGCAAGGTCGCCTGGCAGCAGCAGGCATTGGCGGCCAGCGGCTTCGACCCAGCGCGCCGTCTCCTGCGCATCTTCGTGCTCATTCAGATAGGCAATGGCAACGTCAGCCCCTTCGCGAGCGTAGGCAATCGCTACTGCACGCCCAATGCCGCTGTCGGCGCCGGTGATCAAGGCGATTTTGCCTTCCAGGCGGTTGTGGCCGGTGTAGGTTTGCTCACCACAATCCGGATACGGTTCCATTTTGCGTTGTGAGCCCGGCACGCTTTGCGGTTGGGACGGGAATGGAGGGGTAGGGTAGTCGCTCATGGTATCTGCTCCTGCAGTTGGGAACGGTCATTACCGTTCGAAGCGTGCGCGAAGCGAGTGTTGAGGTGGATCTTCGGTCTGCGCGACGAGCGGTTGGCAAGCGCATTCCCAGTGAATTTTCGGTCAGCAGAGTGCTCTATCCCTGACGGGTCTTGCGCTGTAATGGGCGAGGCATACGATATCCAGGAGTATCCAGGTGCCTCGAATCATCACGCCCACCACGCCGGAACACGAAATCGACCAAAGGAATGCGAAGCTGTTCGGTACGCCGAAAGAGCGGCTGGATTTCTATCGGCGCGAAATCCAGTATGAAACCACCATTCTGGCCAACCGCACTGACGCTTATCTCGCTGCCCAGTCGTTCCTGGTGATCGCGTTCGTATCGTCGATGAGCAACCTGAACCAGAGCTGGGGCGAGATGTTCACCTTGATGGTGCCGGCTTTTCTCGCACTGCTTGGCGTGCTCAGTACGTTGAATGCCTGGCCAGGCATCCGTGCGGCTTTCCGGATTATCGAGCACTGGCAGATGAAACAGAGCCACTTGCTGCGCAGCGAGCCGATGATGGGCCTGGCCTATGACGAGTCGCCGTTGTTCTGCGAGGCAGAAACCTCTCAGGCGGGGCACCGCAAATCACTGCTGTTTTCACTGCGCACGCCCTGGATCTTCCTGTGCTTCTGGGTCTTGCTGGGCAGCTATTCGGTTTATATCCAGCTGGCATGACCAGCGCCTTCTGGTCGGGGTCAAATGCGACCAGGGGGCGCTGGAAAAAAGCACACTTAGCCTGCCAGTGCCTTGATCAATTGCTCATTGAAGGCGGGGATATCATCTGGCTGGCGGCTGGAGATCAGGTTGCCGTCCACCACCACCGGTTCATCTACCCACGTGCCTCCCGCGTTGCGGATGTCGTCCTGCAATGTCTTGTAGCTGGTCATGCGCTTGCCTTTGGCCAAGCCACTGGACACCAGCAACCAGGCACCATGGCAGATGACGGCCAGCGGCTTGCCAGCCGCGTCATGGCTTTTTACCAGGTTCTGCGCGGCAGAAATGATGCGGATGGTGTCGGAGTTCTGCACGCCGCCAGGCAGCACCAAGGCGTCGTAGAGGTCGAGGTCGGCGCCCTCGAACGTCGCATCCACGGGGAATGGGTCGGCGGGCTTGTCATGATTCCAGCCCCTGACCGTACCTTCTTTTTCGCCCAGAATATCGACCACCGCACCGTTGTTTTCCAGTGCCTCGCGCGGGCCGGTCAGTTCCACCTGCTCGAAGCCATCAGTGACCAGAAACGCCACGCGTTTGCCGTTCAGTTGTGCACTCATCGTTTAGCTCCTTTTACCTATAGACCTCAGATAGGGGCCGGCACGGCGAGGTAAAGTTCCAGCGCGGTGCTCAGCGGCTCACATCAGCGGTGCATGCGTTGCGAGCGGGTGATGAAAAAACTTCGAGGCCATGTCCCCTTCATATGTGGTCAGGGCCCAGGGTGCCCGCCGCAGCGCCTGGTACGAGGATGACCTTGCGGCAGTCGTCCTGCTTCTGATCGAACATCTTGTAGCCCATGGCCGCTTCTTCGAGTGCCAGGCGGTGGGTGACGATCAGTTCCGGTTGCAGGCGTCCTGCCTGGATGTGCTCCAGCAGCTCCGGTAGGTATTTCTGGACATGGGTCTGGCCCATCTTGAAAGTCAGACCTTTGTCGAAGGCGTCGCCAAACATGAAGGCATGGATGAAGCCGGCGTAAACACCTGGGACGCTGACAACGCCGCCGCGACGCACAGCAGCAATGCTCTGGCGCAGCGCCTTGCCGCTGCTGCCTTCGAGCTTCAGTGCCGTCATTACTGTTTCGGCAGTGCTGCCTTTGGCCTCAAAGCCAACCGCATCAATTACCGCATCAACGCCACGCATGCCTGACGTGTGACGGATGATGCTGTCAGCGGGATCGTCGTCCTGCTCAAAGTTGATGGGGACAACACCGTAGGCTTTCTGGGCATACGCCAGGCGGTAATCGTTGTCATCGACCATGAAGATGGTCTGGGCACCGAGCATTCGTGCACAGGCGGCACTCAGCAACCCCACTGGCCCGGCGCCGTAGATGGCAACCGATGAACCCTGGCCAATCTCGGCATTGATGACCGCCTGCCACGCGGTCGGCAGAATATCGGACAGGAAAAGGACCTTGTCATCGGCCAGGTCGGTGGGGACCTTGAACGGGCCGACGTTACCTTTGGGTACCCGGACGTAGTCAGCTTGACCGCCAGGGATGCCGCCATATAGATGACTGTATCCAAACAGTGCCGCGCCCGGAGGAATGGCCTTCTTGTTGATCATTGAGCCGCGCCCGGTGTTGGTGGTTTCGCAGGCGGCAAACAGATCGCGCTGACAGAAGAAGCAACTGCCGCAGGCGATGACAAAGGGAATTACTACCCGGTCGCCAATCTGCAGATTAGTGACTGCACTTCCGGTGTCCTCGACGATTCCCATGAACTCATGGCCGAAGATGTCCCCGGCTTCGGTCTCCGGAATCTTTCCTCGATACAGATGTAGGTCAGAACCACAGATCGCTGTGGCGGTGACCCTGAGGATGATGTCGTCTGCTTCCTTGATAATGGGATCAGGGACGTTGTCGACCCTGACGTCGTTTGCTCCGTGGTAGGTCAGCGCTCTCATAGACGTCAGCTCCTGCAGCCTAAGGTTTGTGGGCGGGTATGCAAGGGAAGCCATGTGGTGCAGCAAAGTTCACACCAACAAGTCCGACGGTATCAAAGCTGAGGGGGTTGAGTTTGATACTGGCCGCCAGGACGCCTGGCTGCGAGCCCCCGCCGGATCACAGCACTTTATCGAGCGTGATCGGTAACGCCCTTACACGCTTGCCCGTAGCATGGTAGACAGCGTTGGCCACCGCCGCAGCCACCCCGACAACGCCGATTTCACCCACGCCCTTAGAGCCTAGTTCATTGACGATGTCATCGTTCTCCTCAACGAAGATCACCTCGATATCCCCAATGTCTGCGTTGACCGGGATATGGTATTGCGCCAGGTCGTGGTTGACGATGCGGCCCAGTCGATGGTCGGTCAACGCCTCTTCGTGAAGGGCCATGCCCACACCCCACACCACGCCTCCCAGGATCTGGCTGGTTGCAGTCTTTGGGTTGACCACCCGTCCTGCCGCCACTGCGCTGACCACCCGGGTCACCGTGATGGTGCCAAGGTCCTCGTCAACGTGGACTTCCACGAACACCGCCGAATGAGTGGCGGTGGAGAACAGTTGGCGCCTGGCGCCTGGCTCGGCATCGATCTGCACTTCAAAACCAGCACCCGCGGCGCTGGCGACGATGTCCCCCATGGCCAGGCGAAGGCTGCCGGCGTACAGGTAGCCATCAGCAAAGACGATCTGCTCCGTGGGGGTATTGGCGAGCTCTGGGTATGTGTTGCGCGCGTGTTCCAGCACTTTGCTGCGTAGCACAAGGCAGGCTTGACGCACGGCCGAACCCACTGACGATACGGTGAAAGATCCGCCCTGAAGTGGCGCAGTGGGCAGCGAGGAGTCGCCCAGCACGAAGGTGATATCCTGCACCCTGACCCCGGCAGCGTCTGCGGCGATCTGAGTCATGACGGTGTAGGTGCCGGTGCCAATGTCGGTGGTGGCGCTGCTGACAGTGAGCTGGCCCTGTGCATCGATGCGGGCCTTGGCGCTGGCTTTCATCTGCATCGCTTCCCAGACGCCGCCAGCCATGCCCCAACCCACCAACTGATGGCCATTGCGCATGCTGCGAGGCTGCGGGTTGCGGTTTACCCAGCCGAAACGGTCGGCGCCTTGCTGGTAACACGCCAGCAACTCCTTGCTGGAATAGGGCTTGCCCTCGTTGGCATTGTTGGCGGCGAAGTTGCGCCGGCGCAATTCGAGCGGGTCGATCTGCGCTGCGCAGGCGAGCTCATCCATGGCGCATTCCAGCGCTATCATCCCGGAGGCAGCGCCGGGTGCGCGCATGTCCAGCGGGGTATACACATCCAGTGGGGCCAAGCGATAGCTGAGCGCAACGTTGTCACACTGGTAGAGCATGCCGCTCCATTCCACCAGATGCTCGGTGAAGTCCTCGAAGCGGGATGTCTGGCCAAGTGCATCGTGGGCAATCGCCAGCAGCCGGCCGTGCGGGTCTGCGCCCAGGCGCAGCCGCTGTTCGGTGCGGGGCCGGTAGCCGAAGGTGAACATCTGCTGGCGCGTCAGCGTGACGCGCACCGAGCGTTGCAGGTGCAATGCCGCCATCACTGCCAAGGGCAGCTGGTACTGCGGGCGCAAGCCCGAGCCGAAGGCGCCACCGACAAATGCCGCACGCACCCTGATGTCGGTCTTTGGCAGGCCGAACACCTTGTGCAGATAGTCCTGGCAGTTTTGCGTACCCTGGGTCTTGTCGTGGATGTCCAGGGTGCCGTCCATTTTGTAGAGCACGGTCGACGCATGTGGCTCCATCGGGTTGTGATGCTCATTAGCGGTCAGGTAAGTGGCATCTACCTGCAGCGGTGCACCGGCGAATTGCGCGACAAAGTCGCCACGCGGTGCCGGTGTCTCGGCTGGTGCTTCATGCGATTGCGGGCTGGCACCCAGGTCTGTCTGGTGGGCCTCTTCTTCATACTCGATATTGATCAGCGACCCTGCATACTGCGCCAGTTGCAAGGTGTCAGCCACCACCAGGGCCAACGGTTGCCCGCTGTAAAGCACGCGGTCGTTGAACAGCGGCCGAAACGGCGACCCCTCGGCCGAGTCGGCGTCACTGTAGTCGTCGTCGTAACCGGAAATGTGCGGCCGGTGGCGATGGTCGAGCACGGCGATCACCCCGGGCACGCGGCTTGCCAGGGCACTGTCGATCTTGACGACCCGGCCCCGGGCGATGGTACTGGACACGACACTGCCATGAAGCAGCCCGGCCTCGGGGTACTCAGCCGCATAGCGTGCCTGCCCGGTGACCTTGGCCACGCCGTCCACGCGGTCCAGGGGCGTGCCGACCAACGGTGTGGTTCTGTTCATGGTCGTGCCCCCCTGCCTGCAGCGCCCAGCGCCGCCTCGCTCAATGCCCGCACGCTTGCCCGCTGCGCGAGCGTGACCTTGAAACCGTTGTGGCTCAGGGGCTGTGCACCTTGCAGCAGCATTTGCGCGGCTTGGGTGAAAAGCGCTTCGCAAGGCACCTGGCCGATCAGCATGCGTTCCACATCCGGGACTCGCCAGGGCTTGTGGGCAACACCGCCCAGGGCCAGACGAGCCTGCTGTATCACCTCGCCATCGAAGCGCAGGGCAGCGGCAACCGATACCAGCGCGAACGCATAGGATGCCCGGTCCCGAATTTTCAGGTATCGGTAGTGGTGCTCAAATAGCGGGAGCGGCAGCTCGATACCTGTCACCAGTTCATCGACTGCCAGTTGATTGTCGCGCTCGGGGGTGTCCTCGGGCAGGCGATGGAAATCTGCGAAGGGTATCTGGCGTTCACCGGACGGCCCTTGTACATGCACCACGGCTTCGAGCGCTGCCAGTGCCACGCACATGTCCGAGGGGTGGGTCGCGACGCAGGCAGCGCTGGCGCCAAGGATGGCATGGATACGGTTCAGGCCATCACGCGCGGGGCATCCGCTGCCGGGTTCACGTTTGTTGCAGGGGGTACCGGTGTCATAGAAGTAGTAGCACCGGGTACGTTGCAGCAGGTTGCCACCGGTACTGGCCATGTTTCTCAACTGCGGGGATGCCCCTGCCAGGATGGCTTCTGACAGCAGTGGATAGAGCTGCTGGATCATCGGATGCCAGGCCAGGTCGGCGTTGCTGACCAATGCGCCGATCAGCACGCCAGCGTTGGCGGTGGCGTGGATACCGTTCAGCCCAAGGCCTGAGATGTCGATCAGCCGTTCCGGCCGAACCACGTTTTCCTTCATCAGGTCGACGAGGTTGGTACCACCGGCAATGAAGCGCGAGCCGGGGTCTGCCAGGCTGATTGCCTCGCTGACCGATGCAGGCTTGTGGTAGCTGAAGGGCGTCATGGGTTCGTCCCTCCCTGCGTGGCCTGGGGCCGGTCGTTCATTGACGGCAGGGCTTCCTCCACTGCGGCGACGATGTTGCTGTAGGCACCGCAGCGGCACAGGTTGCCGCTCATCTGTTCACGAATGGCCTGTGGGGTGTCGGCATGGCCTTCATTCGCCAGCCCCACTGCGGAGCAGATCTGGCCGGGGGTGCAGTAGCCGCACTGGAATGCATCATGGCGGATGAAGGCGCGTTGCAGGGGGTGCAGTTCGCCGCCGCTGGCCAGCCCTTCGATAGTCACCAGGTGGGCGCCTTCGCACATGACGGCGAGGGTGAGGCATGCATTGATGCGCTTGCCATCACGCAATACCGTGCAAGCCCCACACTGGCCGTGGTCGCAGCCTTTCTTGGTGCCGATCAGGTCCAACTGCTCACGCAGCAGGTCGAGCAATGTCGTCCAGGGAAGGACCAGCAGTGATCGGGGCTGACCATTGATGGTCAGGCCAATGCGGTGTTCTTCGGCACCCACGGGGGCGGTGGCGCTCATGGAAGGTCCTCACGGTCAGGGTTCGCACAGTTGGCTGTGTCTCTGTCGTGCGACCGGCCGGGCCGGAAAAACGTTCCGCCGACTTGCCAGGCTGCAGGACAGCGCCACCCCTGGCGCTGATTACCATTGCGGTCCAAGCCTCGGCCCCGGGTTCAGTGCCTGGGGTTTATCGTGCCGTTTCATTTTGACCGCCGGGTAAGCGTCATAGATCACGCGCGCTGAACTACCGCGGTCCCGCCTGCGTCCTCCGAATGAATGCCCAGTAATGACGGCATTCGCTCATTACTCAGTTACGAGGGCGTAACGATGGACAAGACCGATCAAGGCTCGACGTCTTCACCCGGCAGCACTCAGGATCACGCGCAGGCCATCACCGATGAGGCCGGTGCGCTGCTAGGTGAAGCCAGGCAGAAAGGCAGCGAGCAATTCGAGCACTACCGCGATACCGCAGCCGATCAGCTTGATTCGCTGGAGCAGGGCGCACGCTCAGCCGCGCAAGCACTGCAAGAGAACGACACACTCGGGTTATCGCAGTACCTGAGCCAGGCAGCAGGGTGCGTGGGCGACTTGGCCGCGCAACTGCGCCATGAAAACGCCGAGAGCCTGCTGCAACGCGGTGCCCAGCTGGCACGGAGCAACCCGGCGCTGTTTTTGGCCGGTAGCGTCGCACTTGGCTTTGCCGTGTCGCGATTCATGCGGGCCAGCGCCACTCATGGTCAGGTTACCGCTGCGTCATCGGACGATTGGCGCCGCCCCCGGCCTGCGCAGCCTGTGACGCCCGATCGCGGTAGCGACGTATCCACCCGTAAACCTTACACCCCCATCGACCCGATCGGGCCAGGCGCCGGTACGCCGGTCAGTGGTAGCCCGTTCGAGCGTGATCCACTCAAAGGAGGTGAATGATGAACAAGGACCCCTTGCAAACCACCCCGGGATTACGCTCGGCGGACGAAGATGCGGTCGGTGTCGGTGGCCTGCTGCGTCAGCTGATGCGGGAAGTACCGGAGCTGTTCACCAAGGAACTGGCGTTGGCAAAAGCCGAGCTACAGCACAACCTGGCTACCCTGAAAGCCGGGACGGCGGCCGTTGCAGCGGGTGCTGTGGTGATTCTGGCGGGTTTCATCATCCTCTTGCTGGCGGCAGTCTATGCCCTGGCAATGGTGGTCGAGCCCTGGTTGGCCGCGTTGATCGTCGGCGCAATTACCGTGGTGATCGGTTTCATCATGCTGCAGTCGGGCAAGAAGCAGTTCGAGCCCGCGCATCTGGCACCTGATCGCACCTTGCATGCCATGCAACAGGACAAGGACACGTTGAAGAGGAAACTGCCATGACCACTTCTTTCGAACATGACGCGCACAAAGACCCGGATCTGCTCGAGCAGGAAATCAACGCCAGGCGCGAGCACATCAGCGATCTGGTGGATGCCCTCGAACAGCGCCTGAGCCCTGGCCAGATGGTCGATCGGCTATTGGCCTATGCAAAGGGCAATGGCGGTGAATTCTTCCAGAACCTTGGCACCACCCTCAAGAACAACCCCGTACCCGCTACCCTCACGGTACTGGGCCTGGCCTGGCTGGGCTTGAACCAGAACCGCCCCTTCAACCCCGGGCCCGCGCATCAGGGGCCTGGGTTGGGTGAGAAGATCGCAGACGCAGTGGACACGGTGAAGGATGCCTTTGCCCATGCAGGGGAGGCGGTGCACGATGCCAGCCAGGCGGTGCGCATGAAAGCCCATGACGTGCGTGACCGGGCAGGTGAACTTGGCAGCAGTGCGCGGGACTCGATGGGTGCTTCTGCAGATAACCTGCGTCACTCGGCGCACAAGGTCGCAGACCAGACCACGGCGCTGAAAGGGCAGTTCGATCAGATGCTCCACGAGCAACCGCTGGTATTGGCCGCCTTGGGGATAGCGCTGGGCGCGGCATTGGGGGCCGCGTTGCCCAGTACCCGCAAGGAAGATGAGCTGATGGGCGCCAGTAGTGACCGGTTGACCGATGCGCTCAAGACCAAGGGTAGCGAGTTGAAGACGTCGGTCGAGGAATCGATGGATCAGGCGGGTGGCAGCGCATCGGCGCGGTCAGGAAGCAAACCGGAAGGCACCGACCTTTCCGACGGGCTTGGCTTCGCGCCTTGAGCCTGATGGGTGTTCACAGGCAGCTCCATGGGTGGGGCCGTCCCTCACGAGGATGGCCCTCACCGCCAAGCAGGGGCAGGACCGGGTTGCCGCTGGGCGCAATTGAGCTCGAGCGCCGCCAGCGCTGTCACCTCGCGGTACCGGTACGGGTGAAACTCACACAGAATGATGTACCTGTTTCATTCGTGGAACTCACTGCCACATCGCCGCCATGGGCCCGGGCTATTTCACGAACGATGAAAAGGCCAAGACCTACGCTTCTCAGGTCAGTGTCCAGCTCGCTCACTCTGGTCATTGGCTCAAAGAGGTTACCTAACGAAGATTCGGGTATGGCTGTACCCTCGTTATGCACCGAGAGCATGGCCCGCTCACCGTGCAGGGTAGAAGTGACCGTTATGGGTTGGCCCGGATCCCCGTAAGCCACGCTGTTGGCCACCAGGTTCCCGATGATCTGATGCATCCTGTCAGCGTCGACCTCTGCCATACCTGCGCCTTCCTGCTTGTGGATCACTTTTGCCTGCGGGAAGGCAACGCGTAGCTCCTTCACGCTTCGCTCAATGACCAGGTGCAGATCCACCTGCCTTCGCGTGATGCCGATTCCACGGCCTACCCTGGCCAATGCAAAATCCAGAAGATCCGCGATCATGCGTTGAGCGCGCTCGGAGGATTGACTGATGTGGCCCAGTAATTCTGTATCTCTGGGTGTACGTTCGCGTCGGGCCAGCAAATCTGCCGCCATCTTGATGGCGGTGAGGGGGTTCTTGAGGTCATGGCTTGCGATAGCGACCATTTGCTCCGCAAAAAAAGCCCGCTGCAGGGATTTTTCGTAGGCCAGATCAAGCTCCACTTTTGCCTGCTGCAAAGCGGCCTCTGTGGTTGTTTTTTCCCATAACAGCTGTTCGGCACGCCGGCGCGCTTCCAGAATCTCGCGCTCATACTTGTCCCGATCAGTTGTCCCGAATAGCGCCAGTTCGTAATAAACGCCATTGACATGCTCGCGCCTCACGCCATTGAGCAGCGTGGTGACGGTGTGCCCACTGGCGTTTTTAAGCTCAAGTTTCACCTCCGCGACCGAACCCTGCATGCGCATCAGGGGAGCCCAGTGGGTCTGATGAAAGATCCTTCCACCCATAGTCAGCAGATCCTGAAACCGACGCTGGGCAAGCTCCTCCTGGCTGATGCCGATCCAGATGCTGAAAATCCGGTTGCTGCGCAGGATGGTGCCGTCTTCGTCGGTGACAACCAAGCCACAGGGGGCACTGTCGAAAAGATCTTCGAATTCGGGCAATAGAGGCTGATCAGTCGACATTTTCGCCTACCCAGGGCTTGAGGAAATCGTCCATTGCTTCGGCACACGCCGCTGGAGCACTCATGTGCGGGCAATGGCCCACGTTGTCTACGAGATGGAAAACACTGTTGGGCAAGGTCGCATGCATGTACCGGCCCACTTCCAGAGGAGCGATCAGGTCATCGGAAGATTGCAGAATGAGCGTTGGAGTATCCAGGCCGGCGATGTCCTCGCGGTTATCGGATAAAAAGGTCACGCGTGCAAATTGCTTGGCGATCTCCGGTTCTGTGCGGCAGAAGCTGTTGGTAAGTTCATCGCCTAGTGCTGGCTGCCCTGGTGAACACATGATGGCAGGTGCCATTGCACTGGACCATCCCAGGTAGTTGCTGTCCAGGGTGTGGAGCAGCGAGTGGATGTCGTCGAGCGTGAAACCTCCCACGTAACCCTCGCAATCGATATAGCAAGGAGAGGGCCCAACCATGACGTGCGCGGCGATGCGGTCCGGATAAAGACGGTCGGCCAGTGCGCCGATCATTGCACTCACCGAGTGGCCGACAACAATCACCGGGCCGCGCCCAAAGTGATCTATGACATCGTTCAGGTCTCGTGCGTACCCAGCCAGCGAACCGTATTTTGCGCTCTCATATGCATCCAGATCCGATCTGCCTGCGCCGACCAGGTCATATAGCACTACGCGGAAACGGCTGGTGAAGTGCTGGAACAGATAGTGCCACATGGTCTGATCGCAGCCGAAGCCATGAGAGAACACCAGTGTCGAAGTGCCTTCGCCATGGACTTGAACGTTGTTCCGGCGCTGAATGTCCATGTATCACTTCTCCGATCAGCCAAGACGTTTTGGCGCAGGGGAGAATAGTGCCGCTCGGACTATCGAAAGGGCAAGATGTCGAGTGCCTCTGCCGGCACGCCTGGCAGGGCAGGAGCCCGTTGCAGGCGAACAGCAGAGGTGGCTGTCACTTCTTGCCAGGCAGCACCGAGCTGAGCACCTGCTTGGCTGTCTGCACGATGATGCCCGCCTGGTCGGGGTCGCCCTTGAGCAAGGTAGTGGCAAACTTCTTCGCCTGCTCCAGCTTGATGTGGGGTGGCAGGGGCGGCACGTTCGGGTCGGTCTTGAACTCGATGAGGACTGGCCGATCAGCAGCCAGCGCGCGCTCCCACGCAGCGGCAACGTCCTCTTCGCGATCTACGTAGATACCTTGCAGGCCAATGGAAATGGCGAACAAATGGTAGGGCACGTCAGGGATCGACTGCGAAGCTTCGAACTTGGGGTCGCCCTCCATCACCCGTTGCTCCCAGGTGACCTGGTTGAGGTCCTCGTTGTTGAACACGGCACAGATCCATTGTGGGTTGTCCCACTGCTGCCAGTACTTGGCCACGGTGATCAGTTCGGCGAGGTTGTTCATCTGCATCGCCCCATCGCCCACCAAAGCAACCACAGCCCGTTGCGGGTGGGCGAATTTGGCTGCGATGGCATAGGGCACGGCTGCGCCCATGCAAGCCAGGCCGCCGGATAGCGAACACTGCATACCCTGGCGAATCTGCAGGTCGCGGGCAAACCAGTTGGCACAGGAGCCGGAATCGCTGGTGATGATGGCGTGGTCGGGCAGGCGAGGGGACAGCTCATGGACCACGCGTTGCGGGTTGATCGGGTCAGCCTTGACCAGCGCGCGCTTGGCCACGGTCTTGTCCCACTGCGCACGCCAGGTCTCCACCTTGTCGCGCCAGCGCCGGTTGGTCTTGTGCTCGAGCAACGGCAACAGTGCGCGCAGTGTTTCGCTGGCGTCGCCTACCAGGTTGACCTCCATCGGGTAGCGCAGGCTGAGCATGTCGGGTTGCAGGTCTATCTGCACGCCGCGCGCCTGGCCCTCCTTGGGCAGAAACTCGGAATAGGGAAAGCCGGAGCCAATCATCAGCAAGGTGTCGCACTCGGTCATCAGCTGATAACTGGGTTCGGTGCCAAGCAGGCCGATCGACCCGGTGACCCACGGGAGGTCATCCGGCAACACAGCCTTGCCCAGCAGCGCTTTGGCCACCCCGGCGCCGAGTTTTTCGGCAATTGCAATCACCTGCTCTGTTGCCTGCAGTGCGCCGGCACCTACCAGTATCGCCACCTTGTGCCCGGCGTTGAGTACATCGGCGGCGCGCTGCAGGTCTTGGTCGAACGGCAACACCCTGGGCTTGCTGTAGCCGATGCCGGAATGCACCGTACCGTGAGCCCTCGGCGGTTCGTTGTAGGGCAGGTCCTGCAGATCATTGGGCAGGATGATGGCGGTAACGCGGCGCTCGCCGACGGCCGTGCGCACCGCACGGTCGAGCAGGTGGCGCACCTGCTCCGGTGTCGATGCCTGCTGGACGAACGCGCCGGCCACGTCCTTGAACATCGACAGCAGGTCCAGCTCCTGCTGGTAGTGCCCGCCCAGTGCCGCACGGGCCTGTTGACCGACGATGGCCAGCACCGGCTGGTGGTCCATGCGTGCGTCGTACAGGCCGGTGAGCAGGTGCGAGGCGCCTGGGCCGGAGGTGGCCATGCAAACACCGAGTTCGCCGGTGAACTTGGCATGTGCGCTGGCCATGAAGGCGGCCATTTCCTCATGGCGGGCCTGGATGAATTCAATCTTGCCCTTGGCCCGGCTCAGCGCGCCGAACACCCCATTGATGCCGTCGCCGGGGTAACCGAAGATGCGCCGTACTCCCCATTGATACAAACGTTCCACCAGAAAGTCGCCTACCGTGCCGGTCATTGCCTGCTCCCGTTCTGTTATCGATAGGTGTCTGGACTTGGCACGGGTCGGTAAAGTTTCAACGGTATGCGCACCCGTCTGCCGGCTGGAACCTGGCAACAGCCGACGGGTTCGAAGGTGAATCGATGACCGCGAGGGTGCGCATCATGACGCTCATGAATACAGAAGATGCCAGCTTGCAGGCCTTGTATTTCGAAGACGACGGCTCCACGCCGAACAGCTGTTTTCCCGTACACCAATGGACCACGCTGTGGCGCGACGGAATCTTCGATTATCACCACTTTCACCCTAACGCTCATACATCCTGCGTCCCGACAGGGCAGCGCACCAGCGTGCCGTTGCGCGCATCGCCAAAGTACCGCTACCTCAGCAAGACCCGGTCGGCGGCATGCGGGGTGCGTTGATGACGCATTGGCGATGAGTGCGCTGCAATCAGGCCGAGTGGTCCATTGCCATCGGCCATTTCACCTAACTGCCGGAACCTGCGCCGGATCCACTACCCGATGAGCCTCCGTTACCACTGCCCGAGCCTGTTCCGCTGCCACCAGAGCCATTACCCCCGGTGCCCGACCCACTGTTGGTACCGTCACCGCCGGTGTTGTCCGTCCCATTGTCATCAGTACCGCCATTACCCGTACCCATGCCATCGCCTGGTGTTCCTGAGCCCGTGGCACCGCCTTGGCCGTTCATTTGACCATTGTCGTGCGGTTGCACGCCCGGGGCGCGCTGATCGTTCAGGTCTGTGGCAGCCAGGGCAAGTGGCGCAGCGAAGCCCAGGCACAGGGTAAGCACAAACGCAGAGGGTTTTGTGGGTGTCATGGTGAAACTCCTTTCAGGGTTGTTCACCTATTGTTCGGCCTGCCGCTCGCGGGAGGGTGCCTGCTGAGCGACGGAAGGCGCATTGCTTGCAGCGTCTATGGCGTCTCATTGTGTAATTTTGGATACACAACCAGACAAGGAATAACCCTTTGACCAGAAGCGCTCGGGCATATCTCGCCAGGCTGCTCCTGAGCAGAGCCCCAAGAGCACACCATTGAGCATCAAGCGATCACTGGTGAAGGGAATAGCGGCGACGGGCGGGCAGTGTCGGGTTCATAGCGGCTCCTGCGGCTCGACGCCTGGTTCGGTCACCAGCTCGCCGTCAAGCCCTAGCTTGTCCAGCAGGCGGCGGGCATCGTAAGGGGCATGGACTTTCTGGTCGTTGTCGAAGTAGCAGTACACGTCGCGGGAGGTGAGTTTTGCCGGGGCGCGGCGCATCACACGCTGAGCATCCTCAGGCTGGCTGCCTGCAGCCCAGGCTTGTATGCGCAGGCGCCAGCGCCGCAATGCCTTGGCCGTGTAGCCGCTACTGTACAGCTCGACATCACCATGCAGGCGCAAGTACACGAAATCGGCCGTGACCTCTTCGACATAGGGCCATTTGCCGGCGCTGTCGGCGACCACCAGGGCAACCTTGTGCTTGCGTAGCAGGTTGATGAAGGTGTCACAGAGGAAGCTGGGGTGGCGGATTTCCACGGCGTGGCGCAGGCGCGCATTACCCGGCACGGCAGTGCCGCCATTGCCTTGCAGGCGTTCAGCGGCGTGGCGCGCAAGGCTGCGAGCGGCTTTGCGGTCGCGTGGCAGCTTGGCCAGAAAGTCGCTGAAGCGCTGCGCGTCGAATTTCAGGTTTGGGGGAAACTGCCACAAGAAGGGGCCGAGTTTGTCACCTAGCAGCAAGGGGCCCGATGCGAAGAAGTTGGCAAGCGCCTCGTCGATTTCGCGGAGCCTGCGTACGTGGGTGATGTAGCGCGGCGCCTTGACCGAGAACACGAACCCCTGCGGTGTCTCGTCACGCCACTTGCCATAGCGTTCGGGGGTTTGCAGTGCGTAGAACGAACCGTTGATTTCGATACTGTTGACTGCTCGCGATGCAAATGCCAGCTCGTCGTTCTGGCGCAGTCCCTCGGGGTAGAAGTCCTTGCGCCATGGGCCGTAGCGCCAACCGGAAATTCCAATGCGGATCTCGCTCACCATAGCCCCCTGCGGTCCTGTACTTAACAGTAGCGACAGGCAGCAGGACAAGAGGGTTCAGCAGGATTGACGAGTGGCTGACATGGAAAAAAGGAACGTTACCGTTGCTGCAATCGTCCACCGAAGGCCAGGGTTTCACTCAGGTATATCATGAACAGCCTGTTCATAAAGGGGCACAGAAGGGCCCCCATCCTTGCGATTATCAGAACATGAAGTTCGACCCGGACTCTCCAGACTTGGAAATGGGACGCCTCGGATGGGGTGAGAAGTTCCCATGCACTACTTCAGCGGTAGGGGGGGCTGACCGACTGACTGTTGCGGTTGAACGTTGCGCGGCTCTTGGGCTCTGACTAGCAGGGATAGAACGAGGCGGCCGTCATGATTATCGAACGCAGCATTCCTGAACTTGAAGCCTGGTACGCGCAGTACGACGACATCAGCTACCGGCGCGAATCGCCGGATGCCTACCACCATGAACTGGTACGCACCGCCGAGGCGCTGCGGGACGATGGTGCGATTGACTGGGATGACTGGTTGGCGCTGAAGGCACTGGCCGATGAGGCACATATCCGGGCACTGGAAGATGCCGTGCAGGCTCATGTGAGTGACCCCCACTCATGAAAGCGCTGAAGATCGCCACCTTCAATATCAATGGCATCCGCAGCCGCCTGCCCACGCTGTTGGCCTGGCTGGAACGGGAGCAGCCGGACATTGCCTGCTTGCAGGAACTAAAGGCGGCCGACCAGCAGTTTCCTCGCCAGGCCATCGAAGCGGCAGGTTATGGTTGCCTTTACCAAGGGCAACCCTCATGGAACGGCGTGGCTATCCTGGCGCGTGATAGCGAGCCGCTGGAGGTACGTCGCGGGCTGCCTGGCATGCAGGACGATCAGCAAAGCCGCTATCTGGAAGCTGCGGCGCACGGCGTGCTGGTGGGCTGTTTGTACTTGCCCAATGGCAACCCGCAACCCGGCCCGAAATTCGATTACAAACTCCGTTGGTTCGACTGCCTGATCAAGCATGCCCAAACACTGTATGGCAGCGGCCATCCTGCGGTGTTGGCCGGCGATTTCAATGTTGTGCCGACCGATCTGGACATCTACAACCCGCGCTCATGGCTCAAGGACGCGCTGCTGCAACCTGAATCGCGGGCGTATTTCCAACAGTTACTGGCGCAGGGCTGGGTCGATGCTGTTCGCCACCTGTATCCCGAGCAGCGCATCTACACGTTCTGGGATTATTTTCGCAATCATTGGGCGCGTAATGCCGGGCTCCGTATTGATCACCTGCTGCTCAACCTCAGTCTCAGCCCTTATCTGAAGCAGGCGGGCGTGGATGCCTGGGTGCGCAACGAAGCCAAGGCCAGCGATCATGCGCCGGTCTGGATCCAGTTGGGCTCGCGCCGCCAGCAACGTTAGCTGGCAGTGCGGCTGTTCCCTGGAGCGTGTGGGCAGGATAGGCGTCTGGGCACCCATCGGCAAAGTTACACTCATTTCCCCTCATCGCATTCATCTTCAGTGATCAGCCTCGGCTACGCTGATTATTCACCGTTGACGCCTACGTCGGTGACGGTGTACGGCAGCATGTACCTGTTGGATATCGAGTTGAACGTCGGTACCACACTGGTGACGTTCCTGGTGGTGGGCGTCGTGGATTACGCCGTTCACCTGCTGTCACGGATCAAGATGCTGGTGCAGAAGGGCATCGAGATCGACGAGGCCATCCTGGCGGCCATGCAGGGCGTCGGGCGCTCGATGGTGGTCAACGTCGTGATCTTCTCGATGGGCTTTGTCGCGCTGCTGTTCTCCGCCTACAAACCCGTCATTGACCTGGGTCTATTGGTGATACTCGCGCTGTCATCCAGCGGCTTCATGACCATTTTATTGGTCACGCTGATTTCGCCGTGGTTCTTTGCCTCGATTGTGCCGCAGCCAGCAGTGCAAGAGGGCGAGCAGCCGCGGGGTGGGGCTGTGCCAGGCTAAATCGCCGGGGCGCCTGCGTGCTGAAAACGGCACGGGGCGCCATGGCCGTTCAGGGGCGGAGGAGCGGATTCAGCGGGCTTTTTCCAGGTGTTCGAACTGGCATTGCATCTGAGCATCTTTGAGGCTCAGCTCACACTCAACCAAGCCGTCATGCACTTGCTGCAAAGCCTGGATTTGCCCCATCAATTCCTGCTTTTTGTTATCGATGGCCTGCATGGCCAGATCCCAGGGCAACTCCTGGCCGCGATGGTCCTGGAGAATGGCCTGCATTTCCTTGAGTTTGAAACCGAGTTGCTGAGCGCATTTGATGAGCGTCAGCAGCTCTACGCTTTGCTGGCTGTAGATGCGGTACTTGCCTTCGCGTTGCGGGGGGGGCAACAGGCCGATTTCTTCGTAATGTCGAATGCTTTTGACGGTGGTGCCCGACAGCTGGGCAGCTTTGCCGATGTACATGAAAATCCCTTTTTATGACGCATCAGAAGCGAAAAGATGTCGCGTGCTCGTACAGGCGCGCGACATCTTTGCACAAGCGTCAGGGTGTGGGAAGCCAAGTTGGACAAGGTGTCACAGCAGGGAGGCCCGGCTGGGCAGCGCAGGGGCACGGCCCGACCGGGGCCGATCAACATCTGGCGACTGCCTGGACTTGCTTGAGCCAGGCTTCACGCTGTTCCGGCTTGGAGCCCAGTACCGGACCGAAGGTCAGGGTTTTCAGGGGTTTTATGCCGCAGAACTCCAGGGTGGTCTTGCGCATTTGGTGCAGGCCCGGCATGCGATACACCCACCGGTAGTACCACGGCGGCGTGTCCATGGTCACCAAAAGGTGAGCCGTGCGGCCCTTGAGCAGCTTATCCGGGAAGGGCGAGCCCTTGCGGTACTTGAAGGCAAAGCCGGGCAGAAACACGCGGTCGAAGAACCCCTTGAGCAACGCCGGAATGCCGCCCCACCAGATCGGGTACACCAATGTCAGGTGTTCGGCCCAGGTAATGTCGTTCTGTGCGTTGATCAAATCGGGCTCAAGCAACTGGATCTGGTTATAGCCATCGTGCAAGACCGGATCGAAATCCAGGGTGTCCAGGCGTAGCAGGCGCACCTCATGGCCTGCTTGCGTGGCGGCCTCGACATAACGTTCGGACACAGCGCCGCAAAAGCTGTCGTTCGAAGGGTGGCCGAGGATTACGAGCATGCGTTTGCGCTTCATGACAAACTCCAGGTAATGAAGTGCCAAGGGTAAAGTCTGCCCCTTACGGTAGAGTCAAGCCTTGCCGGTTAGCGGTAGAGACAAACAGTCCAGCAGCGCTCGGCTGGCACGATCGCAGGCTGCGGTGTTGGCGGGCGCTTTTCTGGCGCACATGTTCCATCTGTGCCCTTTGAAAGGCCATCAAGGCACCACGTGTCGCCTTGCCCATCACTCCATCAATAGGGCCTTGTTAATAGTGGCGCACCATTAGCGCGGTTTGCACACAGGTGACCAGGTTGCTTTTCTGCTCATTGGCCGGTTATCAAGACCAGCGCCATGATGGCTCGGACAGCTGCTCGAAGAAGAAGTCTGAGAGTGCCTTGATCTTCACAGGGCGCGTGCGCGCCGAGGGCGTCACGAAATAGAGACCACCACGCATCATGCTCCACTCCGGCAACAATGCGATCAGTCGGCCGTCGGCCAGGTATTCGCTGGCGATAAACTCCGGAAGCTCGGCAATGGCCAGCCCCTCGAGCAAAGCTGGCAATAAGGCATCTGAGTTAGTGACACGAAGTTGGCCGGTAGGCACCACATCTTCTTCGGTACCGTCCACGTGGGTGAATCGCCACACTTGGCTGCGGGCGCGATAAGCATAGCTCAAGCAGGGCCGTGCGGTTAGTTCACGTGGATGGCTTGGGTATCCGTGCGCGCTGAGGTAGGCGGGTGAGGCTACAAGGTATTGGGTTACGGCGCAGAGCCGACGCGCGACTAGAGACGAGTCAGGCAGCACGGCAATGCGCAGGGCCGCATCAAAGCCCTCGGCGATCAGGTCTACGGACGCATCTGACAGGTGCAGGTCTATCGACAGTTCTGGGTACATGCGCATCAGCTGAGGAATCAGTGGTGATACCCAGCGCAAACCGAACGACATCGGTACCGCGAGTCTTACCTGGCCTCGAGGCTGCACCGACAGCTCCTGAGCCTCACTTTCAACCTCTTCTGCCTGCCGGTAAATGTCGCCGGCCCTGGCGGCCATGCTCGCGCCAAACTCTGTAAGTGCCAACTGGCGTGAGGTGCGGTTGAACAAGCGTCCACCCAGGCGCTCCTCAAGGCGCGCAACCGCTCGAGACACCGTGGGCACAGAAACCCCCATAACCCGAGATGCCGCAGCGAAGGACCCCTCTTCAGCCACCTTGGCAAACATGGCCAACCCTTCAAAATCCGGAAGTTTACTCATTTCATTTCTGCAACGATGGATTTCAGACAATTCTATTTTGAAAAACAGGTGCCGTCGATAAGCTCTCCCACACCGCAGCAACTTACTTAACGTAACGGGAGAAACACCATGACTGGCAAGCTCGAAGGCAAAATCGCATTGGTCACCGGCGGCACAACTGGCATCGGCCTCGCCACTGCCAAACGCTTCGCTGAAGAAGGCGCCCACGTCTACATCACCGGTCGCCGCCAGATCGAACTCGATGCGGCAGTGGCCGCTGTCGGGAACGCCACCGGCGTGCAAGTCGACTCCACCAAGCTCGACCAACTGGACGCGCTCTACAGTCAGATTGGCTCCGCGCATGGCCGCATTGATGTGCTCTTCGCTAACGCCGGCGGTGGTTCGATGCTGCCCCTGGGCGAAATCACTGAGCAGCACTTCGATGACACCTTCGACCGCAACGTCAAAGGCGTGCTGTTCACCGTACAAAAAGCCCTGCCCTTGCTGGCCCCCAAAGCCTCGGTGATCCTCACCGGCTCTACTGCGGGCAGCTCCGGCACTGCCGCGTTCAGTGTTTACGCCGCTTCCAAAGCAGCCGTACGTGCTTTCGCTCGCAACTGGATTCTGGATTTGAAAGACCGTCAGGTACGGGTCAACACCATCAGCCCAGGTGCAACACGTACCCCAGGCCTGGTCGACCTCGCGGGGCCAGATGCTTCACAGCAACAAGGTTTGCTCGACTACCTGGCTTCGCTGATTCCAATGGGTCGTGTCGGTGAGGCGGATGAAATCGCCAGTGCCGCGCTGTTCCTGGCATCGGATGACGCGAGCTTCGTCAATGGTATCGAATTGTTCGTTGACGGCGGCCAAGCTCAGGTTTGATGGCCAAAAGCGGGCGGCTCCATTGGTCGTCCGCATCCCCACTTAGAAGTACATCCAAGCCTAATCAAAACCAACGGTCTTGGCCCTGTAGATATCTGATCTTGGGCAAAGGCCATGGTTATGGATCTTAGGTTAGGGCTGATGCCCATCGTGCATGGGCTTTCACGGTGAGTGCAGAGATGCGGTCACATGCTATCCGGATCCCGAAAGCGCTGAGCATCTTCGTTTGGGGGCATCCTTTCCAAGCCATCCAAAGCACACCCTAAAATATGCCAAAATTTAGCAATTAGCTGGAAGTAAATGCTCTTCGAGGCTATTAAAAGGCAGAAATGATCAGCTAACAAGCATGCGCGAAGCGCCTAAAGACTGTCAGGGTCGCCGAAGAACATTTGGAAAGGCCTCTGGAACGGCGTTTCTGGCTTCAAAAAGCAGAAATGTACCCCCAAAAATACCCGCGATACCCCCAGCAGGATGCGCGATCGAGAATGGCGATTTCTGACAGCTGTCAAAGTCAGCCAGACGGCTTGCACTCGACCTGCCAGGCAGTCCGATGCAGCAACCTTGAAGTGCTCGCAGTCATACGCTTTAACCGTCCTCGGAAGCCGCTGCCATGCCGATCAAGATCGAACCAACGAGCGCCTGTGAAGAGCGCCGCACCAGCAGAAAGCCTCATCAGGCCGGTACCTGTCAATGGACCTGATCTGGCAAACAATCCAGGCCGAATTCGCCGACATTGGCGATGAGCGCGAGATCGTACGAATCCTCGTACGCCTGGTAATGGCTGCCGTACTCGGCGCAGTGCTGGGCTTCGAGCGCGAGCACAAGGGCAAGTCCGCCGGGGTGCGCACGCACATGCTGGTGTCGCTGGGGGCGGCGCTGTTCGTGCTGGCACCGAGCATGGCAGGTGCCGATGCGCAGGCGCTCAGCCGGGTGATTCAGGGCATCGTTGCCGGTATCGGCTTTCTGGGCGCGGGCACCATTCTCAAAGGCAATGGCCAGGACACCAGTCATGTGAAAGGCCTGACCACAGCCGCGGGGCTATGGATGACGGCGGCCATCGGTACGGCAGCCGGGATGGGACGCGAAGCCACGGCGCTGGTCAGCACGGTGCTGGCGCTGTTGGTGCTGGGCACGATGCCCTTGCTGGTGGAAAAGGTCGAAAGGCAAGACGAAGAAAAACAGAAGGAGGAGGGCAGGAAGCACTGAGGGGCGTGGGTCGCCCCCGCAAAGCCTGCCTTCCCTTATTCAGACCGACGCTGATCCATTCAGGCGCTCGATCGCTTCGATCAGGTCGTCATAGCCCACAGGCTTGTTCAGGTGACGGTCGAACCCGGACTGGCGAGACTTGTATTGGTCGGCGCTGGCCCCATAGCCTGTCAACGCGATGGCCGGGATGTAGCGCAGATGCTCCAGGCCGCGCAGCGCCCGGATCAGAGCATGGCCGTCCATGCCAGGCATGCCGATGTCGGAAATGATCACGTCGTAACGCGCATCTGCCGCCGACTGCAGCGCCAGTTTCGGGTCGCTGTAGGCATCGACGTCGGCATCTTCCATCAACAGCAATTGTTCCATCACTTCCAGCACATCGACCGAGTCATCCACCAGCAGGATACGAACCCCTTTCAGCCGACCTTCTGATGGCAGCACTTCGCCTTGCACCTGGGGTTGCTGGGCGTACGCGCACAAGGGCAGGGTGATGATGAACGTACAACCCTGGCCTATTCCGGGAGACTCTACGCTGACCGCTCCGCCATGGGCTTCTACCAATTGACGAACCAGGGAAAGGCCAATACCTAGCCCCTCTCGCCCATGGCCGGTGGGTGCAGCCTGGTTGAACAGCTCAAAAATATCTTCCAGGGAGTTTTTGGCGAGGCCTATGCCCTGATCGATGACTTCAAGTCGCGCCTGCTCATCCTGCCGAGCAAGTCTCAACAGAATTTCGCCATCGGCAGGGCTGAACTTCAGTGCGTTGTTCAGCAGGTTCCAGATGATCTGCTCGACACGGGTGCTGTCGGCCTCCACATAGACCGGTTCCCCATCGGCCGGCAGCGTCAGCCGAACACTTCGGCCGCGCTGCTCATTGCAAGCTACGGAGCAGATACCCTGCAGCACGGCGCACAAATCGACCGGCTGGGTCTTCAGTTTGAGTTTGCCCGTGCGGATGCGCGCTACATCGAGCAAGTCATCGATGATCCGCGCCTGGCTGGTGACCGCTTCGCGAATGACGTTGACCGCTTTGCTCGCCATGCCGGTACTTGTGACCGATGGTATACGTCGCAAGATATCGGCATTGAGCTGAATCAGGTTCAACGGGTGCTTGAGCTCGTGGGACATCACTGCGAAGAACTCGTCCTTCATGTGGCTGGAGCTTTGTGACTCGGCCAGGCGCTTGCTTTGTTCGTCCTGCAGGCGCTTGTGGCCGGTCAGGTCACGGGCGATCTTCACGTAACCGCGCAGGCTGCTGCCCTTGAGGCGTGACACTTCGCCACTGCAATAGAAGCGGCTGCCGTCCTTGCGCACATGCCAGCGTTCGTCCTGGCCGCGGCCATGCAGGCGCGCGGCACGCAGTTCACGTTCTGGTTCGCCATCTTCGCGGTCCTGATCGGTGAAGATCAGCGCATAGTGCTGGCCAATCACTTCATCCTTGGCGTAGCCGAAGATCAACGCAGCGCCCGTGTTCCAATCGATTATCAGGCCCTGTTCATCAAGCAGGATGATGGCGAAGTCATGGGTGCTCTCCGCGACCAGGCGCATGCGCTCCTCACCTTGGCGCAAGCGTTCTTCGGCTGCGCGGCTTTTGGTGATATCAATGAACGTCAGCACGGTGCCATCGACATTCTGCTCGCTGGCCCGGTACGGTAGCAGGCGCGCCAGGTACCAATGCTGGTCCTGGCCGATCACTTCACGCTCGATCGTGGTTTCGCGCTCGATCACCGCACGCGCATCGTCCGCCAGGCCTGGATATTCCAGGCGATGGGTGATGTCGAGCAGCGAGCGGCCGGTGTCGACCGGCAGTATGCTGAAAATGGCGGTGGCCCCAGGGGTGAACCAGCGAATGTGCAGGTTGCGGTCGACAAACACGGTGGCGATCTGGGTGGAGGCGATCAGGTTGCTCAGGTAGTCGTTGATCTTGTCGGTTTCATCGACCTTGGTCTTGAGCTCGTAGTTGACCGTCAGCAATTCCTCGTTGATGGATTGCAGCTCTTCCTTGCTGGTTTCCAGCTCTTCGCTGGCCAGGCGCAACTCTTCGTTGACCGCCTGCATTTCTTCGTTCGAGGCCATCAGCTCCTGGCTGGAGATGTCGGACTGCTCGATGGTTTCCTGCAACTGCTGACGGGTACGCTGCAGTTCGCGCTCCAGGGTGCTCAACACCATGCCTTCGGTTTGCTGAATGGCAGGCGGGTTGTGGGGATCAGCTTCGCGAACCTGGAAAATCACCAGCAGGCATTCGCTGCCACTGGGTTCGTCCTGGTGGGGCTGTACCTGTACCTGGACTTCGACGCGCTGATCGTCGACGGTGATGATCACTGCGCCCGAGCTGACCGGCTGGCCGGTGTTTTGAGCCTGCAACAGGGTACTGCGCAGGGCAGGGCGCAGCGGCGTGAGTACCAGGTTGAGCAGGCTGGGGCTGACTTCGCCACCGGCGTGGCGCAGGAAGCGGCCGACACCATCGCTCATGTGCAAGATGTTGCCGTCAGCATCGACGATCAGGCTGGGCGGTGTGCGCCTGGACAACGCCCGGTGATGGATTTCAGCATAGGACAGCTTGCGCAGGGGCTTGGGTTTGGCGCGTACTGCTGGCGTGTCGGGCGTCTGAAGCCGCCCCGGGCGGCGCGCCGGTTCCACTTCCCTGGCGCGGAAGATGCGATGGCGCTTGTCCACGGCAATAAACAGGTCGGCCGCCACGTCCGCTGATTCCGAACTGCCCAGGAACAGGTAACCTCCTTTACGCAGGGCGAAGTGGAACAGCCGCAGGATTTCCCGTTGCACTTCCCGGTCCAGGTAGATGAGCAAGTTACGGCATACCACCAGGTCCAACTGAGAGAACGGTGGATCGGACAACAGGTTGTGCCGGGCGAACAGCACTTTTTCGCGAATGTCCTTGCGTACGCGGTAATTCTGATTTTCCTTGATGAAGAACTGGCGCAGCCTGGCCGTGGGAACATCGGTGGCGATGGCATCGGGGTAAACGCCCAGCCGGCCGACATTGATCGCGCGCTCGTCGAGGTCGGTGGCGAACACCTGCACCTTGGCACTGCGCTGCTCCATCGCCAATTGCTCGGTTGCCATCATCGCCAGGCTATAGGCTTCCTCGCCGGATGAACACCCCGCCGACCAGATGCGTATTTCGCGCTGCGGATCCTCGCTGTCATCGTTGGCCAGCCCCGGCATCGCCTGTTGTTGCAACGCTTCGAAGGCGTCCCGGTCGCGAAAGAAGTTGGTGACCCCGATCAGCATGTCCGCCAACAGGGCGCGAGACTCCTCAGGATGCCGCTCGAGGTAGTCGCGGTAACCGGCAAGGTCGGTCTGCGCGGTGACGTGCAGGCGACGTTCAAGCCGGCGCAGCACCGTCGCGCGCTTGTAGTGCTGGAAGTCGTGGCCGGTGCTGGCATGCAGCCGGGCGAGGATGTCGTCGAGGAGCGGGTCGCATTGGGCTGGGTCGCCTGAGCGTTCGCCTAGCGGCGGCGGGAGGCTGTCATCCTCGATTTCCGGCAGTTTGACCTTCTGAGCCGAGCGACACAGTTCTACCAGCTTGCCCGGAATCTCGGTCACCGGAAGGATCAGGTCGACCATGCCGGTGGCGATGGCGGCCTTGGGCATGTCAGAGTACTGGGCGTCATCGGGCGACTGCACAAGCGTCACGCCACCTTGTTCCTTGATCCGCGATAGGCCCACTGCGCCATCGCTGCCGCTGCCCGAAAGGATTACGCAGAACGCATGGTCCTTGTGCACATCAGCAAGGTCGCGAAAGAACAGGTCGATGGCGACGTGGTCGCCGCGGCTGCGCCTGGCCGGGCTGACCCGCAGGTAGCCGTCATTGGTGGACAGGCGGTTGGCTGGCGAAATGACATAGACGTGATCACGCTCGATCGGTACCGGCTCGCTTACCTGGCACACCGGCATTCGCGTGACGCGCTGGATCAAGCGGTCTGCCTGGCTCTGGTGGTCCGGCGACAAGTGCAACACTACAACGAACGCCATGCCGCAGTTTTCGGGGACGCGCTGAAAAAACGCCTGGACCGCCTCCAGGCCGCCGGCCGATGCACCGATACCCACCACTGGGAAGTCCAGATGGCTGGGGCTTAGGGCAGGGTTTTGCGGCGAGGCGGGCGTGGGTTTGCTGGACGATTTCATGGGCACGAGCCTTGTGCGAACCGGGAGTGAGCAGTGGCAGCGATTATAGGCCTGGCACCGATCAATCTACGAGCGGGGTTCAAGTAGGACTGCCCATGCTGGCCAAAGTGCCGCTGTCGGTCAAAGGGCCTGGGGCTGCTCGAGGGATTGTGGCAGTGCGGTCACCTTGATGGCACGTACCGGTACGGCAAACTTGGCTCCGATCCTGTTGAAGCGCTCGAGCAGGTGGAAATTGATCGCCTGCTGAATATCCATGTAGAGGTTGTAGCCAGGGTCTCTCACGATATAGACGCATTCGAACTCCAGTGCCTCTTTGCCAAAGCCGCGCAAATGAGCGCGATCAAAACGCACCTGCTGTTGGGCTGTGATCGCCTCTTCGACGATGGCGGGCGCCTGTTTTACCGCATCAGTGGGCGTGTCGTACGACAAGCCGAACTCGAACACGATGCGTCGCTCCTGCAAGCGTTTGTAGTTCTGGATCGTGCTGCTGATCATGCTGGCATTGGCCATGACGATCTGCTCGCCACCCAGGCTGCGGATGCGTGTGGTCTTAAGCCCCACGTGCTCCACCGTGCCCGCCAGCGGACCGATGACGATGAAATCACCGACTTCGAACGGTTTGTCGACGGCGATCGACAATGAGGCGAACAGGTCACCCAGGATGTTCTGCACGGCCAGGGCGACGGCAATGCCGCCCACACCCAGGCTGGCCACGAAGGCGGTGACATTGACGCCCAGATTGGACAGCATGGCCAGCAACACCACCGACCACAACAGCACGCGCGCGCCCCAGGCCGAAAGCGTGGCCAGCGCACTGCCTTGGTATAGGCCGTCGGCGCTGTGCCGGCTGAAGTAGCGGGTGAGGCCCAGCGCGATGGCGCGATTGACCCAGAGGCCGATCTGCAGGGCAGCGACCACGAACCACAAGCTACTGACCCGGCCCAGCCAGCGCTCGGGCAGGTCCAGCATGCTCAAGCCGACCAGCAGCGAAGCGAGCAGCAGCAGGCTGTTGCTGGTGCCGGCCAGTACCTTGGCCAGCACCTGACTCATTGCCCCGTCATGTTCGGACCAGCGCTGCACCCGGCGCATCAACAGGCCGATGACAGCTCTGGCAATCACGAACGTCAGCACAGCAACGCACAGCGCTACCAGCAGGTTGAGGATGGAAATGCCGAAGAATGTGGTGTCGGTGAACAGTTCGATGATTCGATCATTCATGGGGAGCCCACCTCCAGATGGCTCAAGGCAGGGCCGCAGGGCGGCCCCTGGGATTACGTGGTGACGTGTGGGTTACTTGCCGTGAGTGGCTTGCAGCGCCTTGGCCTGTTCCAGATGGTGTTGCAGCGTTGGCAGCTTGTCGCTGGCGAAGGCCTTCAGCTCCGGCTTGTCGGAGGAGGCGGCCTCTTTCTTGAACAGTTCCACGGCCTTTTCGTGCGCGTCGACCTGGTTATTGACGTATGACCGGTCGAACGACTCGTCGCGCCATTCGAGGATCATCTTCTCCACCTTGTCGGTCAGCGCCGCTTCGTCGGGCACGCTGATGTCCAGCTTGCGGGCGATGTCACCGAGTTCCTGGTTGGCTTTGGTATGGTCTGTGACCATTTGCTGGGCGAATTGCTTGATGTCTGCGCTCTGGCTCTTTTCCTGCGCCAGGTTGCCGGTGACCACTTCGGCGATACCGGCTTCAGTGGCCGCATCGACGAAATCGTCCGAAGACGTTGCCTGTACCTGCAGCGAAGCCAGGCCCATCAACAGGGTAACGCCAGCGATTTTCAACAATGGTGTGTTCATGTCTCACTCCTTCGTTCTGTTGGCGCGACCTCAATGTCGCACTCGGTTGAACCGCAGGTGTGGGTGAAGGTTTAGTTTTTCTTGAAAACAGGGCCGCCGTGGCAGCGCAATCTGCGTGTCCGGGCACCGCTCATCCGCTATGTCGTAATCAGAACGAATTCAGGGGGACGGTGAGACTCGTTGGTTTAGGTCTTCACAAAAACGAGTAACCATCATGAAAAACAACCTGTTCGCCATGTTGCTGTTGACTGCCAGTTTCTCGCTGCTCGGAGGTTGCTTCGACCGCGACAGTGATCATCCAGCGAAGGATGCCGACCCAAGCAAACCGTCACTGCAGATGCAGCAACCCAGTGACCCTGTAATTAACCCTCCAGCTGAGACCAAACCGCAGAATCAATGAGTGAGGTACAGGGCATGGTGGCAACCACAAAGGCAGGTATAAGACCTCAAAATGCCGACTTAGGGCTGGAGCATCGCTATCGAGCGCTACTTGAGGGCCCGGAGCCCACCACCGAGGCCTGGCTGGAAGAGCAACTGCATCTGGCCCGTGCGCTTTGCGACGACCTGCCAGATGATCCTGGGCTACTCCCGCAATGGGCCGATAACCATGCGGGACGTGTCGCCAGCGAGCATGCGGCCTACCTGGAACAACGGCGTCAGGGCGGCCCCCGTCGTTTTTTTGCCAATCGGGCCCATGCCTTGTGGTTTCTGCAGCAAGTCGCGCCGACCAAAGCGGTCGACGGCGCCTGGCTACACGGAGCCCTATGGCATTGGCAGGACCCGCGCTTCCATGGGCTGATCCGCACCTTCCTCGAAGAACTCGGAGACGGTGACCCACGCTGCAATCACGTGTTGATCTACCAGCGCTTGCTCAGTCGCCTGGGTTGCCTGCAGGAGCCATCGCTTGACCCCGCTCGCTACCTGCAGGGCGCGTTGCAACTGGCGCTCGGCCAGCACTGCGAGCGTTTTCTTCCAGAAGTGATCGGTTACAACCTGGGTTACGAACAGCCCCCTTTGCATCTGCTGATCACCACCCACGAGCTGGCCGAGCTGGGTATCGACGCCCATTACTTCCAGTTGCATGTGACCATCGATAATGCCGCCAGCGGCCATGCGCGCCGCGCCGTAGAGAGCTTCACCGAGCTGGTGCGGGACGAGAAACCCGCGTTCTACGAGCGTGTCAGGCATGGCTACCGTCTTAATGACCTGGGGATCGACACGCCGTCGTTGATCGCCTCGTTCGACCTGCAGGCCGAATTGCTCGGCGCGCTGGAGCGCAAGCGCATCTATGGCCAGTGCATGCATTCGGACCGTTGTCGCCTGCAAGGACGCACCATCAACCAGTGGCTTGCCGAACCCGGCGCGATGCCTGATTTTCTGGAGGCGCTACAGGTTCAGGGTTGGATCAAGCGCGACAACGATCCCCGACAAAGCCGCTTCTGGTCGCTGATAGAAGGCCCTGTAGCGGCCATGTTCGGTGTGTTCGATGCTTATGAAAAGCAGCTTTGGCATGACTGGATCGCCGGAGACTGGCAAGGCGCAGAAATCCGTCGGGTGCTGCCAGGGCAGTGGGAGCACGCCTTGCAGTTGGCAGATGAAACACCCCTTGCGCCACCGGCTGCAGACATGGCTGCGCTGATCGAAGCGATGGCTGGCAATCGGCATGCTACCCCCCAGGGCCTGCAGGCCACCCGCGCGTTCATTCAGGCCACCGGCTTGATGCAAGGAGGGCTCTACTGATGCTGCTCGACCAAGACCAGAACCGTGCCGATGAGGCCTTGTTGCAGTTGGGGCGTCGCCTGCGTGCCGACGGCTATCGTTTCACTTGCGTGACGCCGGCGACCCAGGCCAGGGTCAATGCCCGGGCCGATGCGCAGCAGGCGCGTACCCTGCGTGATGTGTTCGGCTGGAGTAGGCCGTTCGCCGCGTCACTGCTCAGCCCCGATGAACTGGCGCAGCTGCGCCTCGCTGGCGTGCTGGAGGCCCAAGGTGCGCTGTGGCGCAGCACTGTGCGTTGGTCCAGCCTGGACGATCTGTTGCTGGTACATGCTGCCTGGCCAACGGACAGCCGCGACGCGGTGTTCTTTGGCCCCGACAGCTACCGTTTCGCCCAGCTGATACACGATCATTTGAGCAGCACGCCCGAGCGCGTGCAGCATGCCGTAGACATCGGCTGTGGCAGCGGTGTAGGGGCGTTGGTGATCGCTCGCGCCGCCCAACACGCTCAGGTTTGCGCAGTGGACATCAACCCTATGGCATTGCGCTACACCGCCATCAATGCCGCCTTGGCCGGTGTGGCCAATGTCTCGGTCGAGCACAGTGACCTGCTCAATGACATCGCAGGTACGTTCGACCTGATCGTCGCCAACCCGCCGTACATGCTTGACGCCGGACAGCGCGCCTACCGCCACGGCGGCGGCGCACTGGGTGCCGAGCTGTCGCTGCGCATCGTCGACCAAGCCCGGGAGCGCCTGTCGCCCGGGGGCACGTTGCTGCTGTACACCGGTGTCGCCATCGTCGAGGGGCGCGACGCGCTGCTCGAAGCCGTGCGGTTACGCCTGGCAGGGCCTGCGTTCAGTTGGTTCTATCGTGAGCTGGACCCAGACGTATTCGGTGAGCAATTGCTTGAACCCGGTTACGAGCGGGTCGAGCGCATTGCCGCCGTGGCCCTGACCGTCACCCGTCGCGGCTGATAGCGTCGTGGCGCGGCAGTGCACGTTTGGCATCGAGGAAGAATACCTGCTGGTGAAGCTGGCCACCGGGCAGGTCATGGCGGCTCCGTCAGCAGCCGTGGCCCGCTGTTGTCGGGACGCGTTGGGCCCGTGGTTCGCCGAAGAAATGTTCCATAGCCAGATAGAGATCGCTTCGCCGGTTTTCGACACGTTGCACCAGGCGCGTGAGTTCTTTGGCGAGCGGCGACAGTGCCTGGCCCAGGCGCTGGCCAACGAGGGAGCGGGGCTGTACGGCGCGGCGAGCCACCCCAGCGCCCAGTGGCTGCGTCAGCGCCCACGTGGCTCCCCGCACTATCGCCAGTTGTTCGACGATTACCAGCTGGTGGCCCGGCGCAGCCTGTTGAATGGCCTGCACGTGCACGTCGGCGTACCGGTGGGCATTGATCGGATGCGGGTGATCAATCGGGTGCTGTACTGGCTGCCCTTGTTGTTGGCGCTCAGTACTTCGTCTGCGTATTGGGGCGGTGAGGATACCGGCTACATGAGCTATCGCCGCGCAGTGTGCGGGGAATGGCCGCACATGGGGCTGCCAGAGCCGTTGCCGGACTGGAGTGCCTACCAGCGCTACCGGGCATTGCTGCAACGTACCGGTAGCCTGGCCGAGGACGGTGACTTCTGGTGGGCGATCAGGCCCTCGCGGCGGTTTCCGACGGTCGAGCTGCGTATCTGCGATGGCTGCCCGCGGCTGGAGGATGCCCTGGCCGTTGCCGGCCTGTTTCGCCACCTGGTCGAGCAGGCGCTGGCCCGCCACGATGACCCCGCCAGCCGCGAGATGCGCTGGGTCACCCAGGAAAACTACTGGCGCGCCCTGCGTCAGGGCCGCCTGGCCACCTTCATCGGTGTCCACGCGCAACAGCCGGTCAGCGCCGAGGGCTGGCTGATGCAGTTGCAGCAGCAGTGCCCGGCTGACACCGCCGATGCCGAGCGTTCATTCATCCAAGCGCGGCACATCCTGCGCGAGGGCAGCAGCGCCGATCGCCAGCGCCAAGCCTTCGTACTGGCCCGTGAACAGGGCCTGGATAACCGTCAGGCGATGCGCGCAGTGTACGGGCAAGTGATGAGTGACTTCCGGTAGGTGGCCTGATGGCTGCCCGGCAAATCCGGATAAACCTTCTCGGCGCCGCGCAGTCAGTCACAGTAAGGGCCTGTATTTCTCGGGCCAGGGAGGTGGCTGATGAAATTCGTCTGCCTGCTGCGAGGCTGCCAATGGCGCAGCCTGTTGGTGAGTGAAGTCGCCGGCCTTCACTGCCAGTGTTGCGAACGCTGTGGCGCGTTGCGCTACAGCCATCCCGGCCAATCTTTCGATGCATAGGAACCGACCATGGCGAGGGCAATCTGGAAAGGCGCGATCAGCTTTGGCTTGGTGCACATCCCCGTCTCGCTGAATACCGCCGTGCGCAGTGAGCGAGTGGACTTCGACTGGCTGGACAAGCGCAGTATGGAGCCGGTTGGCTACAAGCGGGTGAACAAGGTGACCGGCAAGGACATCGACAAGGAGCACATCGTCAAAGGGGTGGAGTACGAAAAGGGCCGCTACGTGGTGATCAGCGAGGAAGAAATCCGCAAGGCCAGGCCCGAGGCGACCCAGACCATCGACATCTTCTCGTTCGTCGACGCCGGCGACATTCCGCTGCAACAGTTTGACACCCCCTACTACCTGAGCCCCGATCGTCGTGGTGGCAAGGTCTATGCCTTGCTGCGCGAGACCCTGCACAGCACCGGCAAGGTGGCTTTGGCCACCGTGGTGCTGCACACCCGCCAGCACCTGGCCCTGCTGCGCCCGCTGGAAGATGCACTGGTCTTGATCACCCTGCGCTGGCCGGAGGAGGTGCGCGGGCTGGATACGCTGGAACTGGACAAGAGCGTGACCGAGACTAAGGTCGACAAGCGTGAGCTGGACATGGCCAGGCGCCTGGTGGAGGACATGAGCGGGCAATGGACGCCCGATGAGTACCATGATGCGTTTCGCCAGACCATCCTCGACCTGGTGGAGGAGAAAGCCAGCAAAGGCAAGATCGAAACCGTGGACAAAGGCGAGGGCGCGACGGCTGAGAAGGGCGCCGGCATCATCGACCTCACCGAGCTGCTTAAACGCAGCCTCGGCGGCAAGACCAAAGCGAAGAAGCCGGCGGCCAAGCGACCGCGCAAGGCTTCATGAGTTACGCAAGCGGTCCCCCCAGCCCCTTGAGATAGTCCCCAAAGCCCTCGCGCGCACGGCTGTCCACCCGGCTGCTGGTGGCCACGCTGTGCGCTGCGGTCCAGACGATCTGTGCGCCGCTGGCTTCCAGGGCCAGCACCAGTTGCACATCTTCATGCGCCGGCAATGGCTGGAAGCCGCCCACGCGCTCGTAGGCCTTGGCGCATACGCCGAGGTTGGCGCCATGGATATGCCGATGCCCTTCACGGGCCTGATAACGGCTGCGGTACAACTGGCGTAACGCTGCGTTCTGCCAAGGCTGCCAGCGTTCGATGTGCACCGTGCCGCAAACCGCGTCCGCGTGCCATTGCAGCTGTGACACCAGCCAATGCCTGGGCACGCGACTGTCGGCGTCGGTGAAGGCCAGCCACTGGGCACCGCGCTCGATCATCCACGCCGCCCCCAGGCGCCGGGCGATGCCGACGTTGCCGGCCTCCAGTTCCAGGGTATGCACGCCGTGGCGGCGGGCGATGCGCGCGCTGGCGTCGACACAGCGATCGAGCACCACCAGCACCTCCACCGCCAGCCCAGCCCCCTCGGCGTGTGCCACGGCCTGTTTGACCGCAGTCAGGCAGCGCCCCAACCGGCGCGCTTCGTTGTGCGCGGGGATGATGACGGCGATCATGGGCAGATCTCGTCAAGGTCCACGACGCTGGGCTGACACGACCAGTATTCGAGCAGGAAATCCGCCTCTTCGTGGCGCAGCACTGGGTAAAGTGGCAGATGCCGGGCCAGCAGGGCATGCACCTCGCGGCCATCCTGCGGGCAGCCGGCGATGGGATGGCGCCAGTGGCAGGCCAGCAAACCACCGTCATACGCCAGGCTGGCCACCGACTGCTCGATCACCTGCAACCAGTCGGTGGGGTCCAGGTAGTAGCCGATCTCACTGAACACGATCAGGTCAAACTGACCGCCCGGCCAGTCGCCCGGCAGGTGGCCCTGTTCGACATGGGCGTGGCTCACGCCTGCAAGCCGTTGACGGGCCAAGGCCACAGCGGTCGCGTCGATGTCCTGGCACGACAGGCTGGCGCAGCGCTCGGCCAGCAGAACGCTCAGCTCGCCGTTGGCGCAGGCCGGCTCGAATACGCGCTCGTAGCATTGGCGCGGCAGGCTGGCCAGGGTCAGCTCGCGCTTGCGCCGTTCGTACCAGCGGGTACGAAAGGCCCAGGGGTCATCGTTGCCGGCGTACAAGTCGGCGAAGTACTGTGCGTCCAGGCTCATGTTGCCTCCGTTGACAGAAAGAGCAGCTCGAATGGTTGCAACAGGCAAGCCTGCAGCTGTTCCGGCACAACCGGTGGGCGATCACCATCAGGCTGCAACTGGCTGGCATGTGCAGCGAGGGCTTGGCGCTTGAGCGCCAGGCGCTCATCGCACAGTTGCACGCGGTGTGCGCGGGGCCAGGGCAGGCGCGGGTCGTCGGGGCTTGCCCAGTGCCAGGCCCAGACTGGGGCCTCAGCGAGTTGTACACGCCTGGTCTGGGCCGCCTGGGCACAGGCGCGACCTGCTGCTTCGTGGTCGCAATGGCCGTCGCCGCGCCACGTGGTCAGCAGCAGGTCGCCAGGTTTGAGCAACTGGTTCAGGTGGTTGACCAAAAAGGCTTCATCGTGGGGCAGCGCGCCATCCTTGAGGTTGAGTCGTCGCCAGTCGAGGCGGTTGAGGTCCAGCCCAAGCAGTTGCAGGGCATGGCGGCTTTCCAGTGGGCGCTGATGGCGCAGGCGGCGCTCTGGCCATTGTGAGGAATGCGGGTGGCTGCCCTCGCCATTGGTGGCAGAAAGAAGCAGCACGTCCTGTTCTCGTCCCTGGAAGCTGGCCAGCAGCCCGCCGGCCATGAGGATTTCGTCGTCCGGGTGCGGAGCCAGCAGCACCAGGCGCCTCCCGGGTGGGCACAACTGCTCGGGCAGCGTCCAGCTGGCGCGGGCCAACTGAGCAGAATGCTGCCAGGCGCTCCACGGTGTGCCTTGCGCGGCCTGTATCAAGTTCTGGCTCATAGTTGCCATGCTCCCGCCGGCAGGCCGGTCAGTTGCCGGCCCAACTCGGCCAGGTCGCGTTCGGCGTGGCTCTGGCGTATGTATACCGGCAGGTCGGCACTGAGCCGGGCGAAATGGCTGCTGCAACAGAACGGCGTGGCACCGAGCGCCCGGCCGGCATGCTGAATGACCTGCTCGACCGCCTGCTCGACCTGGGCGCGGGTGCGCCGCACCTCGAAGCTGGCGTCATCCTGAGGGTGAAGGTCGATCCAGGTGGCGCATTCGCGAAGGGCGGCACGGGCACCGTACAAGGCTGCATCGACTGCGCCCAGATGCGCATCGGCATGCGGGTCGCGCCGGGGTTTGCGGCACTGTTCGTGAAGGTACCCGGCCAGTGCCTCGGCGGCGCCATACCAGCAAGCGGCGTTACCCGCGCCGCCTTGCCAGAAGCCAGGACGGGACAGGTACTGGCCGGGCGAACCGATGGCCAGCCCTGGCGAGTCGTCGAATTCGATCACAACGCTGCGGGTGGCGGCCATGCCTACGGCCTGCCAATGTTCGGCCAAGATGCGCTGGCTGGGATGAGGCAATTCGATGGCCACCAACTGAGGCTGGTCGTCTTCCCAGGCCGTCAGCAGGGCACGGTCGACCTGCAACGCGCCCGAACACCAAGCCTTGCGGCCTTGCAGGCGCACGCGTTCACCGTCCCGCTCGACAATGTATGCCCGGGCATCTGGCGGCTCGGCGGCCCACACGCCCCAAATGCCGTTGAAGGCATGCTGGGCGGCGCCGCATTCGGCGAGGATTGCCAAGGCGTCGGTATGGCCTTCATAGAGTTTGGCCAGGCTTAGATCGTAACCGGCGACCCGCGCCAGGACGCGCCAGCGTTCGAGCGTGCAGCCCTGGCCGGGCAACGGGAGTACGTCGAGCCGGTCGCCCTGCAAGGCCTGCATCAGTTCTATTAGCGAAGCGTCGCGTTCGATGGCCTGCGAACGGTGAGCAAAACGGTGTAACAACGAATCGAAGTGGGTCAGTTCCATCATGCAATTCCCAACTGCTTGCGCATACGCAACGTGATCGACTGGCGTGTCTTGCCCATTTCGGCCCACGGGTCTTCGACCTGTGCAAGCCGCGTGTGAAGGTTGCCGATGTTCCACTGGTTGGCACCCTTGAGCTGGCTCAGTTCCTCACGCCAGATCGGCACCGACACCGGCAGGCCCTCGCGGGCCCGCAGCGAGTAGGCGGCGACGGTGGTGGCACCCTTGCCGTTACGCAGGTAGTCGATAAAGATCCGCCCGACCCGGTTCTTCGGCCCGGACACGGCGCTGAGACGATCAGGGAACAGCCCGGCCATGTGATTGACCAGGGCATGGCTGAAGTCCTTCACCTCGTCCCAGCCAGCGCGTCGGGTCAAGGGTACGACGAGGTGCATGCCCTTGCCGCCGCTGGTCTTGAGAAACACCTTCAGGCCCAGTTCGTCGAGCAGGGTAAGGGTCAGCTGGGTGGCCTCGAGCATGGCTTTCCACGGCAGCGCCGGGTCAGGGTCCAGGTCGAGGACAAAGCGGTCGGGTTTATCGAAATCCTTGGTGGTGGCATTCCAGGTGTGCAGTTCAAGCGTGTTCATCTGCACCGCGCCCAGCAGGCTTTCGGCGCCGTTGAGCACCATGGCCGCCTGGCCGGCCTGGGCCTTGTTGTAGCTGAGCACCTTGGGAATATGCAGCTGGCCGGCGTTTTTCTGAAAGAACAGTTCGCCGCTCAGACCATCCGGGGCGCGGACGAGGGCTACAGGTCGGTCCTTGAGCTGGGGCAGCAGCCAGTCGGCGACCTGAGCGTAGTACTGGGCGACCTCGCGCTTGGTGGTGCCCGTGGTTGCGTCGACCACGCGGTCGGGGTGGGTCAGGCGCAGGGTGCCCAGGTTCTCGGGTTCTGTCTGTGCTGCGCGCTTGGTGGGCATTGCTCGCTCCAGGTCGATGGCGGTGGCAGGTTTATCGTCACGCAGGCCGTGGAACACCGAGTGACGCACGATGCCTTCGCGGGTCATCTGGGCATAGGCGACCTCTGCCAGCAGCTGTGGCCTGAGCCAATGCACGCCGCGGGCTTCGGCACCGGTAGGTGGTTTCGGCAAGGGGGATCTGTCGGTTTGCAACGGCTTGAGGCGGGCGTGAATGCTGTCCAGGGTGGCCGCGCTGAAGCCCGTGCCGACCTTGCCGGCGTAACGCAGCTGGCCGCTGTCGTGGTCGTGCAAGGCCAGCAGCAGGGCGCCGAAGCCGTTGCGGCTGCCCTTGGGGTCGGTGTAGCCGACGATCACGAATTCCTGGCGCTGCTTGCACTTGAGCTTGACCCAGTCGCTACTGCGCCGGCCAACGTAAGGGCTGTCGGCACGTTTACCGATCAAGCCTTCGAGTTCCAGTCGGCAGGCGCTGTCGAGCAGTGACTCGACGGGCTCCTCAAAATCGGCGGAATACCTGAGTACCTGCGATGCATGGCCTTCCAGCAACCGGGCGAGGGTTGCACGGCGCTGTTGCAGCGTCAGTGCTCGCAGGTCCTCACCGCCCAGCCAGGGCAGGTCGAACAGGTAGTAGGTGATGCGCTCGTCATGCTCGGTGTCGAAGGCGTTCTGCAAAGCCTGGAAGTCGGCCACGCCGTTGTCGTCGACCACTACCATCTCGCCGTCCAGCCATGCCGAGTCGAGGCCCAGGGCCTTGAGCGCCTCGACCTGCCGGGGCATCTTCGCACTCCAGTCGTGGCCATTACGGGTAAACAGGCGTATGTCGTCACCGTCGATACGCGCCAGGATGCGGTAGCCGTCGAACTTGACTTCGTAGCGCCAATCGCCGCTTGGCGGGGAATCGACCAACGTGGCCAGTTGCGGCTGGAGTATATCCGGCAGGGCTTTGCGGCCGGCTCGCTTGTGCCTGGTGGTGGTCGCCTTGGCCGGGCTGCGCGGGGGCAGGGTGCGCTCGCTCAGCACGCTGTCCGGCAGGGCCTCGACAATGCTGTAGTCCGTTTCACTGCGTGCCTGCCCATCATGGGACTTGACCAGCATCCACTGCTCTTTCTTGCCGGCCAGGTGAGTGCGGAACAGGTTCCAGACCCCTGACAGTTTCTCGCCCTGCAGGCGAAAGCGCAGCTTGCCCTTTGCATAGGCTTCGCGCGGGTCGCCCTCGGGCTCCCACACACCCCGGTCCCAGACAATGACATCGCCGGCGCCGTAGTGGCCTTCAGGGATGCTTCCTTCGAAGTTGGCGTAATCCAGCGGATGATCCTCTACATGCACTGCCAGGCGCCGGACCTTGGGATCCAGTGAGGGGCCCTTGGGGATGGCCCAGCTCTTGAGGGTGCCGTCGAGCTCCAGGCGAAAATCGTAATGCAGGTGGCTGGCATCGTGCTTCTGGATGCAGTACTGCAGCGCATGGGCCGAGCGGGGGCGGGCGCGTTTACCAGCCGGCTCGGGCGTGGCATTGAAGTCGCGCTTGCGCTGGTACTCCTGTAGGGGTTTGGCCATGACGGGCTCCGGAAGGGTTCGCGGGTCTCAGGATTGGGAGGCGGCGGTGGCGCGAGGAGTTCAAAAAATGCGAGGGGTGGGGGGCTGGCAGAAACTCTGAATCATTTGCCGCTGGGGAGGGTCGACCGAGTGAAGCCCACAGACGGAGAACGTTCATGTCCACACCCGATGACCCAAGACCGCCCATTGAGATCGACGACACCGAGGACCGCATGGGCAGCGTCCACGAGCTGGATTTCAGCGAACGCCGCGATGAACGCCAGGGGCGTGTCGGCGACGAGCGACCGGCGCGGGAGATCGCCGAGGATTATCCGCCCCGGCGTGTCGCCGAAAGCGGGATGACCGGCGGCGAGGCGCTGAGCGACAGCCTGCACGAGGACAATGTCACCCTCGATGACCTGAGCCCCGATACGCTGCTCGATGAGACCGGTGCCCGCGATCCGGATGAGCCTGGCAGCGGCGGCCCGGCGGACAAGACCTTGCGCCAGGTGCAGGCCCACGAGATCGGTGGTGGGTTCGGCCTGGACGAGGCCGAACTGGCTCGCTCCGCGCCGCTGGACGGCGAGCTGTGGACCGATGACGTGGTACCCGATGACGAAGGGAGAGAGCCGAGATGAACGAGCAACGCTGTTCCTGCACCCATTGTTCTTGCACAGTGGATGCCAATGCTGTGGTCCAGGATGGCAAGGCCTATTGCTGCGAAGCCTGTGCGAAGGGCCATCGCAACGGCGAGCCCTGTCGTATGAGCGACTGCAAGTGTGGTGAGTTGGCTGAGTCGAAAGAATCCAATGTCGATAATGCACTGGATGAAACATTCCCGGCGAGCGATCCGATTTCGCCATGAGGCCCAGTGGCTGACAGATGTGAGACGGGAGAGCGACAGGACGTTGTTCAGATCATGTGGAAACTCACCCGTCACGCATCTGGTTTGAGTTACGCCCTCAATGGGTCTGCCAGACACCGTTGTTGCGTTCGCAATCGCTACGTGCCTGGCCCAAGCCAGGGGTGTCGTAGTAGTAGGTGATGATCCGCGCATCCTTGGGTAGTGCAGGGCGGGTGGCAGGCTCATCACGCCCAGCGGCATCGGGGTTGGCCAGCGTCTCCTGCGTCAGAGGCGCGATGCAGCTGCCAACGCTGCCGTCGGGGCAACGCTCCACCCGACGCTTCTGGCTGTTCAACATTTCCTTGCTTTCGTTGCTGCACGACCAGGCAATCGCCTCAGCGGGCATGTTGCCGTAGCTGTAACAGGTGTGTTGCTGCACCGGTTTGACCGCCTCGCTGGATGAGCGGGTGACCACGTCGCAACCTTCGGCCAGCACCTGCCCGCTGCTCAGGGTGCCCAGCATTGCCATGTACAGAGCGAATCGCATGATATACCTCCCGGGCACCAGGGCCCGTCAGCGCTTGTCGAGGGCTGCCCTGGCCTGTCTGCGCAAGGCCTTGGCACGCTTTTCGAGGATCAGGTAGGTCACCACCGCCATTAGCAGCGGGATCAGGTAGTACAACGTCCGATAGCCGAGCAGTGCGGCCACCAGGGTGCCTTGGCCTAGCTGGCCGTGGAGCAGCGCCAGGAATACGGCTTCCAGTACGCCGAGTCCGGCAGGAATGTGAGCGACCACGCCGGCGACGCAACTGATCAGCAACACACCCAGCACCGAGGGATAGAACAGCTCAGGGGGCAACAGCAGGTGAATCAGCGCTGCCATCAGCGCCCAGTTGCTTGCGCCCAGCGCCACCTGGCAGAGGGCCATACGCAGGCTCGGCAGAGTGACTTCGTGCCCGCGCAGCGCCCACGTGCGCCGCGTGGCGAAGGCACAGGCGCACAGGTATGCCAACGCTACCGCCACCATCAATACGCCGATCAGGCGCAGGCCGCTGGCACCCACCGCCCAGCTTTCCGGCAGTTTCACAAAGCTCAGGGCGAATACCGTACCGGCCAGCAGCAGGTAGCCCATCCAGTTGGTCAACAGCCCCAAGGTGATGATGCGGGTGATGGTTGGGGTATCCAGGCCCAGCCGGCTGTACAGGCGATAACGCAGGGCAACGCCACCGACCCAGGTGGTGAAGTTGAGGTTGAACGCATAGCAGACGAACGCTACCGGCAGTACCTGTCGGGCCGGCAGGTGGTGGCCTGTGTAGGCGCGGGCGAGCAGGTCGTAGCTGGCGAATACCAGGTAGCTGCACAGGGCCAGCAGCAACCCCAAGGCCAGGGTCGAGGGCCGGTACGCCAGCAGCGACTGGCGGACTTCGTTCCAGTCCAGGTTACGTGCCAGGGTGAACAGCAGTACCGGTATCAACACCAGGAACAGCACGGTCAGCAAGCGCTTGCCCCAGGTCTTCCAGCGTGAAGTGGCCATCATGTCTTGCCCCCATGGTAGTCGGCCGAGGCCTCGCCGTCGCCTTGCAGCGACTGCAGGCGCTGCCGGTGCGCCGGAAACCAGCCGGCGATCCGCGGGAAATAGCGCGTGATGTGGAAGCCCAGAAAGATCAGCGGGGCACGCCACCAGTAGCCGCGCACCATGCGCTCCAGCGTCACGGTCTTGCAGTGCTCCCGGCTCAGTTCGGTCAAGTGCTGGTACAGGTGTTCGTTGAACGCGGGGTCGCGAATCAGCAGGTTGGCCTCAAGGTTGAACGACAGGCTCAGGGGGTCGAGGTTGCTTGAGCCTACGGTGGACCAGTCATTGTCCACCAACGCAACCTTGCCATGGAGCGGCCGCTGGCAGTACTCATGGATGCGCACGTCGTCGCGCAACAGGTAGTTGTAGAGCAGCCGCGAGAGCGCGCGTACCCAGCGCATGTCCGGTTGCCCCTGGAGGATCAGCGTCACCTCGACCCCGCGCCGGGCGGCGTTGCGCAGTTCGCGCAGCAAGCGGTAGCCCGGGAAGAAGTAGGCGTTGGCCACGACGATACGATGCCTTGCTTCACGGAAAACCTGCAGGTAGCAGGCTTCGATATCGTTGCGATGGCGCTGGTTGTCGCGCTCCACCAGCACGGCGCTCGTCGGGCCTGAAGCGATGCCGCCCGGCTGAACCCTGCTGGCGGCATCCAGCACCGGTGCGAGCATGCGGCAGGAAGAAGCATGCACCTGGGCCACCACCGGGCCGACGACCTCCACGGCGTAGTCCTGCTTGGCCTGTGGGCCGAAGTCATCCAGGTGGTCGGCACTGTAATTGATGCCGCCAATGAAGGCGCGTTGCCCGTCGATCACCAGGATCTTGCGGTGCAAGCGGCGAAACAGGTTGGTGCGCATGCCCACCAGCCGTGGTTGCGGATCGAAGGAATGGAAACGCACCCCGGCCTCGGTCATCGACGAGATGAAATCGTCAGGCAGGTCGGCGGTGCCGTAGCCGTCCACCGCCACCTCGACCCGCACCCCGCGCCGCGCGGCATCGATCAGGGCGTGGCGCAAGGGTTGACCGACCTTGTCGTCGTAAATGATGAAAGTTTCCAGGAGGATTTCCTCGCGTGCCTGGGCCATGGCCTCGAATACGCGGGGGTAATACTGCTCGCCGTTTATCAGCAACTCGACGCGGTTGCCGTCGCACCAATTCAGTTTCATAGCGTCACCTGCGCCACCAGCGGGGCATGGTCGGAGAGGTGGGACCATGGGTATCTGGACAACACCCGTGCTTCGCAAGCTTGTGCGTTACGCAGGTAGATGCGGTCCAGCCGCAGCATCGGCAAGCGCGCGGGAAAGCTGCGTGCCGGCTTGCCGAAAGCTTCCACCAGGTGGCCCGACAGCCGCGCATCTGCTTTCAGGCGCCAATCGTTGAAGTCGCCGGCGACGATGACCGGCTCATCCGGCGGCAGGCTGTCCAGCAATGTCAGCAGCAGGCCGACCTGACGCTGACGATGCTCCTCACGCAGGCCCAGGTGTACGCAGACGGTGTGCACCTGTTCATGGCCCGGCACTTCCAGCTGGCAATGCAGCACGCCCCGTTCTTCGTTGCCATGGACCGAAACATCCAGGTTGTCATGGGCACGGATGGGGAACTTGGACAGCAGGGCGTTGCCATGGTCGCCATGGGGGTAGACCGCATTGCGGCCATAGGCGAACTGCGGCCACATGCTGTCGGCGAGGAATTCGTACTGGGGTGTCTGTGGCCACTTGGGATGGCGCTCGGCATGATGGTGATGAGTGCCGTGCACCTCCTGGAGAAACACCAGGTCGGCGCCGGTCGAGCGTACCGCCTCGCGCAGCTCCGGCAAAATGAAGCGGCGGTTGAACAGGGTGAAGCCTTTGTGCACGTTGAGGGTCAGTACCGTCAGGCGATGTACGGCGGTGACCTTGTCGATGATGCAGCGGGGGGCGGGCAGTGTCGGGTTCATAGCGGCTCCTGCGGCTCGACGCCTGGTTCGGTCACCAACTCGCCGTCAAGGCCTAGCTTGTCCAGCAGGCGGCGGGCATCGTAGGGGGCGTGGACTTTCTGGTCGTTGTCGAAGTAGCAGTAGACGTCACGGGAGGTGCGTTTTGCCGGAGCGCGGCGCACCACACGCTGAGCATCCTCAGGCTGGCTGCCCGCAGCCCAGGCCTGGATGCGCAGGCGCCAGCGGCGCAGCGCCCTGGCCGTGTAGCCGCTGCTGTACAGTTCGACATCGCCATGCAGGCGCAGGTACACGAACTCGGCCGTGACCTCTTCGACATAGGGCCATTTGCCGGCGCTGTCGGCGACCACCAGGGCAACCTTGTGCTTGCGTAGCAGGTCGATGAAGGTGTCGCAGAGGAAGCTGGGGTGGCGGATTTCCACGGCGTGGCGCAAGCGCGCATTACCCGGCACGGCCGTGCCGCCGTTGCCTTGCAGGCGTTCGGCGGCGTGGTGCGCAAGGCTGCGGGCGGCTTTGCGGTCGCGTGGCAGCTTGGCCAGAAAGTCGCTGAAGCGCTGCGCGTCGAATTTCAGATTCGGGGGAAACTGCCACAGGAAGGGGCCCAGCTTGTCACCCAGCAGCAAGGGGCCCGACGCGAAGAAGTTGGCAAGCGCCTCGTCGATTTCGCGCAGCCTGCGTACGTGGGTGATGTAGCGCGGCGCCTTGACAGAGAACACGAACCCCTCCGGTGTCTCGTCACGCCACTTGGCATAGCGCTCGGGCGTTTGCAGTGCGTAGAACGAACCGTTGATTTCGATGCTGTTGACTGCCCGCGAGGCAAACGCCAGCTCGTCGTCCTGGCGCAGCCCCTCGGGGTAGAAGTCCTTGCGCCATGGGCCATAGCGCCAACCGGAAATTCCGATGCGGATCTCGCTCACCATAAGTCCCTGCGCTCCTGTATGTAACAGTAGCGACAGGAACCGGGACCGGATTGTTCAGTGCGATTGACGAGTGGATGGCCATGCAAAAGGGAACTTTACCGGTGTTGCAATCCTCCACCGGATGCCTGGGTTCCACTGAGGTACACCATGAAGGAGGCTCAGCCATGAAGTTTGATCGGTTTGCACAATGGCTAGCCAACCATAGCGGGCGGCCGTTGACGTTCGTTATTGCCTTTATGCTGATCATTGCCTGGGGCGTAAGCGGGCCCTTGTTTCATTTCAACGACACCTGGCAGTTGGTCATCAATACATCGACCACGATCATCACGTTCCTGATGGTGTTCCTGATCCAGAATACCCAAAACCGTGATAGCGACGAGTTGCACATCAAACTTGACGAACTGTTGCGCACTACCCAACGGGCGCACAAGGCGTTGCTCGACCTTGAAGATATGGGGCCAGCTGAACTCCATGCGCTTCGTAAGCGATACCAGCAACTGGGGGAGCACGACGAAGCGGGGCCAGGCAGGGAGGACTCCCATTGACGTGTTCAAGATCAAGCCACGACATTGTTCAGACAGGGCAAGGCCGTGACGGTGAACAAACCACATTTCTCACACTTCGGAGACTAGATGATGAACAAACCCGACGATCAGCGGCAGAAAGGCCCCCATTCTTCCGATCATGCAACAACTGATCAGGACTTGGGTTTCGACCCGGACTCCCCTGATCTGGACGACCCTCAAGTGGACCCCCAAGGCCCCGCGAAAGCACCAAGGGACGTGGAAAAGAAACCGTGAGCCAAGCTACCGTGGACGCATGTCTGCCGCACATGGCATCCATCTGTTGCCCCGGCTGTTCAAGAGCCGGGGGCAGCACAGCTATCAGAATGTGTACTTCAGCGACAGCATCAGGTTGCGTGGCTCACCGTAAACGTTGCTCGGCACCGCGACAGAGTTGCTGAGGGCGTTGTAGTACTTCTTGTCGAACGCGTTGTTAAGGTTGACGCGCGCATCGATGTGTTCGGTCGGCTTGAACCCCAACATGAAGTCCACCAAGGTGTAGCCATCCTGCTCGATCATGAAGGTGGTGTTCTTGTTGTAGATTCGATTCTGGTGATAAAGGGAGGCTCCGACACGCCACTGGTTGTATTGACCCGGCAGTGTGTAGGACGTGCTCATCTTGAACAGATGGCGGGGTATGTCGGTGTCGAACAGACGGCCCTCGTTTTCTTTCTTGGTATCCTTGACATACTTGGCCTCGGCAAAAGTATAACCGGCAGCCAGTTGCCAATCAGGCGTCAATTGGCCCTGTACCTCCAGCTCTATGCCCTTGCTGCGCACTTTGCCTGCCGCCTCGTAGCACGGGGTAGTCGGGGCAGTAGGGCAACCGTCGGTAAACGATTTCGCACGGTTTTCCTGGTCGATCTGGAAGAGGGCAGCCGATGCGTTCAGTGCCCCGTCGAAGTATTCACCCTTGATGCCCAGTTCATGGTTTTTTCCGGTGATCGGCGCAATGATGTTTTCGGAAGCATCCTTGTAGTTCTGGGGTTTGAAGATATCGGTGTAGCTCACATACACGCTGTGATGCTCGTCGATGTCATAGATCAGGCCGGCGTACTTGGTGACATGCCGGGTGACTTTCAGCTCGCTCGGGGCGGTGCTTTTGTAGGGCGAGGTGGTGGTGTTGTCGTACCAGTCCAGGCGGCTGCCCAGGATCAGCTTCAGCGGGTCGGCCAGGCTCAGGCGTGTGGTGGCATAAACGCTGTTGAGCTTGGCGTTGGTGTTCTGCCAGCCGTACTTGTCCTGGCTCGGCGGTTTTGGTGTGGCGCCAGCATCCCAGTTGTAGAGGTCGATGTTGCTGTTCAGCAAGATGTTGTAGGGCACATCACCGTTGAACACCACCCGCCGGTGGCTGGCGCCGACCACCAGTTCGTGGTCTCGGTCCATCAGGCGAAACGGGCCGCTGGCATAGGCGTCGAAGCTGTTCTGGGTTTCCCGATAGTGCCCCGCGCCGACGAACTGGTTATAGGCCTGGGTGGTGGTGTTAGCGACCAGATAGGTGCCCAGCATGTCGAGGTCGGCCCAGGTTTTGGTGGCCGAGAGGTTGAGCTTCCAGCCATTGTCCAGAATGTGGTCCAGTGCCGCGTAGGCAGAGGTGCTGGTCTTGTCCCAATACTCCCAGTCGCTGCTCAGCGAAGTAGAGCGTGACAAATGCAGGTCGCTGCCGTCAAAGCCCACCGGCAGGCCGGTCCAGCCGTTGCCATTGTTGTTGTCTTGCTGGCGCGATGCACTCAGGGTCAAGGTGGTGCTGTCGTCCAGGTCGGCCTCCAGGATGCCGTAGAACAGGTTGCGTTCGTTTTCCAGTGTGTCTCGGTAGCTGTTGCCGGTCTGATATGCCGTCACCATTCTGCCGCGAACGGTTCCGCTGTCGTTGAGCGCGCCGGAGACATCGACCTCGGTGCGGTAACGGTCCCAACTGCCCATGCTGCCTTCGATGCTGGCCTGGAACTCGCGCGTCGGCCGCTTGCGGATCAGGTTGATCGACGCCGCAGGGTTGCCCGCACCCTGCATCAGGCCGGTGGCACCGCGCACGACTTCGACCCGGTCATACATGGCCATGTCGGCCGACAGCAGGTCCTGGGATACCTGTGAGCTGTCCAGGCTGGTGGGCAGGCCGTCGTACATGATGTTATCGAGGGAAAACCCCCGGGCGTAGTACGAGGATCGTTCGGGGCCAGTCCGGCGCAGGGTGAGCCCAGGAGTGTTCTGCACCACCTCGTTGAGGTTGGCGAGGTTCTGGTCCTCGATGCGTTGGCGCGTGATGACCGTGACCGATTGTGGCGTCTCGCGCAGGGACAATGGCAGTTTGGTCGCCGTCTGCGCTGAACGTGAGGTGTACGAACCTGTGCCTTCGGTGGTGCCAGACAGCAGTGCGCCGGTTACGGTAGTCGCCCCCAGTTCCAGGGCACCTTCGCTGTCCGCTGCCACTTCTATGATGTAGCTGTCCTCACCCTTGAGCACGCGCAGGCCGGTGCCGGTCAGCAACTGGGCGAGGCCATCGCTCACCGAGTAGGTGCCGCTGAGCCCCGCGGTATGTTTGCCAGCGGTCAATTGTGCGTCTGCGGACAGCAAGATGCCGGACTGGCTTGCGAAACGGTTCAGCGCCTGATCAAGGCCCCCAGCCGGGATGGCGTAATGGCGTGTCTGTTCACTTGCGTAGGCCAGTGCGGCAGGCATGGCAAGCAATAAAGGGGCGCCGCCGAGCAAGCTGGCAAGCAGGATGTGGCGGGTCAGCCGTGAACGGGTTGGCGTGGGCAGGTGCGACACTCTGAACGATCCTCTTGAGAAGGCTTGTTGATGGGTTTCAAGAGGTATCCCGTACAACTCGACCAAAACGACAACACCGCACAAACTCTTTTTTGCCATTCCAGGCTGGCAGCAAACGGCCAGCAGTCTTGTGCGTTTCTAAGCCGGGCTGACATTGACCCAGAAGCGCGTCAATCTCTGTATTTTTACGGGCAGCGACTGCTGAACTGCCATCAGCACGCGGTCGGTGTCTGCCAAGGGAAACACCCCCGTCAGTGGCAACTGCGCTACAGCGGGGTCGCAGCGAAGCACACCGGGACGATGGCGAGCCAGCTCGGCGACGAAGTGCCCCAGCGGCATGCGCTCGGCGATCAAGCGGCCGTCTAGCCAGGCGATGGTGTTGAGGTTGGCTGGCCCGAGGTCGCCGAGGCGATTGGCGGAAAACCAGCGACTTTGTCCTGCGTGAAGGCGGCTGGCGGGCGACTGCCGCGGACGCAGCTCCAGCTCGCCTTCAAACAGCTCGACGTGGCTGCCATCCTCACGCTGGTACACGGAAAAGCGTGTGCCCAACGCCTGGATTTCTCCCGCTGCAGTTTCAACGATCAGCGGGCGATGCGCCGGGTCATGACCACTTTCAAGCAACAACTCCCCAGCGAGCAGGCAAATGCGCCGTTCCGACGCGTTGTACCGGATATCAACCGCAGTGCCGCTGTTCAGGCTAAGTTGGCTGCCATCGTCCAGCGAGCGTTGCAAGCGTTCGCCAGTGCCGCTGCGCAGGTCTGCCGTGGCTTCGCGCCAAGGGGATTGTGAATGGACCAGATAGCCGCTCCCGCCGGCCAACAGCAGCGTGCCGAGCAGCTTGAGCGCCTGCCGACGACGCGCATCGGGCAGCTCGCGCAGCACCCCTAGTGCTGTATCCGCTGGGACACCGCTCAGGGTACTTTGCAGGCGCTCCAGGCGTCGCCATGCGCGATCGTGCTCCGGGTCCGCGGCGCGCCATTCAAGAAAGCGCTGCTGTTGCGCCGCTTCGAACTCACCGCTCCATTGCAGCATGAGCCAATGGCTGGCCTGCTCGACGATTGCGGGGGAGAGGGGGGCTTCGCTGACGTTCTTCATTCAGCGTACAGGACCTGATAGCAGGCAGTGATGGCGCGGAGCATGTACTTTTGCACCGAGCTGACGCTGACGTCCAGCCGCGCTGCGATCTGTGTGTAGGTCAGCCCTTCAAATTGCGACAGCAGGAATGCCTCGCGTACCTTTGCAGGCATCTTGTCGAGCATGGCGTCGATCTGCATCAGGGTTTCGATCACGATCGCGCGGGTTTCCAGTGACGGCGTTTCTGGCTCGGGCAGGGCGGCGATGCTCTCCAGATACGCTTGGTGGATACGCTGGCGACGCCACTGGTCTATGACCAGATTGCGGGCGATCTGCACCAGGAATCGACGGCCGTCGCGCTGTTCCGGCAGGCGGCGGGTTACCAGCAGGCGCAGGAAAGTGTCCTGAGCGATGTCCGCCGCCCGCTCGCGATCACCCAGGCGGTGGCGCAGCCAGCCTTGCAGCCAGCCGTGGTGGTCGCGATACAGGCTGTCGATGGGTTGCAGTGGGGCGTCGATGGGCACTTCACCTTTCCGCTAATCAGATGCATATGGGAATTAATCGCGATTGTAAGGTGGTGGGCCGGTTTTGCAAACCGTTGCAGCAACCGTCAAGTGATTGCATGCAAACGGCGCTGGCGTGTTGAACTGGCAAACCAGGTATTTGCCAGTTCACGGGTCGGGCAGCTAGCCAGCAAGGGCCCTGATCAATTGCTCGCTTAAGGCGGGGATATCATCCGGCTTGCGGCTAGTGATCAGGTTGCCGTCCACCACTACCTCTTCATCGACCCAGTCACCACCTGCATTGCGGATATCATCCTGCAATGTCTGGTAACTGGTCATCCGTTTGCCCTTGGCCAGTCCACTCGACACCAGCAGCCAGGCGCCGTGGCAGATCACCGCCAGCGGCTTGCTGGCCGAGTTGTGGCTTTTCACCAGTTTCTGGGCGCCAGGTATCAGGCGGATGGTGTCGGAATTCTGTACCCCACCCGGTAGCACAATGGCATCGTAAAGGTCGAGGTGGGCGCTGTCGAACGTCGCGTCCACCGCAAACTCGTCGGCCGGCTTGTCATGGTTCCAGCCGCGGACAGTGCCTTCCTTGTCACTCAGGATGTCGATCACGGCCCCGTTTTTCTCCAAGGCTTCACGCGGTCCGGTCAACTCCACTTGTTCGAAGCCATCGGTGACCAAAAAGGCTACGCGCTTGCCACTCAGTTTTGCACTCATCGTTCTATCTCCGTTTTCGCCAGGTGTGGATGTGGGACGTCTCGGAAGGGGTGAGAAGTTCCAATGCACTGCTTCAGCGGTAGGGAGGCTGACCGGCTGACCGTTGCAGTTGAACAATTGCGCGGGGCCTGGGCTCTCACTAGCAGGGATAGAACGAGGCGGCCGTCATGAGCATCGAACGCAGCATTCCTGAACTTGAAGCCTGGTACGCGCAGTACGACGACATCAGCTACCGGCGCGAATCGCCGGATGCCTACCACCACGAACTGGTTCGCACCGCCGAGGCGCTGCGGGACGACGGCGCGATTGACTGGGATGACTGGTTGGCGCTGAAGGCACTGGCCGACGAGGCACATATACGGGCACTGGAGGATGCCGTACAGGCTCACGTGAGCGACCCTGACGCATGAAAGCGCTGAAGATCGCCACCTTCAATATCAATGGCATCCGCAGCCGCCTGCCCGCGCTCTTGGCCTGGCTGGAGCGGGAGCAACCGGACATTGCCTGCTTGCAGGAGCTGAAGGCGGCCGATCAGCAGTTTCCGCGCCAGGCCATCGAAGCGGCAGGTTATGGCTGCCTGTATCAGGGGCAACCCTCCTGGAATGGCGTGGCGATCCTGGCGCGCGATAGCGAGCCGCTGGAGGTACGTCGCGGGCTGCCCGGCATGCAGGACGATCAGCAGAGCCGCTATCTGGAGGCTGCGGTGCACGGTGTATTGGTTAGCTGCCTTTACATGCCCAATGGCAACCCGCAACCTGGCCCCAAGTTTGATTACAAACTGCGCTGGTTCGAGTGCCTGATCAAGCATGCCCAAACACTGCAGGGCAGCAGCCACCCTGCGGTGTTGGCGGGCGATTTCAATGTTGTGCCGACCGATCTGGACATCTATAACCCGCGCTCATGGCTCAAGGACGCGCTGCTGCAACCTGAATCGCGGGCGTGTTTCCAACAATTGCTGGCGCAGGGCTGGGTCGATGCTGTTCGTCACCTGTATCCCGAGCAGCGCATCTACACGTTCTGGGACTATTTTCGCAATCATTGGGCGCGCAATGCCGGGCTGCGCATTGATCATCTGCTGCTCAACCCCAGTCTCAGCCCTTATCTGAAGCGGGCGGGTGTGGATGCCTGGGTGCGCAACGAAGCCAAGGCCAGTGATCATGCACCGGTCTGGATCCAGTTGAGCGGGCGTCGCCAGCAGCGCTAGCTGCCAGCGCAGATGCCCGCTGGAACGGGCGGATTGGAAAGGCCTCTGGGCACACATCGGGAAAGTTACACGCACTTCACCTCATCGCGTTCATCTTCAGTCATCAGCGTCGTCTATGCTGATCATTCACCCATGATGCTTGCGATTACACCGAGGACCCGACGTGCGGCTCTATGCGTTCATTACACAGCACATCGAGCTCATTCTCGAGGCTTTTGAGGATTTTGCTCGCACCGTCGAGACCCCTATGCCGGATCTTGATGCTGCAGGCCTGCGTAACCACGCTGAAGCCATGTTGCGAACCGTTGCACTGGACATGGCATCCTCACAGACAGCCCGCCAGCAGTTTGAGAAGTCTCGAGGCATGCAGGCAACGAGCTCGGTCGAAACAGCCGCTCAGGCCCATGCTGTTACCCGGCTGAGTGCCGGGTTCACGCTTGATCAAGTGGTCGCAGAGTATCGTGCGCTGCGCGCAAGTGTGCTGCGTCTTTGGTTTGCGCAGCAGAGGGCTGATGAACCCCATGCTATCGATGATATGGTTCGTTTCAACGAGGCCATTGATCAAGCCTTGAGCGAATCCATCACCTCGTACGGCATCGCGGTGGAGACAACACGGAAACTGGTACTGGGTGTACTTGGGCATGATCTACGAACGCCGATGACGGCAGCCCTTCTGGGCGCCGAGATGTTGAGCCGTAAAGGTCAGCTGAACGAGCGCGACCGAAAAATTGCAGACCAGATTGCGGCCAGTGTGACACGATCCAGGCAAATCGTGACTGATCTACTCGATCTCGCCAAAGCGAACCTGGGGACTGGCATACCCATCCAGAAAGAACCTGTCGACCTTTCCCAGGTGTGCCATACGCTTGTGGACGAGCTTCGCATTTCCCGCACTGAGATCACAGTTGTCCTGAAGGGCGGCCAGCAAGCATTTGGCCAGTTTGACGTCACCCGGATGGGGCAGGTGTTTTCCAACCTGATAGCCAATGCGTTTCACCACGGTGATCATGCCAGGCCCATCACCGTAACACTGACCCAACGCCCTGAGGCAGTCGAGTTCAGCGTACATAACTGGGGCAAACCCATTGCGCCGGATGTTGTGCCTCATCTATTCAACCCTCAGGCCAGGTACTCCCGATTGGCGTCGGAACATCACGAGGCATCCGGTGGGCTGGGTCTTGGCCTGTTCATCGTCGGCGAGATCGTGGCCCGGCATGGGGGGGCTATCGACGTGGCATCCAACTCGTCATCGGGCACCACCTTCGCGTATCCCTGCCCCTGGCATGAGCTGGTCACGCCGTCGCTTCCAGTTGCGTATTTTTTCGCCAGCCTCGCAGGTTCATGGCACAGAGGCAGAATTGCAGGATGATCAATGCCCAGGCTTCAGCTTGCCAGCCCCAGACGGCCCACAACACGTTGCTTGCGATAAAACAACAGAAACCTGCCTTCCTCCGCCCCGGACGGCGCGAACCGATGCACCACGCTGCCAGCACAGTCATCAACATCGCAGGCCATTCAAGTAACCCAATCCAGTATTCCATGACACCTTCCGACTGATGATGGGGTATCTGAAGCCGATCACCTGCCACGCGCTGAGCGCTGGCAGGTGATCGCTTGACTACGCCGCTCGCTGCTCGCCCTTGAGCATCTTTTTCTGCATTTCCATGGCTTGCCCAAGCTCCTCGAGGGTGTCCTTGCTGAGCAGCTTCTTCGCGGTGGGGAACAGTTCGCCTTCCTCTTCCTCGATGTGATGCTCCAGCAACTCTTTCATGACCTTGACCCGCCCGGCGAATTCGACGGTGCCGGTTTCGGTATGCAGGAGGTCGGGCAGAACGAGGGCGTCGACAGTGCGGTGTTCTTCCTTGGCCTCGTAGTACATCTTCGCTTCTTCCTTGCCACCCGCTTGCTTGATGGCCGGGTAGAGTATTTCTTCCTCGAGCGCGGTGTGGATCTGCAACTCCTGCTCGATCCTGTGGAGTAACTCGGCCCGTTTCTTTACGGCACGCTCGGTAGTGGTCGACAGCTCTTCGAGCAGCTTCTTCACGAGCTTGTGGTCCTGGATCAGTAAGTCGATAGCGTTCATGGCGTTCCTCATCACGGATTGAATCAAGCACTTGCTCGAGGTTGAGTACACGCAGAAAGAAACGGTTCAATGATTAAGATGGCTGGCATCCCCTCAGGCGCGCCCGCTGCCCTCGTTACGCAGACCGCCTCTAGCCATCTCTGCGTCGTGAATGTGTGAGTGTGAAACCCACAAGGACTCCCAACGCCGCTGCACCGATCAGCAGCGGCGTTTTGTGTTTTGACTTCCTCCAGCCTCCGTCGATATCCCTCTTGCCATTCGGAGGCTCAAAGAGGTTTCCCGATGAGTCTTCGGCCTTGGGACTGCGATTTATCCAGGCGCCACTGTCAGGCGCTTCTCGTTCCGTACCCGATGCACCGGGGGCAACTGGGACAATGGTGTCGCTGGCCTCGATCCGTAAGAGCTCAAGGGAAGTGCCATCGACCAGGGTCAATGTCAGCCCTTCGACCGTGCCTGCCTCCCGGTTTGGAAAAACGGGTTCACCTGCGGCATCCAGGCTGTCATAGATGAAGCGTGTACCTTCAAGCCAGCCCACGGCGGTGAGAAGTTCAGGGCCGAGATAATACTTCCCGTCCTGGAAGAAGCCTGGAAACTGATGAGCGCGCTCCACGTTTTGCACGCGATAGCGTTCGCCGGATTTCATGCCTGTCGCTTGATCGATCATGTTGAAAACCCCTGTAAATGCAGCTGGCAGATGTCAGCCTTTGCTGTGCTCGTCGGAGGTGGGCCCTGTACCTCGCTTGATGCCGCGCGGGCCAGCAACGCCCCAGATTCCCAGGCCGACTACCGGCAGCGCGAGGATCAGCAGGGCCCAGGCCGCTTTGACTGCATCTGACTTGTCGCTTCTGAAGACGCTGACGATGGCCCACAGATCGATGAGCAAGAGGATTGCCGCCACGGCAATCCAGAAGTAGCTGGCAAGACCGTTCATGACTTCACCTCCTCTATACGTAGTCAGGGCCCAAGGTGCCGGGTGCAGCGCCTGGCACGAGGATGACCTTGCGGCAGTTGTCCTGCTTCTGATCGAACACCTTGTAGCCCATGGCTGCTTCTTCGAGGGCGAGGCGGTGAGTGACGATCAATTCCGGTTGTAGACGGCCTGCTTCGATGTGTTCCAGCAGTTCAGGCAGGTATTTCTGGACATGGGTCTGGCCCATCTTGAAGGTAAGGCCCTTATCGAACGCGTCGCCGAACATGAACCCGTGAATGAAGCCCGCGTACATGAACTCGTGGCCAAAGATATCACCCGCTTCGGGCTCTGGAATTTTGCCTCGGTCGAGGTGCAAATCGGAGCCGCAAATGGCGGTGGCAGTCACCTTGAGGATGATGTCGTCTTCTCGCTCGATGATGGGATCAGGGACGTTGTCGACCCTGACGTCGTTTGCTCCGTGGTAGGTCAGTGCTCTCATGCTCCTAGCTCCTGCATCACAAAAATCGTGGGGGTATGCAGGGGAAGCTTCCAGGCCATGCAAAGTTCAAAACAACAGCTTCAATGGCGATGCTTGAGAACGGGCAGACTGGTCCTGTCTGGGCCATCCACCGACCGGCGGCTACCGAGATTCCCCGATTTGCCAGCAACTTGCACTTGATCTCACTAGGGTCATTGGCCCCCAAAATTCGGGTATGCAACTGCTCATGCAGTGCCGGGCTCTGCTGATCTGAGGCGAACCGATGGCTAATAAGCCCCTGTGATTGAACGAGTCGCAGCATGGAAACGTCTTCAGGGAAGAAGTCCATTTCTCTGTGTCGCGAGAGGGTGGGTGTTGATGGGTAATGATGATACGAGTGTGTGCATGCGGGACAAACGAAAATGCAGAATCAAATCCAGGGCAACGATAATCTGCCTTCGAAGCGGCAGGGTACTGCTTGTTCGGAAAAAAGGCGGCAAATGGAATTTCCCAGGTGGTTTGATTGAGCCTGGTGAGAGCCCTCATGCAGCTGCGGCAAGAGAGCTACGTGAGGAGACATCCATTGAAGGGCATGGCCTGCTTTCTTTGTGTTCAATCAGAGTGGGGTCAGTTGTGCATCACATCTTCACCACCCGATTCCACGAAAATGAGAAGCCCGTTGCCGACCATGAAATTGTCGCGTGTAAGTGGGTGCTTCGCGAAAAGCTTACCCCTGAATTGCTGAATTCCGCAGCTGCCGGGCTCTTGGCAACGCGGTTGCCTGCTCTGACCGCCTGACCAAGGCTGCAAAGTTGTACAGGAAAATAAGTTTGTATCGAAAATCAGACCGGCTGTCTGTTACCTGTATGACTACCGACTACGTCATTGAACTGCCTCCCAGCTTTGCTATGTTGAGGTTTCCGTATAAGACTAAAGTCGTAGGAGGGCGGCATGCGTGTTCGAGGTGATGTGTTTTGGGAATGGGCGGATCCAGTGCTTCATCATCGTACCCATGACGAGGAGCTCGATGACGGCACCACGATTGATGTGCAGGTCAGGCTCTCGCGCACCGGTCAGACGCAAATGTTCATCGGTGTGTATGCCGGCTGTGGAATGGCATTGCACGAAGAAGCGTTCAATTCTCGTCCAGGCGAGTCCATGACTCGAGCTCTGGCCTGGGGTGTTGATAGAGCCAGGCGCCTGGCCACGGATCAATGGCGCAAAGCGGTGCAGGTGGCCTAGGACAGGGTGTAATTCGAGGTTGATCGTTAGACACAGAGGCTGACGGCCAACTGTTCAAGGCGAACTGCTGCATCTGAATTACGGACGGTGAAGAAACCAGGGCTCTCCATCGCCCTGGTGGACTTAGCGGTTGTCTTCCGTCATCCCGCTGTCTTCGTCCTGAATAGCTTGCGACCCTTCGTCCATACCTTGCTCCCGGTCAGATTTGCTGCCAGAGGTATGCCCTCCTTGACCACCGTGTTGGGTTCCACCACCGGCACGCTGAGGATTATCTTCCTTAAGGTTACCGCCGCTGCCTTGCCCTGTTTGTTGATCCTCAGATTTCCCTCCGGGCATTTGACCGCCTTTCTGGCCGGTTTCCGAAGCCTTCTCACGGTCGTTTGCAAAACTACCAGGGTTGGTTTGCGCGGCGCCGCCTTGCTGACCCGCCTTGTCTTGATCGTTCGCCATGATCATGCACCTCGTGTGTTCACACAGAGAGCCTGTGTTTTCTTCCGATGCCCCGCGAGTACTGGAAGCTCCTTTTACTTTTGTACCTGCTGACAGGGTGCGCGAAAGGTCGTCAAGGGCAACCTATTGCGTGATAAAGAACCCTGCCATGGCTTAGCGGTTGTGGCGCGTCGACGATAGCCCAAAGCGGGTGGGCGACTCGGCCCCTGTCCGATTACAGCACTTTATCGAGCGTGATCGGAAACTCCCTTATACGCTTGCCTGTGGCATGGTAGACCGCGTTCGCCACCGCAGCGGCCACCCCGACAACGCCGATTTCGCCTACGCCCTTGGACCCCAGTTCGTTGACAATGTCATCGTGCTCTTCAACGAAGATCACTTCGATATCCCCGCAGTCTGCATTGACCGGGATGTGGTACTCCGCCAGGTTGTGATTGATGATGCGGCCCAACCGGTGGTCGGTCAATGCGGCTTCGTGCAGCGCCATGCCCACCCCCCAGACCACGCCCCCCAGGATCTGGCTGCGTGCGGTTTTGGGGTTGATCACACGGCCTGCCGCCACAGCGCTGACCACCCGGGCTACCTTGATCGTGCCAAGGTCCTCGTCGACGTGAACTTCCACGAATACCGCCGAATGGGTGGCGGTGGAGAACGGTTGGCGCCTGGCGCCGGGCTCGGCGTCGATCTGCACTTCGAATTTACCGTTGGGGGCGCTCGCCACGATGTCCGCCAAAGCCCAGCGATGGTTGCCCGCGTGCAGGTAGCCCTCGGTGAAAACGATCTGCTGCCGGGGTGTGTTTGCCACCTGGGGGTATATGTTGCGCGCGTGTTCCAGCACCTGGGTGCGCAGGACATGGCAGGCTTGGCGCACGGCCGAGCCCACCGACGACACCGTGAACGATCCGCCCTGAAGCGGGGCGGTGGGCAGTGAGGAGTCACCCAGCATGAAGGTGACATCCTGCACTTTGACGCCAGCTGCGTCGGCGGCGATCTGAGTCATGACGGTATAGGTGCCGGTCCCGATATCGGTGGTGGCACTGCTGACGGTCAGGTGGCCCTGGGCATTGATGCGCGCCTTGGCACTGGCCTTCATCTGCATGGCTTCCCAGACGCCGCCGGCCATCCCCCAGCCGACCAGTTGGTTGCCATTGCACATGCTGCGCGGTTGGGGAGTGCGGTTATGCCAGCCAAAACGTTCGGCACCTTGCTGGTAGCACGCCAGCAGTTCCTTGCTGGAGTAGGGCTTGCCCTCGTTGGCATTGTTGGCGGCAAAATTGCGGCGGCGCAGCTCTACCGGGTCGATCTGCGCAGCACAGGCGAGCTCATCCATGGCGCACTCCAGCGCAATCATCCCGGACGCGGCCCCAGGCGCCCGCATGTCCAGCGGGGTGTACACATCAAGCGAGGCCAGGCGGTAACTGAGCGCAACGTTATCGCACTGGTACAGCATGCCGCTCCATTCGACCAGGTGTTCGGTGAAGTCCTCGAAGCGGGAGGTCTGGCCAAGCGCATCATGAGCGATCGCAAGCAAACGCCCGTTTGCGTCTGCACCCAGGCGCATGCATTGTTCGGTGCGGGGCCGGTAGCCAAAGGTGAACATCTGCTGGCGGGTCAGTGTGACGCGCACCGAGCGCTTCAGGTGCAACGCCGCCATCACTGCCAGCGGCAACTGGTACTGCGGGCGCAAGCCCGAGCCGAAGGCGCCGCCGACGAACGCCGCGCGCACACGAATGTTTGCCTTGGGCAGGCCGAACACCTTGTGCAGGTAGTCCTGGCAGTTCTGCGTGCCTTGGGTCTTGTCGTGGATTTCCAGAGTGCCGTCGGCCTTGTAGTGCACGGTCGATGCATGGGGCTCCATCGGGTTGTGGTACTCGTTGGCCGTCAGGTACGTGGCATCCACCTGCACCGGCGCTTCGGCAAACTGCCCGGCGAAGTCGCCACGCGGCGCCGGTGTTTCGGCGGGGGCGGCATGCGATTTTTGGCATGCGCCCAGGTCTGTCTGGTGAGCCTCCTCGGCATAGTCGATTTTGATCAGCGAGCCTGCATAGCGGGCCAGTTCCAGGGTTTCGGCGATCACTAATGCCAACGGTTGCCCGCTGTACAGCACTCGATCATTGAACAAGGGCCGAAAAGGCGCCCCCTCGGCAGAGTCGGCATCGCTGTAGTCGTCGTCATAACTGGAGACAGGCGGACGATGGCCATGGTCGAGCACGGCGATTACCCCGGGCACGCGCATGGCCTGCGTGCTGTCGATGCCGAGAACCCGACCGCGGGCGATGGTACTGGACACGACGCTGCCGTGCAGCAGGCCCGTCTGGGGGTATTCGCCCGCATAGCGGGCCTGCCCGGTGACCTTCGCCACACCGTCCACGCGGTCCAGGGGCGTGCCGACTACGGGTGTGCTTGTGATCATGGCCGTGCCCCCCCGTTAGCGGCGCCGCGCGCCGCGTCATCCAATGCCCGCACGATTGCTCGCTGGGCGAGCGTTACCTTGAAACCGTTGTGGCTCAGGGGTTGTGCGCCTTGCAGCAACGTTTGCGCGGCGCGGTTGAAGAGCGCTTCAGAAGGCACCTGGCCGGCCAGCAGGCGCTCCACAGCCGGGTCCCGCCAGGGTTTGTGGGCAACGCCGCCCAGCGCCAGGCGCGCCTGCTGGATCACGTCGCCATCGAAGTTCAAGGCTGCAGCGACTGACACCAGCGCGAACGCGTAGGAAGCGCGGTCGCGTATTTTCAGGTAACGGTAATGGCGTTCGAACACCGGGGGCGGCAGCTCGATGCCTGTCACCAGCTCATCGAATGCCAGTTGATTGTCGCGCTCGGGGGTGTAACCGGGCAGGCAATGGAAATCCGCGAAGGGTATCTGCCGTTCGCCGGACCGCCCCTGTACGTGCACTACGGCTTCGAGCGCTGCCAATGCCACGCACATGTCCGAGGGATGGGTCGCGACACAGGCATCGCTGGCACCCAGAATGGCATGGATGCGGTTCATGCCTGCACGCGCAGGGCATCCGCTGCCCGGTTCGCGCTTGTTGCAGGGGGTGCCGGTGTCGTAGAAGTAGTAGCAGCGGGTACGTTGCAGCAAGTTGCCACCGGTGCTGGCCATGTTCCTCAACTGCGGCGATGCCCCCGCCAGGATCGCGTCTGACAACAGTGGATAATGCTGCTCGATCAACGGGTGCCAGGCCAGGTCGGCATTGCTCACCCGCGCACCGATGAATACGCCGCCGCCAGGGGTAACGTGAATGCCGTTCAGCCCAAGGCCGGAGATGTCGATCAGGCGCTCGGGGCGCACCACGTTTTCCTTCATCAGGTCGACCAGGTTGGTACCCCCGGCGATGAAGTGCGAACAGGCGTCAGCCAGGTTCACCGCTTCGCTGACTGAGGCGGGCTTGTGGTAGCTGAAGGGCGTCATGGGTGCTGCCCTCGTGGTGGTTGGGCGCTGTCCGTCATCAACGGCAGGGCTTCTTCTACCGCAGCGACGATGTTGCCGTAGGCGCCGCAGCGGCAAAGATTGCCGCTCATGTGCTCGCGAATGGCCTCGCGGGTGTCGGCACGTCCCTCGTGAACCAGCCCGACCGCAGAGCAGATTTGCCCCGGGGTGCAGTAACCGCACTGGAACGCATCGTGGGTAATGAAGGCGCGCTGCATGGGGTGCAGGACGTCGCCACTGGCCAGCCCTTCGATGGTCACCAGGTCGGCCCCGTCGCACATGATGGCCAAGGTCAGGCAGGCATTGACGCGCTTGCCGTCGCGCAGCACCGTGCAGGCGCCGCACTGGCCGTGGTCGCAGCCTTTCTTGGTGCCGACCAGGTCCAATTGCTCACGCAGCAGGTCAAGCAAGGTGACCCAAGGATGCACCTGCAGTGTTCGGGGCTGACCATTGAGGGTCAGACGGATGGGGTGCTTTGCAGCCCCGTTTGAAGCGATCGCGGTCATGGTAGGTCCTCACGGTCAGGGTTCGCGCAGTCTGCTGCGTCTCTGTTGTGCGACCGGGCCGGCAGATCAAACGTTCAGCCGGCTCGCCGGGGTGCCGATCACTTCTTGCCAGGCAGCACCGAGCCGAGCACCTGCTTGGCTGTCTGCACGATGATGCCCGCCTGGTCGGGGTCGCCCTTTAGTAAGGTACTGGCAAATTTCTTCGCCTGCTCCAGCTTGATGTGGGGTGGCAGGGGTGGCACGTTCGGGTCGGTCTTGAACTCGATCAGTACTGGCCGATCAGCAGCCAGCGCGCGCTCCCATGCAGCGGCAACGTCCTCTTCGCGATCTACGTAGATACCTTGCAGGCCAATGGAAATGGCGAAAAGATGGTAGGGCACGTCGGGGATCGACTGCGAAGCTTCGAACTTGGGGTCGCCCTCCATCACCCGCTGCTCCCAGGTCACCTGGTTGAGGTCCTCATTGTTGAACACGGCACAGATCCATTGCGGGTTGTCCCACTGCTGCCAGTATTTGGCCACGGTGATCAGTTCGGCGAGGTTGTTCATTTGCATCGCCCCATCGCCCACCAACGCAACTACAGCCCGTTGCGGATGGGCGAATTTGGCTGCAATCGCATAGGGCACTGCGGCGCCCATGCAAGCCAGGCCGCCGGACAGCGAACACTGCATACCCTGGCGAATCTGCAGGTCGCGCGCAAACCAGTTGGCACAGGAGCCGGAGTCGCTGGTGATGATGGCGTGGTCGGGCAGGCGAGGGGACAGTTCATGGACCACGCGTTGCGGGTTGATCGGGTCCGCCTTGACCAAGGCGCGCTTGGCCACGGTCTTGTCCCACTGCGTACGCCAGGTTTCCACCTTGTCGCGCCAGCGCCGGTCGGTCTTGTGCTCAATCAATGGCAACAGTGCGCGCAATGTTTCGCTGGCGTCGCCGACCAGGTTGACCTCCATCGGGTAGCGCAGACTGAGCATGTCGGGTTGCAGGTCGATCTGCACGCCTCGCGCCCGGCCTTCCTTGGGCAAAAATTCGGAATAGGGAAAGCCGGAGCCGATCATCAGCAAGGTGTCGCATTCGGTCATCAGCTGATAACTGGGTTCGGTGCCGAGGAGGCCGATCGACCCGGTGACCCATGGGAGGTCGTCCGGCACCACAGCCTTGCCCAGCAGCGCTTTGGCCACCCCGGCGCCGAGTTTTTCGGCAATTGCAATGACCTGCTCTGTCGCCTGCAGTGCGCCGGCACCCACCAGTATCGCCACCTTGTGCCCGGCATTGAGCACCTCGGCGGCGCGCTGCAGGTCTTCGTCGAACGGCAACACCCTGGGCTTGCTGTAGCCGATGCCGGAATGCACCGTACCGTGGGCCCTCGGCGGTTCGTCATAGGGCAGGTCCTGCAGGTCGTTGGGCAGGATGATGGCGGTGACGCGGCGTTCGCCGACAGCCGTACGCACTGCACGGTCAAGCAGGTGGCGCACCTGCTCCGGTGTCGATGCCTGCTGAACGAACGCACCGGCCACGTCCTTGAACATCGACAGCAGGTCCAGCTCTTGCTGGTAATGCCCGCCCAACGCCGCCCGGGCCTGTTGACCGACGATGGCCAGCACCGGCTGGTGGTCCATGCGTGCATCGTACAGGCCGGTGAGCAGGTGCGAGGCGCCCGGGCCGGATGTGGCCATGCACACACCGAGCTCACCGGTGAACTTGGCATGGGCGCTGGCCATGAAGGCGGCCATTTCCTCATGGCGGGCCTGAATGAATTCAATCTTGCCGTTGGCCCGGCTCAGCGCGCCGAACACGCCATTGATGCCGTCGCCGGGGTAACCGAAGATGCGCCGTACGCCCCATTGATACAAACGCTCCACCAGAAAGTCGCCTACCGTGCCGGTCATTGCCTGCTCCCGTTCAGTTATCGATAGGCGTCTGGACTTGGCACGTGCCGGGAAAGTTTCAACGGTATGCGCAGCGGTCTGGCAGCTGGAGCCTGGTAAAAGCCGACAGGCTCGAAGGTGAACCGATAACCCACAAAAATGCTGTGGGCCTTGCACTGCGCCAAAAGTTTCCCGTCAACCCAGTTTATGCAGGGCTTCTACCAATTGAGCCTTGTTCATGGTGGAACGCCCTTTGAGATCTTTGCTGCGCGCCTCCTTCATCAGGCTTTCCTTGCTTTGCGATTCCAGCGACGCGCGCGAGGTGCGTGAATGCCCCTGACGAGACTCGGCGGCGCGCTTGGCTGAATCCGTGCGCGCGGTCTTCTTCTCACGCGACGGCGTCTTGCTGCCCGAGCCTCCCGGCTTTTCACCGCCACCGGATTGTTTGTTCACGGTGGCCCAGGCGCGCGCTTCGGCTTCGTCCTTGCCCACGCCCTTGTCCTCGTACGATTGCTCAATGTGCTCGGCCTTGCGTTTCTGCTTGTCCGTATATTTGTCCTTGTCACCGCGTGGCATGGCATTGACTCCTGAGTGAGTTGCTTGATCAATGGTGAAACCGGAACGCCGGGCCATGGACGGGAGATCCACGGCCATTCGGCCATTCCACCTAGCTGCCCGATCCTGCGCCTGATCCACCACCGGTTGAGCCATCGCTACCACTCCCCGGACCTGCACCGCTACCGTTCCCTCCATTACCGCCGGAGCCCGTTTCAGTATCGGTACCGTCACCTCCCGTGTTGTCCGTTCCATTGTCATGGGTACCGCCATTACTCGTGCCCATGCCATCGGCTGGTGTTCCTGAGCCTGTCGCACCGCCTTGGCCGTTCATGTGCCCATTGCTGTGCGGTTGCGTGCCCGGGGCGCGTTGATCGTTCAGGTCGGTGGCGGCCAGGGCAAGTGGCGCCGTGCAACCCAGGCACATTGCGAGTAGCAGCGCGTATGTTTTTTCTGCGTTCATGGTGAAACTCCGTTTCTGGTTGTTCACCCAGTGTTCGGCCTGCCGTATACCGAAGGGTGCCCTCAGCGCGACGGAAGGTGCAAAACGGATGGACAAATGCCACTTGTCTGGCCGCGGGCACCCGTGAGCCACGCCCGCTTCTCACGTTTAGGTGCAGATACCATCTGCCTCTGAACGGAGAAAGGACATGGACATTGATGCAAACGAAGATGAACCATCCCTCGGTCCCGGGACCAAAGCGGTTGAAGTACCACTGCCGCCAGATGATGAGTCACCCATCGAAGAACAGATGGACGACGTGGATGCAAACAACTCAGTATCCAGTGAGCATCCAGATCCTGGCGGTGCGAACAGTGGATTGGGTATGCCCCGGGATGCTCAACTGAACGAAGGGGCTCAGATACCTGACGACCCGCCCAAACCTGATGGTCCGGGTTCCAGTCCCGGCCTTGGCAATGACAAGGAAAACCAGCGCTCCCCTGGAGTACCGGCTAGCGACCCTGAATCAGGGGTATGATAACTGCTCTCTCATCATCCCTATCAGCGCTTCGTTTTCCAGCGGTTTGCTGAGCAGGAAACCTTGCACTTCATGGCATTGGTCATCGCTAAGGAGGGCCAGTTGCTCAGCGGTCTCGACACCTTCGGCAGTTACCGTCATACCCATTGCGTTGCCAAGATTGATGATGGCCTGGACCACGCTACGGTCACTGCCGCTCTTGCCCAGATGCTGGACGAAGCGCTTGTCGATCTTGATGCTGTCGAACGGGTAGGTACGTAGGTAACCCAGAGAGGAGTAACCGGTCCCGAAGTCGTCCATGTTCAGGCGCACGCCTAGCTCCTTCAGTGCCTGCATGGTATGCAGAGCGCCTTCAACGTCGTTGAGCATGACGTTTTCAGTAATTTCCAGTTCCAGGCGATGGGCCGGCAGGCCGGTGGTGCGCAATGCGTCTCCGACGTCGCGAACGACATCGCTGCGGCTGAACTGGGCCGGCGACATGTTTACCGACACCATCACTGCCTGCGGCCAGCCGCGGGCTTTATCGCAGGCTTCCTGCAACACCCAGTTGCCAAGCAACACGATCAGGTCTGACTCTTCGGCCAGCGGGATGAACCGATCCGGGCGCAGCAGACCCAGGCGTGGGTGTTGCCACCTCACGAGGGCCTCAGCCGAGGCGAGCGAGACCCCGTCGACCTTGAAGCGCGGCTGGAAATGCAGCACAAGCTCGCCACGTGGTATGCCGTCGCGTAGTTCGCTTTCCAGCACACGCTTGTCCATCAATGCTGCATTCAGTTGCGCCGAAAAAAAGCGCCAGGTGTTTTTGCCCGCCTGCTTGGCGCTGTAAAGGGCCACGTCAGCGTAGCGGATCAAATCGGTTGGCGTACCGGGATACTCGGCCGACATCACGACACCAAGACTCACACCCACTTGAACACTATGCCCCTCGACTTGCATGGGTCGCCTGATTGCTTCGATCAAGCGGATGCAGAATCGGTCCATGTCCTTGTGATCCCCTGGCCGTGTCACTACGACGATGAACTCGTCGCCTCCCAGGCGGGCGACAAGGTCACTCTCGCGAGTAACCTGACTTAGGCGGCCGGCCACCTCGAGCAACACCGCATCGCCGGCCGGATGCCCCAGGCTGTCGTTGATCGGCTTGAAATTATCAAGATCCAGTATCAGCAGTGCTACCTGGAGGGGGCCAGTGCCGGTAATGGTTTGTTCGAGGAACCGGAACAGCTTGTTGCGATTCGGCAGCCCGGTAAGGGCGTCGTGCAAGGAGAGGTGCTGAATGTGGGCATGTGCGGCTACTTCGTCGGTGATGTCGCTGCAAGTGCCACGAAATCCGGTACAGACGCTCTGATCCACGATTGCGCGGGAAGCGATTGTGCAAATACGCTGTTGGCCAAGATGATCCTGGTACTGGCAGCGTAGGGTACCGGAAGAGCCTGTCGCAGCCAGACTATGAAGCCAGGTCTGGAGATGGCTGGTATCACACGACAGCAGCTCGGTAATCGGGCGCTGTCGCCATACGTCGACAGGATGCCCGGTCAGTTCGCTAAACCGGTCCGACAGGTAGGTTAGTCTCAGGAGCACATCGGTTTCCCAGATCCAGTCCGACGCGGCTTCGGCCACGGCCTTGAAGCGTTCTTCACTCGATTGCAGGGCAGCTCTGGAGATCTCAAGCGCACGGTGGCTACGATCGATCCTGGTGCTGGCCCGCATCGCATAGCGTGCAAACAAGGCAATGGTCAGCGCAATCAGGAGCACAGCGATAGCGAGGGGCGTGATGACTGTCTTGATCAATTGGGAACCAGGCTGCGGTAAATCCCAGGTAAGGGCGCGACCGATGCCTTCGAGTGCAAGAGCACCGCGCCCTTTACGCTGCTCGGTCGAATCGCTTACAGCCACGCCGGACAACCCCGCCGACTTGCCCAGTTCCCACAGCAGCTTAGGCGAAAGAACACGAATGAATACCATCACCGCCGTAGGTTCCGGCAGGTGGTGGGGTTGGGCCTGTGGACGTATCAGTGCAGCGCTGTACAACGATGGCAGGCCACGAAACATGATGTATCCCGAAGTCGCCTGGTCATGCTGCGCGGCTTGGCGAGCAAGGTGCAAGATCTTGCCAGTACTGTCGGTTAGCTGCTCAAGCCCCCGCTCGCTGAGCTGACCTTCCAGCATGGCGTACCGGGTACCGTCATCATCGAGCACGTATACCCCCTCGTACCCATCGGAGGTGAAGAGCGTGGCTCCTACATTATCCTCGATGTATGCCCAATGCGCGTCGACCTGTCTCCCCAGGTGATCGTAGGCGGCCTGCCAATCGGCGTGGGTCAGCAGAAACGTCCTGTCGTTCCTCTGCAGTTGGTTGATGGCCGAATCAGCATGGAAACGGCTTTGCTCCATTTGTTGAACATCGAGCGCCTCGGCGAGGCGGTAGAGGGAAAACAGCCCCAGCAACAGGGCTAACAACAAGATCAGGGAGAACACCAGGATGAGTTGCCCCACCACATGACTACGGGTCGACATTTCATTGTCAGCAAGCACGTCCATTGGTTCACCGTCGCGGTCGAGGTCTCCAAGGGTTGACCGGGGAGCCGGCTTGGAGGTCAATGGCGCTGACGACCGGTGGTGGGCGAAAGGCGTGGTTGATCGACCGACACTGGCAGCATTGCTTGGCACATCCACTGGTTTCATGCCCGCCACAGGTGAACTGCCAGGCCGGCCAGGGCGCAAGCGAACAGCACTTCGATCACGCCCCGCTTGAAGCGGAACAAAGCAATCGCAGCTGCAGCCGCAATAGCCGCGCATGGCCAGTCAAGCGCTCCACCAAAGCCTTTCGGCCAGAGCACGTGGTAGCCGAAGAACAGGGCGAGGTTCAGGATCACGCCCACTACTGCGGCCGTGATCCCTGTCAGCGGTGCGGTAAATTTGATCGCGTTGTGGGTCGACTCTACCAATGGCCCACCGATGAGAATGAACAAGAAAGACGGCAAAAAGGTGAACCAGGTGACGAGGCTCGCCGCGACGGCGCCAGCAAGGAATGGGTGTTCGCTCCCGAACATCGGATTGACGTAGCCACCGACGAAGCCGACGAAGGCGACCACCATGATCAGTGGCCCCGGTGTGGTTTCTCCCAAGGCGAGACCATCGATCATCTGGGTGGGTGTCAGCCACCCGTAGTGCCCTACAGCGCCTTGGTAGACATAGGGCAATACCGCATATGCACCGCCAAAAGTCATCAGTGCGGCCTTCGTGAAGAACCAGCCCATCTGCGTCAGGGTGCCGTCCCAGCCAAACGACAGTGACAGAAGTCCCAGGGGCAGGACCCAGAGCCCAGCACCTATCAGCAGCAGGCATACCAGATGCCTCAAGCTGAAACGGGCATGTTCGGGTGTTGGGGTATCGTCATCGATCAGGGCAGGGCCATAGCTGTTCTTCGCGCCCCCATGACCGCCACCGATCACGAATTTGCCTGGGGCGAAGCGACCACCCACGTAGCCGATGATGGCAGCCACCAGCACGATCAGCGGGAACGGCACGTTGAGGGCGAAGATCGCCACGAACGAGGCGCCGGCCATGGCCCACAGCCAAGCATTCTTCAGGGCTCGCGAGCCAATCCGGTGGGCTGCGTGGAGGACAATCGCCGTCACCGCCGGCTTGATGCCATAGAAAATCCCTGCGACTACCGGTACTTCGCCAAAAGCGACGTAGACCCACGACAAACCGATCAGGATGAACAGCGAAGGTAGCACGAACAACGCGCCGGCAATTACCCCGCCCCATGTGCGGTGCATCAGCCAGCCGATGTAAGTGGCCAGCTGCTGAGCTTCAGGGCCAGGCAGCAACATGCAGTAGTTCAGCGCGTGCAGAAACCGCTTCTCGCTGATCCACCGCCGGCGCTCAACCAGCTCCTGGTGCATGATCGAGATCTGCCCGGCGGGCCCGCCAAAACTGATGAAGCCCAATTTGAGCCAGAACAGGAAGGCTTCATAGAGGCTAATCGGCTGCAGAGTCGCTTGCGATGGCGGCTGCTTGCTCACTGCAGAGGTGGTCTCAGCCATTTGGGGTTTCCTCAATCGCGAAAGCCGTCAGCAGGCCATCAAAGATGCCTCCGGCGACCATCATCAGTTGATCGTCATCGCCAATGCTCTCTCTCAGGCCGGCGAGGACACGCTCGATACCGGGTGCTTCGGAAGGTTGGTATCCCCCAACATCCAGGTAGTGGATAACACCTGCCAGGCGTGCCAAGCCTGGCTGCTGAACGGCAAAGCTCTCAATGAGGGTTTCGAAGGAAACACGGTGGCCGACGTGGCTGAACATGGCCCCATCAAAATCGAAGCCGAGCGCATCGCTTGGGCAGTCACCTGGACTGTCCAGCCAAATGAATCGGGCGTCGGGATCGATGAAGCGACGGATCAGCCAGGCACATGCCAACCGGTCTACCCATGGGCGCTTTCGCGTTGCCCATCGGCGACCTTGGTATTCGCTGCGTTCCAGCTGGCTGATGGCCTCATCGTGTGCCCTCGGCTCATCGGGGGACAGTGCACGGCTAATCGAGGTCTCAAGCGCCTGCAGGGCCAAATCGGCTTGTGCCTTGAGCACGCCTGGGAAGAAGTCGATCGCCGCCAACTGGCCGAAAGCCTTCCTGAGCTTGCGCACCTGCCGGGCTATCTGCAGTGCATTATCCGGGGACAGGTCAGCCCGCCAGCCTGCAATTTCCTCCAGCAGCTTTTCGTACTCATCGCTTCTGTCGAATAGCCCGCTGAAACGCTCCTCGCGCTCAGACAGCGACAGCAGAAATGCCGTGCCGTTGATGGCCAGCACATCTCGCTGCACGGCTTGAAACGCTTCACGGCCCACGCTTTTTTCAGGCAGCAGGTATACGCCATCCCGTAAAACTGCCGCACCAGAGGCCTTCAGGGTTCTCCAAGCGCGCATTCGCTCGGTAGCGTTCGCCGTGGGCAAACCAAGGATCAAAAGCGACCAATCAAGCATGTAGAGATCTCAACATAAAATGTTTATCTATTTACATTATGCAAGACCCACAGAAAAGCAATCCAACACAGGCGGAAGTGGCGTTGGTCAATATCTTCATGAATGCGCGTGACGCGCTCATCGGCCGCAAGCGCCCGCACGTGTTCATTGCTTGCGCGCAGGGTGAGGCAAGTTCTCGATGGCCCGACCGGCGTGGGGTGAGGTTGCGAGGCTGTCCTGCCTCTGGGCTTGACAGTCTAAGCGTGTTTGCAACGCCCGTAGCAACGTTGATTAGCGCCACTGATCCGGCTCAAGACGTGACGCATTGAACACTCAAACCTGAGTGAACGCCTGAACAGGGTAGGGCAACTTTTCTGTCGCCCCTCACTTTCAGGGAGTTCAACATGAAAGCAATCGTGTACAACGGCCCACGTGACGTAGCGGTCAAGGATGTGCCGGACGCAAAAATCGAAAAGCCTACGGATGTGCTGGTACGCATCACGACGACCAACATCTGCGGTTCTGATTTGCACATGTACGAAGGCCGCACCTCATTTGAAGCCGGGAGAGTGTTTGGCCACGAAAATCTCGGTGAGGTCATCGAGGTTGGGGCAGGGGTCGACCGGGTCAAGGTCGGTGATCGGGTCTGCCTACCTTTCAATATCGGCTGTGGGTTCTGTGAGAACTGTGAAAAAGGCCTCACTGGGTTTTGCCTTACAGCGAACCCTGGTGCTGCGGGCGCCGCTTACGGTTTTGCCGACATGGGCCCTTATCAGGGCGGGCAGGCTGAGCTGCTGCGTGTGCCTTATGCGGACTTCAACTGCTTGATACTGCCGGAGGACGCCCAGGAGCGTGAAGACGACTACGTCATGCTCTCGGATATTTTTCCCACCGGTTGGCATGCAACAGAACTGGCCGGCCTGCTTCCGGGTGAGAGCATTGCGATTTACGGCGCGGGGCCTGTCGGCCTGATGGCGGCCCATTCGGCAATCATCAAAGGCGCGTCTCAGGTGTTCGTCATCGACAACCAACCGGATCGGCTGCAACTTGCCGCGCAGCTGGGGGCAACCCCAATCAATGCAGTCGAGCAAAAAGCAGTCGAAGAGATCATGAACCTTACCCACGGCAAAGGCACCGACCGGGGCTGTGAGTGCGTGGGCTACCAGTGCTGCGACAAGCATGGCCATGAAGCGAACTACCTCACCATGAACAACCTGGTCGCTTCCACCAAGGCTACCGGTGGCATTGGCGTAGTAGGCGTGTTCGTGCCTGAAGACCCTGGTGCGAAGAACGACTTGGCGAAAGAGGGCAAGATGGCCTTCGATTTCGGTGCGTTCTGGTTCAAGGGCCAGCAGATCCGCACAGGTCAGGCGAACGTGAAGGCCTACAACCGTCGTCTTGCAGAGCTCATCCAGCATGGGCGTGCCAAGCCTTCCCAGATTATCTCTCATCGTTTGAAGCTTGCTGAAGGCCCAGATGCCTACAAGCACTTCGATGCGCGGGATGATGGCTGGACGAAAGTGGTGCTCAAGCCTGCGGCGTGATCCGCTCTCACTGCTTCCAAGGACGGAAGTTTGGTGAGAAGGGCAACCTGCATGTATTAGAAGCAACCCTCACCGGCTTGTCAGTGCGTTATCACCCGGCAATTTCCAGTTGTGTGTTCTTCCGCCATCCTCGCAGATTCATGGCGCAAGCGAGACGGTTCAACGCAGATGATGTCTGGCGTCATCGTTCAGGATGGCAGCCCCCGATAGCCATTGCAGCCTTGAGGGCTGCCAGGTGAGTCAGGCCCTGCGGAAGGTTGCCCAGATATTGCCCAGTCTGCGCATCGATCATCTCCGAGTAGATGCCTACCCCGTGTGATAGCCCTTTCAAAGCATCTGCATAGGCGGCTACGGCGCGATCCTGGTTACCCAGAATGGCCCAGGCTTCGATCAACCAGAATGTGCAGGCCAGGAAGCAACCTTCCTCTTCCTCTGCATCGGTGTAGCGATAATGGAAAGCTCCGGCCCTAAGATCATGATCAATGGCTTCCAGTGTGCTGCCCATACGTTCTTTACTGGGGTAACCGAACCTGACAGCCAGTGCCAGTGAAGCGTCAAGTCGGTCGCTGTCTGGATAGAACAGGTACGCCTGGCGTTCTTCGCTCCAGCAGTGCGCCTCGATCCATGCCTGGATGCGCTGCCGCTCGCGATCCCAGCGTTCCCGGCAGGTGGTGGGAAGGTGGCCACCATCTGCCAGTTCGATGGCCCGGCTCAAGGCTTGCCAGCAACTGATCTTGGACATCGTGTAGTGCTGCTTTTCCGGTAACTCCCAGATACCGGCGTCCTGCTGACGCCAACAGTCGGCGCATTGGTCGGCAAGGTCTGAGAGGAGCATTGCGCTCGGAGAATCAAGAATGTTGCCGCTGTCGATGAAGCAGCGCGCTGTTTCGAAGATATCGCCGAAGACGCCGTGTTGGAGTTGGTCGCGGGCATCATTGCCGACGACTGGCGGGGAGTTCTTGTAGCCAGGCAGATCGACGGGGCGCACGCAATCACCGATAGCACCGTCCAGGGTATAAAACACCCGTGGCCCATGTTCATCCAACCGGCGCAGTAGCCAAGTGAACGCAGCTTTGGCTTCCGGCTGCGCGCCGATACCCAGAAACGCTTCGATGGTGTAGCCGGCATCGCGTATCCAGGCGAAGCGGTAATCGTAGTTCTTGCTGCCGCCAATCCGTTCGGGAAGGGATGAGGTCGCTGCCGCCATGATCGACCCACTTGGAGAGGACAGCAGAAGCTTGAGGGCCAGCGTATTGCGGACTACTTGGGTCTGGTACGGGCCGTCATAGACCAACCCCTTCGACCATTGGCACCACTCCCGATGCGAGCCGTCGATGCGTTCATCGATCAGGGCCAATGGGGGTACCACCAAGGGCTCATCTCGTCCTGCGATGATTGCGACCACTGAGCGTTGTCCTGCTGCAAGGCTAAGGACAGCACGGACGCCCATGTCGTCTTTGCGTTCGATGTGCACATGATGGTCGTGCAGGAACATGCCGAGTATTCGGCCCGCATGAAAAACGCAGGCATTGTCATTCGGCGCCACGTAGGGGCTTACCGTGTCGGCCTGGGTTCCGAAGTCGATAGCTATCACGAAATCGACTTTACCCTCGATACCTTCGATGCGTCTGGCAAGTTCGGCCCAAGGCAGGCGTCCAGCAGGGCCACTGTTCAAGGATTCCGTCAGCCGGGCACGACCCTGACGGGTAATGAAAATTGTCTCAAGGACGTTGCTGTCTGCCAGGTAGCGGCGCTCAGCAACGAATGGCTCGCTAGGGGTGATGGCAAAGAAGCCTCCAGTCTGAGGGGCCAGCAACTTGTCGAACAGGGGGGGTGAATCCATGTGCGGCACACACCACCAGTCGATGGAACCGTCCAGTCCAATCAGTGCCACGGAACGTCCATCCCCGAGCGCACCATACTGCTCCAGGGGCAACCATCCACCCTCATCTCGCTGAGGTTTGCCCTGTTGGACTTCTGCCGGTTCTCTTTCCATCGGTATGCCTACCAGATCATGTGTTCTGCTTCCGACATGGCTACCTGGCGTCTGGTTCGTCTGAATTGAGTACTGAGCAATCGGGGGCAATTCGGGATGAGCGAGGAGCGGCCCCGTGCCTTACTCGGCAGGAATGATCGAAATCTTTCCGTTGCGTTCGACGATAGCGAACTTCACCTGCTCAATCCTCTCGATGCCTTGGCTGTCCCGCGCTGATTCAAGGATATCGTCCTCCGTGAGGCGTGCCCGACGCATGCGGTGATGCAGAAAGCGCCCATTCTCGACAACCAAGGTAGCGTGCCCATCCAGAAACCTGGCCAAGGGCCTGGAGTTCAGCTTCGCGAGTGAAAGGCCGACGTCCAGAACGATCAGCGTGGCAATCACCAGCATGGCATTGGTGAATGAAAAATCGTCACCCAGAAGCGCCTGCTGGGTGGCTTCCCCGATGATCAGCAACAACACGAAGTCGAAGGTCGTCAAATCGGCCAGCGAGCGCCGCCCGGCCACGCGAAACAGCAGCATGAGGGCGACGTACATTCCGGCTGCGCGGAGGATCGAGTCCATGACGCACTCCTAGGGGTAAAGGAATGTGGAGAAGTGAACGGCGCTTTCAGGGCCAGCCTTGACGCTGCACTCCAGAGTCCCCACGTGCTCACTTCGTAGGGTCAGGTACAGGGTGGCGACCCCATCGTGCTTGGTACCCAGCTGGAACAGCATGGCCTGGCCATGCGACATCGAACGTTGCGGCTCCGGTTGTAACGTCTCGATGCTGGCGTCACGGAGCAATGATCCCTCGAGTTGCAGCTCCACCGGCTGACCAGGAATACCCTGAACGGTGATGAAAAGGCTGTCTGTCGTGCCGCTTCGGCTGAGGCGTTGATACTCAACCCGTACCCGGCCATCCTGGCTGACCACCTCGGCATCGCTCAACGGGCCATTACCGAACAGGCCTGCCAAGGCAAGCAGTACGATGGCCACAAGCACATACCATCCCACGCGCTCGAAGCGCCAGACACGCTGCTGCATCGGCATGTCTTCTTGAACAGGATGACGCCTGGATAGCAGTTCATCTTCCGACATGATCACAGCCCTCAGGCGCGCTCGCCGCGTAACCAGCGCTGGTGATAGTGGGAAAGCCGGGTCAACCCGAACAGCGCGCCTTGGCGCATGACCTCAGACCGCTCGCCGAAGAAACGTTGAGTGCGCGTGAAAACGGCAACGGGGTCGCCGGCAAAAGCCCACGCAAAGCACATCGTCCCCGGTGGTATCCCGGACTCGGGCGCCGGCCCGGCTACCCCGGTGGTGGCGATCACCACATTGGCATCGCTGTCTCGCAAGGCGCCCAAGGCCATTTCCCGGGCTACTGCTTCGCTGGTCAGGCCGTATCGCTCGATGGTTTCGGCGCTGACCCCCAGCAGGCGTTTCTTGGCGCTGGGCGAGTAGACGACATAGCCGCTTTCCAGCACCTCTCCGGTACCCGGTATCGCCGCCAACAACGCCACAAGGCAGCCTGCAGTGCATGATTCTGCTGTGCTCAGAACCAGTTTGTTGTTTTTGAGATAGCCGAGGGTGGCCAGTACAGGGTCGTTTTCCATTCCAGCGTCGACTCGCTTGTTTTGCGGTGGACGCGATCCTGGTGTGTTTGGTTCATCTCATCTACTGCCCGGCTATCTCGAGAAGTGAACCTGACATGAACTTTGCCCGTGCTTTGGCTTCCCTTGTTCAAAGGCAAAGGACGGGAGCGCAAGATGAAGAAACAGAGCAACAGGCAAGAGGACGCCGCGCAGACGAGGCCGCCCGGCGAAGAGGAGCGAGATAACGATGCCCATCGTCCGGATGGGTCCACCGGCACATCCCATGACTCGACAGCGCAAAAAACGGCCCGTGATCACGATCAGCACAAACGCTGAAACTGCCACGCTAAAGGGGGTGAGGCTCGCCAGCACGGCGAGCCTCTTTTGGCTAGAGGATCGGTTTGCCACCCGTCACTGCGTAACGTGAGCCACTGATGTAACTGGCCTCGTCGGAGCCCAGCAGCACGTAGATCGGCGCGACCTCCACCGGTTGACCGGGGCGCCCCATCGGGTAGCTGGAACCAAAGTTCTTGACGGCCTCGTCCGGCATGGTGGCCGGAATCAAAGGCGTCCAGATAGGGCCTGGCGCGACGCTGTTGACCCGAATACCTTTCTTGCCTAGCAGCTGAGCAAGGCCCGCAGTGAAGTTGGCAATGGCCCCCTTGGTCGTGGCATAGGCAAGCAGGCTGGGGGATGGATCGTCGGAATTGACCGAGCTCGTGTTGATGATCGAACTGCCCTTGGGCATGGAAGGCAGTGCCGCCTGGCAAATACGGAAGATGGCGGTGATGTTGGTATCGAAGGTCTTGACCCATTCGTCATCGTCAATTTCCTCCAGGGTCTCGTGGGACATCTGGAACGCCGCGTTGTTGACCAGGATGTCGATACGCCCGAACTGGCTGACGGTCTTTTCAACGATGTCGTAGCAGTGCTGTTTATGCGCCAGGTCTCCGGGCAACAGAAGGCATTGACGGCCTGCGGCCTCGACGCAGCGTGCGGTTTCTTGCGCGTCGTCATGCTCATTCAGATAAGCGATGGCGACGTCGGCTCCTTCACGGGCGTAGGCAATCGCTACTGCCCGCCCGATGCCGCTGTCGGCTCCGGTGATGAGTGCAATCTTGCCTTCGAGTCGATTGTGGCCGGTATACGACTGCTCACCACAATCCGGGTAAGGCTCCATCTTGCGCTGTGAGCCGGGAACATCTTGAGGCTGCGAAGGGAAGGGCGGGGTAGGGAAGTCTCGCATGGTAGAAGCTCCTGCAGTTGAGAACGTTCATACCGGTTCGAAAGGCCCCGCCTCCGCGTGTTGGTTTCAATCTGCGGTTGGTACGACGAGCGGTGCGGGCTATCAATTCAATTGAATTCCATGCCCCATCGCCTGTTCTACCGAATTCAGCTCCAGGCTCATCCCGTAGCTCGGAGCCCTACTCCCGGAGCAGCGAGTGCCTCGAATCATTACCCCTACGACCCCTGAGCACGAGATCAGCGAACACAATGCCAGGATGTTTGGCTCTCCCAAGGAGCGTCTGGATTTTTACCGGCGGGAAATCCAGTACGAAACCAGCATCCTCGCCAACCGCACGGACGCCTACCTGGCGGCGCAGTCATTCCTGGTCATCGCCTTCGTCTCCTCCATGGGCAACCTCAATCAAGGATGGGGCGAGATGTTCACCCTGATCGTACCGGCGTTCCTTGCCTTGCTCGGGGTATTGAGCGCGCTCAACGCCTGGCCTGGCATCCGCGCGGCGTACAACATCATCGATCACTGGCAGCTCAAACAAAGTCATTTGCTGCGCAGCGAGCCATTGATGGGACGGGCTTACGACGAATCGCCGCTGTTCTGCGAGGCGGAAACCTCGCGTGCCGGGCATCGAAAGTCATTGCTGTTCTCGCTACGGACGCCGTGGATCTTTCTGGTGTTCTGGGTGCTATTGGGTAGCTACTCGGTATACATCCAGCTGGCCTGAACACGTTTGCGTGAAAACATGGAGGTAACGTTTTGAAGACTGAGGGATTACTGACCGAGCTCCTCAATGCCCGTGGGCCGTGGCGGGCAGGACGAATAGCCCCGGCGCGCCGTCTATACGCAGTGGCTTACCACCTGCCATTTCGATGGAATTATTTGTTCCCTGGTTTGCTCAATAACGCATGACCAGGGAGGGAATTCTGGTGGTCGGTGCTACCTAAGGGGCCTGAGACCTGCATTCCATCAACGTGCTGGAGGTGTTGCCATGCAGCCTAAAACCGAAGGCTCTGAAGAGAAAGGCCCAAGCGACGTACCCTTCATCAACGATCCGGAAAAGCCCACGTCGCCGCCACTGAATGACGCTGATGCCACGGATGCAGCGGAGGCTGAAGAAGACATTCAGGACGATGGCCAATCCCTTTAGAGAGGAGAACCAGCCGATGGACAATTATCACCTCAGCCCGACTTCGGATGGCTGGGAATTGAAGAAAGCCGGTGCTGAGCGAGCCTCGAAACGAGCCGCCACGAAGCAGGAGCTCGTCAGTGTCCTGGCAGATTTCTTCGAGGGCAAGGCGGCGTCCGTGAAGATTCACAAGGCGGACGGCACGCTCGAGGAGGAACGCACCTACCCACGTTCAGCTGACCCGCGCCGTAGCAAAGGTTGAAGACTATAACTGCCTGTGACCTCGGCATTGAGGTCACAGATGCCCAGGGCGTGTTTAGATGGTGGCTAGCGCTGCTGGTTATCTCGAGCAGCTTCATCATCACGCTTCTCACGAGGAGCCTGGTGGTGAGGAGCGCATTCGCTGCCCATCGCCTGATACGCCTTACGAAGTTGATGGATTTCCCGGTTATCGAGCGCTTCGAGATCCAATACTGACTGCTCCGCAGATTTTGTAGCGCGGATCAGTTCGTCGAGCTTCACGTGGATGATGTCGTTATCCCGGTTCTGGGTGTTCTGAATCAGGAAAACCATCAGGAATGTGATGATGGTGGTCGACGTGTTGACGATCAGTTGCCAGGTATCGTTGTAGTGAAACCAGGGCCCAGAGGCAGCCCACATGGCAATCAACACCACGGCGATCAAAAAGGTGCTCGGCTTACCGGCGTGGTTGGCGAGCCATTGGCAGAACTGGGCGAATTTCATGACGTCATCTCCATTGCGATCTATAGGGTTTGACCGCAGCGGCGCGCTGAAATCTTTTTTTACATTTACCCCAGGTATCGGGTTAACCACTAAGCGCAGCGGAACGACGTGGCGTCCTGGAACGTCAAAAAAATACTCGAAATCTTCCCAAGGCTTCTGCGCACAGGACCTTCATCGTCTGGTTCGCCATGCTGGGCGCAGTCTTGCTGCTGCTCGCACTCTCATCCTCCTATTTGCGCTGGATCCCTGTGACCTCATCCGTAGTGTGCCTTGCCCTGGGTATCGGGCTGGGTACATCGGGGCTGGGTTTTCTTCAACTGGACTTGAGCAAGTCGAGCGGGTGGATGGAGCACCTCACAGAGGTCGCGGTGTTGTTCTCGCTGTTCTTCAGTGGCTTGAAATTGCGCCTGCCCTTGCACAACCGCCGTTGGTGCAGCGCCTTTTTTCTAGCGGGGCCGGTGATGTTGATCTGCATCGGTGGGGTAACGCTGGTGCTGCATTACGGCCTCAGCTTGGGGTGGGGAGTCTCGCTATTGATCGGGGCGATACTCGCACCCACTGACCCCGTGCTCGCAACCCTGGTGCAGGTGGTTGATGCCCAGGACGATGATCTTGTCCGCTTCAGCTTGTCGGGTGAGGCAGGGCTCAACGACGGCGTGGCGTTTCCCTTCGTCATGCTTGGACTGTTCCTGCAACTGGACAATGGCCAGCCTTGGTTCAGTGACTGGTTGCTCAAGGACATGCTGTGGGCAGTAACCGCAGGCCTCTTGCTTGGCTACTGGATGGGGCGCGGCCTGGGCAAACTCACGCTGTTCTTGCGTCTGCGCAACGACGACAGCACTGTCTCGCCCAATGACTATCTGGCCCTTGCCCTGATTGCGTTGACGTACGTGAGCGCCGAGTCGATACAGGCCTATGGGTTCCTCGCGGTGTTCGCTGCGGGCCTCGGTTTACGGCAGGCGGAGGTCAAGACCGCCAATAGCCCAGAAGGGCCGGCTGCTGAACATCTGGTACAGCCTGTGGTTGGTCACCAGCACGTGGCGCCGGAGCTAGCCGTCAAAGGCGATGTGAAAGGGCTCGACGACTCGCAGGTAGCAGCGGGGATCATGTTGGGTGACATGCTGGCGTTCGGAAGCATGATCGAACGGGCAATGGAAGTGTTTCTGGTGACCCTGCTCGGGGTAGTGCTCATTGAGCATTGGGACTGGCGGGCAGTGCTGGTTGCCAGCGCTTTGTTTTTTGTCATTCGCCCCATCAGCATCCTGCTGTTCCCGGCTCGAGGAATGCTGGATATCCGCCAGCGCGGGCTTTTAGGGTGGTTTGGCATTCGAGGTATCGGCAGCTTCTATTACTTGTTCTATGCCCTCAATCATGGGCTGCTTCCCACCTTGGCCGAGCAGAGCATCAACCTGGTGTGTCAGTGGTGGCGTTGAGCATTCTGCTGCATGGGTTGAGTGTCCAGCCGCTCCTTGCCAGATACGAAGCGTGGAAGGAGAGGGTTTCCTGATGGCTGTTCAACAGAAAAGTGCCAGGGCAGCTATTGCCCTGGCACTGTATCACCCGCAGTTAGCGATTTTCGCTACCGCGTCCGCCGCCGTGGCTGTTTTGCCCGCCTTTACGGCCTGCCTCGGAGGCACGCTCACGGTCGTTGGCAAAATTGCCGCCTGAACTCTGCCCGCCTTTGCGACCTGCCTCTGACGCTTTCTCGCGATCATTGGCAAAATTGCCAGGATTGTTCTGAGCAGTACCACCTTGATTGCCACGGTTGGTTTGGTTGTTAGCCATGATCTTTCACCTCATGTCGTCACACAGGAAAGTCTGTGTTCAACTCGGACGTCAGGGCGCGGGGTGTTTACTTCGTGTTTTTTCGCCGAGGCCGACGGGTTGCGCGAAAGAACCGGTGCAAGTGTGTGTGGCGTCATTAAGCTTTGCTCGCGAACATTTGGGAAGGATCAAGCTTGGCGCCGACCTTCCAGCCAGGCCGGCGTGGTTAAGCGACCTTCTGGGCGCATCGACGCCGCTGACACGCTATACTGAATCCCTGAGAGCGGTAGCAGGGGAAGGCTATCACCCGGTTAATCGCACGAGCTCGTCAGCAGAGTAGGGATCGAACGTGATTTCGCAATGAAACCACGCTCATTCCTCTGTAAGCAGAGCTCCCGCTAGCTATCCCTGCGTCGTGAGTGTGTGAGTGTATAACCCACAAGGATTCCCAGTGCCGCTGCGCCGATCAGCAGCGGCGTCTTGTCGTTTGCCTCCCTCCAGCCTCCGACGATACCCCTCCTGCCACTTGGAGGCTCAAAAAGGTTGCCTGATGATGCTTCGGCTGTGGGGCTGCGATTTATCCCCCAGCGCGTCAGCTTCCCTGACAACAGAGGCAGCCCTGGTATCAGGTAGCTGGCCAAATGCGCGATGCGCGCTGCGGCGCCAACGGTGGTGTGAGCCCGAGGCGAGATTGCGCAGGCCACCATAGCCTTTGCCACCCTCTCGGGATCGTATACGGGGCCTGGCGGTCTCAGTGTATGTCCGGTGTAGTTGCCGCCGTCTCGGAAGCCTGGTGTGTCCATGACTGCTGGATAGATATCGCAGACATGGATGTCGGGATATTCAGTCAACTCGCCTCGCAATGCCTCGGTCAGTCCACGCAAGCCGAACTTGCTCGCCGAATAAGCGGCGGCATAGGGTTGGGCCATCCAGCTGCCCAGCGACAGCGTGTTGATGAGAATGCCGCTGCCCTGTGCCTTGAAGAAGGGAAGGGCGACGTAGGCGCCTCGCAGATATCCGATCAGATCTGTCTGGATGACCTGCTCGTGTGCCTCCAACGGCGTTTCTTCAAACTTGCCGACCGCGCCGACCCCGGCATTGTTGACCCAGATATCGATTCGTCCATGGCCAAAGTCTGCGGCCTGAGCAGCCAGCGCTTGAACCTGATCGCTGTGGGTGACATCGGTCATGATAGCTATGGCATCCGTACCACAATCGGTGCATTCATCCAGGACGTCGAACAACGCCTCTTCGTCGCGTGCTGCGAGTACCAGGCGAGCACCTTTGCACGCAAAGGCATGCGCGGCGGCCCGGCCTATACCGCTGGATGCGCCGGTGATGACCACAACCTTGCCGCCCAGAGGCCCTTTGAGCGTAGCGCCACGGTCAGGTGCTTCTCGTTCCGCACCCGAAGCGGCGGGGTCAAGGTGGGCAATGGTGTCGCTGGCCTCGATCTGCGAGAGCTCAAGGGAGGTACCATCGACCAGGGTCAATGTCAGCCCTTCGATCGTGCCTGCCTCCCGGTTTGGAAATACGGGCTCACCTGCGGCATCCAGGCTGTCGTAGATGAAGCGCGTACCTTCGAGCCAGCCCACGGCGGTGAGAAGCTCAGGGCCGAGGTAATACTTCCCGTCTTGAAAGAAGCCTGGAAACTGATGTGCCCGCTCCACGTTTTCCACGCGATAGCGTTCGCCGGATTTCATGCCTGTCGCTTGATCGATCATCTGACAGCCTCCTGTAGGGTCAGCCTTTGCTGTGCTCGTCGGAAGGGCCCAAGGTGCCCGCTGCCGCGCCTGGCACCAGGATCACCTTGCGGCAGTTATCCTCTTTCTGATCGAACATCTTGTAGCCCATGGCCGCTTCTTCGAGGGCCAGGCGGTGGGTGACGATCAGCTCTGGTTTCAGGCGCCCTGCTTCGATGTGCTGCAGCAGTTCGGGCAAGTATTTCTGGACATGGGTCTGGCCCATTTTGAAGGTGAGTCCCTTGTCGAAGGCATCGCCGAACATGAAGGCGTGGATGAAGCCGGCGTACACCCCCGGGACACTGACAACGCCGCCGCGACGCACTGCAGCAATGCTCTGGCGCAGCGCCTTGCCACTGCTGCCTTCGATCTTCAGCGCCGTCATCACCGTTTCGGCAGTGCTGCCTTTGGCCTCGAAACCGACCGCATCGATCACTGCATCGACGCCGCGCATGCCTGGCGTCTGGCGGATGATGCTGTCTGCGGGGTCGTCGTCCTGCTCGAAGTTGATCGGTATGACGCCGTAGGCCTCTCGGGCGTAGGCCAGGCGGTAATCGTTGTCATCGACCATGAAGATGGTCTGAGCCCCGAGCATTCGCGCACAGGCGGCGCTCAGCAAGCCGACTGGCCCGGCGCCGTAGATGGCTACCGATGAACCCTGGCGAATCTCGGCATTGATGACCGCCTGCCAAGCGGTTGGAAGAATATCCGAGAGGAACAGTACCTTGTCATCGCCCAGCTCGGTGGGCACTTTGAACGGGCCGACGTTGCCCTTGGGAACCCTGACATAGTCAGCCTGGCCACCAGGAATACCGCCATAGAGATGGCTGTACCCGAACAGCGCTGCGCCTGGGGGAATGCCCTTCTTGTTGATGATCGCGCCACGGCCTGTGTTGGTGGTTTCACAGGCAGCGAACAGGTCGTGCTGGCAGAAGAAACAGCTGCCGCAAGCGATCACGAAGGGAATCACTACGCGGTCGCCGATCTGCAGATTGGTGACGGCACTGCCGGTATCTTCGACGATGCCCATGAACTCATGGCCGAAGATATCGCCCGCTTCGGTTTCTGGAATTTTGCCTCGGTAGAGGTGCAGGTCAGAGCCGCAAATGGCTGTGGCGGTGACCCTGAGGATGATGTCGTCTTCCTGCTCAATGATGGGATCGGGGACGTTATCGACCCTGACGTCGTGTGCTCCCTGGTAGGTCAATGCTCGCATAAGGTCAGCTCCTGCAGTCGTTTTTCCGTGATAGGTATGCAGGGGAAGCCATGACAGATGGCAAAGTTCAGACCAACAAGTCCAGTGGTACTTAAAACTCATTCTCGACCCTACCATTTCAAGCTAACCCTTCCTGATCCCACCGCTATCGAACGATCTGAGCCCGTGCCAGAAGAGCCAGGCCGTTCAAACGAGGGGCGTGGCGATGGACGACAGGATGTTGGCATTCATGGTGTTCGCTGCCTCACGACCTGACGTGCTTGAGCAGGTACATAATATTCAGAGAAGGTGGGTCAGGTGGGCGATCTCGCACTTTTACATTTGAGTGCCCACGTTGGGGGCAGGGGCAGGGGCAGGGGCAGGCGATCTGCGCCGCTTGTTTTCATCTGCGCTCTAGCTGGCGCCATAGTTTTTCGTGAAAATAGAATGCTAAGGTGTTACATGCCGGCTCAATTACAGCTATCAGTCCGCCTGTGAGCGCTGAGCCTGTAAGTAAATATGCAACTGTGAATGCAATGGTGAAGTGAAGAATGCTAAAGCTGAACGTTTTCCATAATGGGCCTTTCGTTCGTCCGGAGCAGCAGCGTGTGTCAGATAGGCTTCGCATTGGCGCCCCTTTATCAGTTGTTTGCGCCGCCGGGGATCGCAGACGGCGCAAATATTGGGTCATCGTTTCGCTTCTTCGCCAGGTGTTGCCGACCGGCTCAGGAATGCGCGGGTGATTTCTGGCAAGTGCTCCCTCAACCAGTCGGCCATCGCGACCTCCTCCTTCAAAATCGCTCGGCACGCTTCGGCAGTAAGCTCATCACCTGAGGCCGTTGCTGCCTCAATAAGCACGGTATAGGAGGCGATTTCAAGGTTCTCAAATACATAACCAGACATAGCCCCTTTGACGACTTCATCACTCATGGTCATACCACCCACAGCCTGCCCGAATGCCATGAGCTTTCCTGCAAGATCTTTCAAAGTTGAAGGACTTCCTCCCAAACGCTTAATGCATTCCCCAAGTAGACGTTGTTGTCCCTCCGTCTCTGCGATGTGTTGAACGATCCGCTCACGAAGCTCGGGATAATTTTCTAACCGCTCTGCTTGTGCTTTGAGCATTTTCTCCGCTTGCTGCTCCATTGCATGAGCATCTCGCAGCCAATCGAGTAAGTTTTCAGTCGGGGTCGTCATGGTCAATATCCTCGGAAATGAGTTATTGGGAATCCGGATTGTCTCAGGGGTTCGTTTCGGTCGACGAATGGATGGGTACGCTAAAGATTAGAGTTAAGGTATTTTCGAGTGATGTGAAATTTCGATTGAACTTATCTTCCCGGTCCATTCATCCAGAAAGCGGATATGGATTTAGCACGTAATAACATCTGTTCGCTCCTAAGCATTGATGGTGCCTACATTAGAGGGCGCCTGCTTACTAGCCGCGAGGAGCAAACCATGTTTATCCATAACAAACGCTTGCAATATACCGTGCGTGTCGCCCAGCCCAATCCCGGCCTGGCCAATCTGTTGCTCGAACAATTCGGTGGTGCTCAGGGCGAGCTGGCCGCTGCTAGCCGATATATCACCCAGGCACTGGCGGAAGACGACCCAGGGCGTAAAGACCTGCTGATGGATATTGCAACCGAAGAGCTCAGCCACCTGGAGATCGTCGGCTCCATAATCGTCATGCTCAACAAGGGTGCCAAAGGCCGCTTGGCCGAAGGGGTCGAAGAGGAAGGCGAGCTGTATCGAGCAATCAATGGTGCGGGTAACGACTCCCACATCACCAGCATCTTGTATGGTGCCGGTGCTCCACTGACCAATTCGGCTGGCGTCCCTTGGAGCGCTGCCTATGTCGATACCATAGGCGAGCCTACAGCAGACTTTCGTTCGAACATTGCAGCTGAAGCGCGAGCCAAGATCGTCTACGAACGTCTGATGAACGTTACCGATGACCCGGGCGTGAAAGAGGCGCTGGGCTTTCTCATGACCCGGGAGATCGCCCATCAGCTTTCCTTTGAAAAGGCGCTTCATACCATTCAGCCGAACTTCCCCCAAGGCAAACTCCCTGGTATGCCGGAGTTCACCAACAAGTATTTCAATATGTCTGGTGAGCCCAATGTGCGTGGCCCTTGGAACGAGGGCAGTGAGTGGGAGTACGTGGAAAATCCATCAGCTGCTGTGGATGGTGGGGATGGCACCGCTTCGGTGACGCTCACTCCTGCCGAAGCTGAAACAGTTGAGGCGATGAAGCTTCGGACAATGTCTGATCCAACCGCCAACCCGGTTACAGGCGCAGATCTCGGCTCCGGCTTGATTAATGGCAAAGACTGAGAAAGTCGGAGGCATCATGAACATTCTGCGCAAGAAAGCCTCGCTACATCGCCTGTTTGGTGTTGAGCACCTCATGAGCCAAGCGTTGGCCGAATTTGAAGCTGAGTCCCGCCTGGCCTGTCGAGCTCTGCGTGTACGCATGGCCGTAATGACCTTCGGAGTCGGCTCGCTTCTACCCAACGACCTTCCCGGCGATGCGCCGGAAGTCGAGCGCCCGGAAACTTTTCTGAGTAACACCCTGCACTGATCACTACCGTCTAGGAGATAACCAATGGCTGCACGGAAAACTGTTGAAGACCTGTTTATCCATGAACTGTCTGATGTGTATAGCGCAGAAAAGCAGATCACCAAGGCGCTGCCTCGGTTGGCCAGGGCCGCCACCAATCCACTACTGGCCGACGCCTTCACATCCCACCTGGCCGAGACCCAGGGTCAGATCGAGCGCATCGACCAACTGGTGGAGTCGGCAGGTTTGAAGCTCAAGCGGATGAAGTGCGTTGCGATGGAGGGGCTGGTGGAGGAGAGCAAGGAATTGCTCGATGAAATCGAACAAGGCGCGGTGCTGGATGCCGCACTGATCGGCGCCTGCCAGAAGGTAGAGCATTACGAGATCGCCAGCTATGGAACGCTGATCGCCATGGCCAAGCACCTGGGAATGAAGGAAGCAGTGTCGTTGCTGGGCGATACCTTGGCCGAGGAAAAAGCGGCGGACGACAAGCTTTCTGCTATCGCTGAAGAAGGAGGTAACCAGGCGGCCACACTCGAAAAATGAAGGCGCGAGCCCGGTGCCGATGCACCGGGCTTTTCACACCTTACTTTCCCTTGGATTTTGGGGGATGATCACCATCATGATGATCGCCAAACACGACAGCCTCTCCCCGAAGGGGGCGCGCCCAAGACCTTATCTAACACAGTTGTTGCAGGCGGCTATTGGCTAGACCGGCTATTCGTAGTGGATGGCGTAGCTGTTGAAGAACGATGTACATGGGCACCGGTTGGATCGGTGATTTGAATGACATTACCGTGCTGCCAGCCATCCGCCTGGGGATCAGCATCAGGAATACGGATGTCAGCCCGCTCGCCTTTGGTTTTCCCAGCATCCACACCCAAGCGCCCATTGCGCTGTTCGACCATCGCCGGGTCAGCCTGCCCATCTGCGGTAAAGCCCATCATCAACTGCGGCACCCCCACCGGCAGCGCTTTGTCCTGATCGGTATGCCAGGTGTGCCACGTCTTCCCGTAGGTGTGAGCCAGTCGCGCCATCAGGGCATGTTCCGCAGGATCAGGGATGCCTGGGGCGATCAACTGCCCAGAGGAGACCTCGTAGCCATGACTGTGCCACATCGCCTTCTCCCTCGTTGGTAAGCCGGCAAAAAGCTTCTCGTCGATGATGTACTCGACGCCCATGATCTTCGCCCCCTTGGTATTGCCGTCGAATATCACACATTGAATGACATCCTCGTTGAGGATGGAGCAGTAGTGGTGCGCTTCCATCTGCACGTCCGGATGCCCGTTGTAGAAGTGAAAGCCATCCAGGTAAGCGTTGATGGCCTCAATGGGCGGCTTGGACTGCAGCGTCGCGGCGCCGGCTTCCAGCAGCTGGGTTTTAGCAGACTCGGGCCTGCCTGGTGTCTCCACAGGAGACTTCGTTTCGTGAGCGGAGCAGGCCCACAGCAGAGAGCAAGCGAGGGGAAGGGTTATCGTTTGAAATAGCTGTCGCATGAGAAAGGCTCTGGCTGGTGTCCTTAGAGGACAACCATGGCCAATAAAGCGGACAGCCCAACGGACGAGTGGTCTGAGTCAGTTTCAAATGGCTAATCCATCCAATAACGGCCTCTTCGCTGGCCAAAGCAGTGCTCGACCAGCTGAGGTAGTTGCCGTCCAGGGTGTCCAGCAGCGAGTGGATAGCCTGTTCCCTGAAACTGCCGACGTCGTGCAACTTGGCGGCTGACCGGGAGCAACCTGCCCACGAAAGTTGTCCAGATTTAACGAACCAGGCGCAATGATCAAGGAGATTCTCGTGACCGAAAAGAAGGCGCGCGTCAGCAACCAGGCTTCGGGCGACATTTCCGGCTTGGCCCGCGATATGTTCTTCGCCGCGGTGCAAACTACCCGGATGCCGATGATCGTCACCGATCCTAACCGAGACGACAACCCGATCATCTTCGCCAACCGGGCCTTCCTGGAAATGACAGGTTATGCCGCGGAGGAGATTCTGGGCCAAAACTGCCGATTCCTGCAGGGGCCCGACACCGACCGCACGGTGGTAGACAGCCTGCGTCAGGCCATAGAGCAGCGCGTCGATATTGCGGCTGAGATCCTCAACTATCGTAAGGACGGTTCAAGCTTCTGGAATGCCTTGTTTCTCTCGCCGATTTTCAATGAGCGCGGTGAGCTGATCTATTACTTTGCTTCTCAGCTGGATGTCAGCCGACGCCGCGACGCCGAAGACGCCCTGCGTCAGGCGCAAAAAATGGAAGCGTTGGGGCAGCTGACAGGCGGAATCGCCCACGACTTCAACAACCTGTTGCAGGTCATGGGTGGCTACCTGGGCCTGATCGCCCGTCAAGCCGAGAAGCCCCAGGCGGACCTGAACCGTATTCGCCGTAGCGTCGGGCATGCGCAATCGGCAGTCGACCGTGCCAGTACCTGGACCAAGCAATTGCTGGCGTTCGCCCGTAAGCAGAAGTTGCATGGACGGGTACTGAACCTGAACCACCTGATTGACGATGCGCGCCCAATCATCGAGCGTACGTTCGGCGCCGAGGTGACGGTGGAGTTTGATCTTGAGGACCAGCTGCGTAGCTGCCGGATCGACGCGACACAGGCAGAAGTGGCCCTGCTGAATATTTTCCTCAACGCCAGGGATGCCCTGATAGGCCGCAAGCGGCCGCACATATTCATCGCAACCCGAAACGTCCTGATCACCGATCCAAGCCTGTCGTTTGACGGATTGCTGCCGGGTGGCTACGTGAGTATATCCATCACCGACAACGGTGTCGGTATGCCTGCGGGCATCCGTGACCGTGTGATGGACCCTTTTTTCACCACAAAGGAAGAGGGAAAAGGGTCGGGGCTGGGGTTGTCGATGGTGTACGGTTTTGCCCGCCAGTCCGGGGGCGCGGCGCGTATTTACACCGAAGAAGGCGAAGGTACCACGTTGCGCCTGTACTTCCCGGTGGATGACGCTCAGCTGGTGCAGCAGCAACCGTCGAAAGTGGCTAAGCGCAGTGCTGGCAGTGAGCGCATCCTGATCGTCGAGGACCGGCCGGATGTGGCCGAGCTGGCGAAGATGGTGTTGGAGGACTACGGCTATGCCGCCGACATGGTGCTTAACGCCCGCGAGGCGCTTAAACTGATCCAGGCTGGGGAGCGATATGACTTGCTGTTTACCGACTTGATCATGCCGGGCGGCATGAACGGCGTAATGCTTGCCCGAGCCGTGCGGCGCCTGCAACCTGGGATCAAAGTCTTGCTGACGACAGGCTACGCGGAAAACGCGATCGAGCGGACTGACATTGGCGGCGCCGAGTTCGAGGTCATCTCCAAGCCCTGCCAGCCACACGATCTGGCTTGCCGGGTCAGACAGGTACTAGATGGTCCGACTGGCGTGGCGTGATGGGCAACGGGGCGCAAGCAAGCTGTTTTGATGGCAGGTGCGCGTGAGGCCGCCATGATGCCCGGATTGGGCTGCGCCACGGGCACGGTGTGTTGCAATCTTATTGTGCATGAACATGGGACGTCCACATCAGCGCGCAGGAGCAGCCCGGCTGCCCCTGCGATTTTCACGGATGACTAGCGGTTGTCATCACTCTTGCGACCGCCACCGTGGCTATGCTGGCCACCGACCCGTCCGGCTTCCGAGGCTTTTTCGCGGTCATTGGCAAAGTTGCCGCCGGACGCCTGGCCGCCCTTGTGGCCAGCTTCGGATGCCCGCTCAGGGTCGTTCTTGAAATTACCGCCGGATGCCTGGCCACCCTTGTGACCTGCTTCCGAGGCGCGCTCTGGATCGTTCTTGAAATACCTCCTGACACCTGGCCGCCTTTGTGCCCGGCCTCGGATGCCTTTTCCCGGTCATTGGCAAAGTTGCCTGGATTGGTGTTGGCGTTGCCACCTTGATTCCCGCGGTCGTCTTGATTGCTAGCCATGATTGACACCTCATGTCGGTAGTTACACAGGAAGGTCTGTGTTAACCAGTGACCCATGGAAAGCGGCACATCGTGCAAAGAATTTCACTCGGGCGGACAAGAGGCTCTAATGAAAGTTGGCCTTTCATCTTGTGGCAAACAAAACTGGCGACCAAGCATGCAGGAAGCCTTAATCATGCACCACCAAAGCCTTGCACGATGGCAAACAGAGTTCACCCTTGCCGGCTGCCAGCCGTCTTTTGGGCTGAACGAATGCGAACCGATAACGATCAATCCTACTGAGTCGTCCATCCCCATCTGAAAAAAGGAGTATCCGTATGGCCAACTACCTGTACTTGATCAGCTACATCCTCGACAACCAACCCGGCACCTGCGAGCTGCGCAGTGAACAGGAAAACTTGAGTCGCGAAGCGGCGCGCGATTACCTGCAAGGCCTGCATCGTAGTGAAGCGTCGTCGTTTACTGACGTGCAGGTGCAGCGCCTTGAGCATGACCACGAGCGCGGCACATCGCCGGGGCATTACCAACAGCCCTGAGCAGGGGCGGCACGCATGGTTTCATCCATTAACCCGCTCAGCAACACCATCGCCAGGCGGCAGGACAAGCCCGTGGGCGAGGACGGGTCACAAACCGAGCATGTTGTAGTGCACGTAGTACATGATCCATAGCGACAACCCCACCAACAGCACGATGATCACCACGGAGAACACCAGCGCCACCAGGCTCCAGCGCTGCTCACGCGCGGTGGTCAGGTGCAGGAAGAACATCATGTGCACCAGAATCTGCACCACCGCGCAGACCAGCGCCAACAGGAAGGTAGCGGCGCGCGGCAAGCTGGGAAACATGGCCAGCCCGAACGGCACAATGGTCAGCAACGCAGCCAGCAGGAAGCCGATATTGTACGATCTGTGGCTGGACTGGCTGGCGCCGGCACTGCTGTGAATCTGGCTTTCGCTGCTCATCAGATCACTCCGAACAGGTAGACGACGGTAAACACGCACACCCACACGATGTCGAGAAAATGCCAGAACAGGCTCAGGCAGCTCAGCCGTGTGGAGTTGACACAGCACAGGCCACGCTGCTGGACCTGGATCATCAGCAGGGCCATCCACACCAGGCCGACCAGCACGTGCAGGCCATGGGTGCCGACCAGGGTGAAGAAGCCGGTGAGAAACGCGCTGCGCTGCGGCCCGTAGCCCTCGGCGATCAAGTGGTGGAACTCGTTCACCTCCATGGCGACGAAAGCCAGGCCCAGCACAAAGGTGACCCCCAGCCACTGCAGCACCCGGCGCTTGTCCTTGCGGTGGTTGGCCAGCATGGCGTAGCCATAGGTGATGCTGCTGAGCAGTAGCAGGCTGGTTTCGCCCAGGACGTAGGGCAGCTCAAAGATGTCCGCAGGGCCAGGGCCGCCCGCCACGGACTGGCCCAGCACCGCATAAGTGGCGAACAACGTGGCGAACAGGATGCAGTCGGTCATCAGGTAGATCCAGAAGCCGAACAGGCTCAGCGAACCCGCATCCTCGTAGCCTTGCTCCTGCTGGTGGGCGCTTTCGTTCAAGATGATGTGCGACATGGCTCAGGCCTCCGCCATCAGCTGACGCCGTTGGGTTTCCACGCGTTCGACTTCCTCGGCCGTCACGTAGTACTCGGTATGCCGGTCGTAGCTGCGTACGATCAGTGCTGCCACCGTGGTCAGCAGTGAGGCAATCGCCAGCCACCAGATATGCCAGACCAAGGCGAAGCCCAGCACTGTGCTCAATGCGCCGATCAACACGCCCAGGCTAGTGTTGCACGGCATGTGAATCCTGCGAAAATCCGCCTCGATCAGCGTCTTGACCCCACGCTCCTTCATTCCCCAATAGGCGTCGATGCCGTGCACCACCGGTTGCTCGGCAAAGTTGTAGAACGGCGGCGGTGACGCAGTGGCCCACTCCAGCGTGCGGCCATCCCAGGGATCGCCGGTGTGGTCGCGGTTTTCGTGGCGCTTGCGGATGCTCACAATCAGTTGCATTAGCTGGCAGGCCACGCCGCAGAGGATGATAAGCACACCAACCATCTCCAGCAGCAGAAACGGCCGCCACTCAGGCACATTGAAATGGTTCAGGCGCCGGGTCATGCCCATGAAACCGAGAAAGTAAGATGGCATGAAAGCGAAATAGAAACCCGCCAGCCAGCACCAGAACGCGGCACGCCCCAGCGGGTCGTAGAGCTTGAAACCGAACGCCTTGGGGAACCAGTAGGTCAGGCCACACAGGTAGCCGAACACCGCGCCGCCAATAATCACGTTATGGAAATGCGCGATGAGAAACAGGCTGTTGTGCAGCAGGAAGTCTGCGCCCGGCACCGCCAGCAGCACGCCGGTCATGCCGCCAATGCTGAAGGTGACGATGAAGCCCACCGTCCACAGCATGGGTGTCTCGAAGCGCACCCGACCGCGGTACATGGTGAACAGCCAGGTGAAGATCTTCACCCCAGTCGGGACGGCGATGATCATGGTCATAATGCCGAAGAACGCGTTCACGTTCGGCCCGGCGCCCATGGTGAAAAAGTGGTGTACCCAGACGATGAACGACAGCAGGGTGATGACGATGGTGGCCCAGACCAGCGAGTAGTAGCCGAACAGCCGCTTGCGTGAAAAGGTAGAGGCCACCTCAGAAAAGATTCCGAAAGCCGGCAGGATCAGGATGTACACCTCCGGGTGGCCCCAGGCCCAGATGAGGTTGATATACATCATCGGGTTGCCGCCCATCTCGTTGGTGAAGAAATGCATGCCCAGGTAGCGGTCCAGGCTGAGCATGAACAGCGTGGCGGTGAGAATGGGGAATGCGGCCAGAATCAGTATCGAAGTGCACAATACCGTCCAGGTGAACACCGGCATGCGGAACAAGGTCATGCCGGTGGTGCGCATTTTTAGGATGGTGACGAAGAAATTCAGCCCGGTCAGCAACGTCCCAACGCCGGAGATCTGCAAGGACCAGATGTAGTAATCCACGCCTACGCCCGGGCTGTAGCCGATACCGGACAAGGGCGGGTAGGCGACCCACCCAGTGCGGGCGAACTCACCGATCCCCAGCGAGAGATTCACCAAAACCGCACCCGATACGAACAGCCAGAAGCTCACCGCGTTCAGAAACGGGTAAGCCACGTCGCGCGCACCGATTTGCAACGGCACGACGATGTTCATAAGGCCGACCACGAATGGCATGGCCATGAAGAAGATCATGATCACGCCGTGAGCGGTGAAGATCTGGTCGTAGTGTTCCGGTGGCAGATAGCCGGGCGAGCCGTCCGAAGCCATGGCTTGCTGAGTACGCATCATCAGCGCGTCGGCAAAACCCCGCAGCAGCATCACCAGGGCGACCACGATGTACATCACGCCGATGCGCTTGTGGTCGACCGAGGTCAACCACTCCTTCCACAGATACGTCCATTTGCGCTTGTAGGTAATCATCCCAAAGCCGCAAACGCCGATCATGCCGACTACAGCAAGGGTGTACATGATGATGGGTTCGTCCATGGGGATGGCGTCCCAGCTCAACTTTCCGAACATGCGGGTCACTCCTTGCTGCCTTTCGGCGCTTCATCATCAGGGATGCTCAGGCGCCGTTCGACGTCGTTAGACCGGCCAATGCCCTGGTACTTGTCGATCAGGGACTGGAACAGGCCGTCGTCCACCTTGGCGTAGTGCTCCACAGGATGGGCGACGCTCGGTTTGGCCAGCTGTGCATAGCGCGCCTGGTCAAGCCGATTCGGTGACCTGCGCACCGCTGTCACCCAGGCGTCGAAACCGGCTTGGTCTAAAGCCAAGGCCTCGAAATACATATCGGAAAAACCCGGCCCGTTGTAGTTGGCAGCGATGCCGTTGTAGGTGCCCTTGTGGTTGGCGATCAGATGCAGCTGGGTCTGCATGCCCGCCATGGCATAGATTTGCCCGCCGAGGGCCGGAATGAAGAATGAAGTAATGGCGCCATCGGAGGTCACCCGAAAATCCACCGGGGTATCCACTGGCATGGCCAACTCATTGACCGAGGCGATGCCGAGTTCGGGATAGACGAATAGCCATTTCCAGTCTGTGGCGATCACCTGAACCTTTATCGCCGGTCGGTCAGCCACGAGTGGTCGGTACGGGTCCAGCGCATGGGTCGAGCGCCAGGTCACCACGCCGAGCACAATGATGATGATAAGCGGCACACCCCAGACCACTGCCTCGATAGCGCGCGAATGGTTCCATTCCGGCGTGTAGCGCGCCTTTTCATTGGAGGCGCGGTAGTGCACCGAGAATACCAGCGCCATGATCATGACCGGGACTACCACTATCAGCATAAGCAGCGTGGCGAGAATGATCAGGTTGCGCTGCTCCAACCCGACCTGACCTTTTGGATTGAACAACACCATGTCGCAACCCGAGAGCTGCAAAGCACCGATGCTGAGCAACATAAGACCGAGCAACCGTGCGCCATACGTGAATCTCGTGGCCATGATCTTGTCCTGTAGCGATTGCCAGTTGTTTTGCTTGTGGCGTTAGAAGGACGGCGACGAAACGAAGGTTGTATGAGATTTGCGGATTGGCGACGAATGGTGGATGTACAAAAAAACCGCTTTGTATAACTCGGCCGCCTGTCCGATGGCGTCGTTTCATTTGGACTGATTACGCGCGCGAGGCTATCTACCGCTGACAACAGCAGAGGACAGGCAGATGAAAAGAAGAGGGGAAACCTATCGTCAATGGTGCGATCCGATCCTGCACCACCAGATCCATGAGGAAACGCTGGACACAGGAGCCTGTCTCGAAGTGCAGGCACGCTTGTCACGAACGGGTGCCACTCAGTTGTTCATCGGAGTTTATCGCGCCGATGGCTCGATGATGAGTGAGCAAGCCTTTTTCCAATGCCCTGGCGAAACCATGAGTCGGGCGATGGTGTGGGGCGTCGGGTATGCCAGGCGAGTCGCGACCGAGGGCAAGGCGTTCGATGTCGAAGTGGTTGGAAGTTGAGGTGCGGGAGGAACCAGGCGAAGCAGCTGTTCCGATCGGATTGCTACCGGCGGGCGGTGATGGTCAATCCTTACTGTCAGGCTGTTCACCAGAAGGGGTTTACATCGCATGGATGGTGTTGCTTTACCGGTCGAGGGGCTGTAATGGGTGGATAGTTGTCATCCGCGACCCACCACTACACCGCGTCATCCCATAAGACGACCATGTACAACCAGTGGGCTCAATGGAAAGGAAGCATGTCTCTGCCGCGCGCCTTGGGCATGACCCGACGCGGGTGGCAGCAGACGGTGGAGCATCCTTTCGGAACGCTCAAACTGGGAACCACCCACTTCCTGGTCAAGACCCTGCCGAGGGTAATCGTCGAGATGAACCTTCAAGCTATCCTACAACCTCAAATGAATGATGAAGATAATCGGAATTGCAGGACTACGTAAGCGATCAGGGCATGAGGCCAGCTGCCGCGGTCCAGATGGCACAACCACCATGCCTATGACCGATCCAGGGTGATCCACGCCTCCATCTGCTAGACCTACAGGCCTGGTCCGCATATCTTCTTCGTGAACTGGGGCTTTTTTACACAGCCTGGGATGATAGCGCACACTTTTGCTCGGAACGGATCACACTGCAATCGAGAAAGTTCGAATCCCTACGCTTCCGCCACTAATTTTCATCAAGGCCCTGATTTTTCGGGGCTTTTTTGTGCCTGTGTGTTTTTGGTCCCCCATCTGGTCCCCCATTATTAGTGTGGCTTTTGCTGGTTTACTGCGGATTATGGTGGACGTGCTGTTTTCACGGGGCCTAAGGACTTACATTAGGACAGGGGCGATTTCTCCAAGGCTGCGTAGGTGTGCTTGGCTCTTGCCGGCAGCTATCGACCCGGCGCATGCATATTGGGGACGCTTCGCGACCCATCGCCGACACGTGCGGCTCCCACAGGTGGTGGCGCAGATCTGGAAGCTGGTGACATTCCTGTGGGAACCGGTTTGCCACGCTGAGGCCTGAACTGGAGAACACAAAGCCTTGGATCGATGCCTGTCATCACACCGTCGCTATCGCCCTATAATGGCTTAACAGAGCAACATGGGCAGGGCATGAAGCGAACGTTGGAAGGCATGGCCAAAGTCGGCGAGCCGCTACTGCGCGAAGCTCTTTATGCGATAAGGGCGCATCAGGCCGCCCAAGATAGCGGGGCATCTCAAGAGACAATCGAGCGGCTTAGAGTGTTGGCCGACTCCCTTTATCACGCGGTAGTGGATTTCCAGTTGCTTGAAGCCGGCAGTCTGTCTGAATCAATTCACTGATATCGAGGCACTGATGCCCAAACAGTCCAAGATCTTGCCGCCCGACCACCCAGCCTACAACGAGGCAATTGAGGCAATGCGCCGGTACCACGAAGCTCAGGATACTGGCGCGCCTGCAATAGAGGTGGAAAGATTACGCCTGATAGCTGAGTCTCTGTTCCAAGCTGTAACTGACTATCAAATGAGAGCCTTTGGCCGCGGGGACGGAACCACTCACTGATTGGCAGTTGCGCGGAAGATGGTGGGTCCAGTGAATGTCTGATTTCGACCCATTATAGATAGTCACCGTATGGCAGCTTACGGCCAGAAGCGGGCATCGGGCATCGGGCAACTGCAACCGTATCACTGGTAACCAGTCTGACTTACGCAATGTGAGTGGGCCGGCCGCAAGCCTGAAGGCTGTTCATCTTCCAGTGGGTGTTAGCTTGCCGGCGATTCGGCCGATGCGGTCGGGTATTCACCATTCTCGATGTTGTTTAGGTAAGTTCAGCCCTCTGCACGCCACCAAGGACAGCACGTATGCATTTACTCACCAAGGACAGCACGTATGCATTTACTCACCGATGAGCAGTTACGGGAGATCATTCACGACCCTTTCGTCTAGATAGACTCCGAGCGTCGCCAGGATTTCAAGCTTATGTAGACTTCTGCCAATGAGTTTTTCTGCCTCCTTTCATCAGCCTGCGAAGGCGTGAGAACGTGGCATCCAAGTGCCATTACTGATATTGTCCGGTGCTGCTCAAGAGGGATCTAGCAGTGACCACAAACTACCTCAAGTACTTCCCCAAGCCTGTCCTGGACGACCTCGTAAACGGCAGATGGCTGCCAATCATCGGGGCCGGCATGTCCTTGAATGCCCATGTCACGTCAGGTCAGAGACCTCCTCTTTGGGGGGAGCTAGGTAAGCTTCTTGAAGACGATCTTATTGACTTCAATTCCAGTGGGGCCCTCGACGCGATTTCTGCTTACGAGCATGAGCTAGGGCGGGCGAGGTTGATGGATAAGCTCACGCAGGTGTTGCTGATCCACGAAGCCCAGCCCGGGGCGGCGCACAAGAGCTTCTGCTCTATCCCATTCGATATCGTCTGCACAACAAATTTCGACTTCTTGCTGGAGCAGGAGTACCGGCTTGGGCCCAATGTTGTTTATCCGATCCTTGAAGAGGAGCAGCTCTCGCTGAATTCATCCAAGGCCGGTGTGAACCTGCTCAAGCTCCATGGCGACCTTCACCATCCGAGAAGGATGGTGGTCACGGAGGCTGACTACGACGGCTTTCTCGCGAACTATCCGCTGTTCGCAACCTACCTCGCGAATCTGCTGATTACCAAGACTGCGGTGTTGGTCGGGTACAGTCTCGACGATCCAGATTTCCGGCAGATTTGGCATGTGGTATCGCAGCGCCTGGGACGCACCAGACGATTTGCCTACTCGATCGTTGTAGGCGCGAATCAGTCCGATATTTCGCGGTTCGAGCGCCGCGGGGTAAAGGTGATCAATCTGCCAGGTACACGAGACAGGTACGGTGAGATCCTAGCGGCAGCTTTTGATGAGCTTCGGGAGCTTCTCAGGGACGAAGCTTTCACCGTGATGAAGCCGACTGAAGAGCGGGCGATGCAAGAACTGTCGCGACCACGGTCGGCGCCATCGCGGCTTTGCTTCTTCTCGCTGCCGTTGGAGGTTCTGCCTTTCTACAAAGACCAGGTATTTCCCGCCTTGAAGGATATCAACCTCGTCCCGATTACGGCTGATGGCGTAATTTCTCCTGGGGATATGGTTATCGCGAAGCTGGACGCTCTAATCGATCGGTCGATTGCAATGGTCATCGATCTGTCTTCCAACTGGACGATGGTTGAACTGAAGATGGCGATCAGTCGAGCGGCGTCGAGGAAGGAGAAAGGCAGGTCGCTCAAACTGATTGTAGTGATGAGGGAAGGCCAGCAGTTGCCCCTTGCTCTGGAGGACGTCACGGTGATTTATCGGCCTGATCTACTGACCTCTGAGTCAGAAGATTTCGCCCTAGACCTGATCACAACCCTGGAAAGGGAGCTTCCATCAGATCGTAACTCTCAATTGGATGAGGCCCGCCGGCTTCTGAGGGTAAGGGAGTATCGTGCGGCGATCGTTTCGGCGGTTACCTATCTTGAGGGCGAACTGCGGAGCGTGATGCGATACAAAGAAGACGACAGTGCGACAAGGCCAAATCACCAGTCACTGCTGGGAATGATAAAAAATGCGGTTAGCCGAAGCGTAATCCAATCGGAGTGGCTCCCCAGACTGCACGAGTGGGTACACATTAGGAACAGCATCGTTCATTCGAGGGGTGACGCTGAAGTATCTCAGCGAATGGCAAAGACTATCGTGGATGGGATCATCCAAATCGTGTCCAGCTTCCCGCCTACAATCACTCCGAAAGCGTCCTTTAGGGGGTAACGGCGCAGCAGGAACGCCTGCTGAGGAGTCGAGCAATTCTGCCCGATTCGCGCTTGCTTCCTACGTCGCCTTATGTGGCCCTACTTTTTCTTGGGTGCGGGAGGTGGCGCCTTCGGCGGAGTAGCTGGGCGCTGGCTCGTTGTCTCTTTGCTCACTCCGCCATTGACTGAGGTGGGCTTTCCTGTGTGATTCGACATGCTGAATCCTTGCATAGGGTGATTTGGGGTAGCTATGAACCTGGGTTGGCACAGCGTGGAGAGCTACGCGCGTCATCCGTTCCGACGTGGAGGTGCTGGCGGGGCTTTAGGTGGGGTGGCTGGCCGCTGGCTTACTGGACTGGGACGCTGAGGCTCGCTGCCGCTTGGTCGGCGTGGCTGTGGCGATATCCCTCTTTCTTCGTACATTGGTCCCCTCTACTTGTTGGGCGCTTTAGGCGGCGAAGGCGGTGGTGTAGCGGGGCGAACGTTAACTGGCGCTGGCGGGCTAACATTCATCCCCTCGTTACTGACTCGCTCCACCACATGCTTTTTGCTTGTGTCGCTCTTACTGGTCATTCGTTGTCTCCTGTAGCTCAAGGAACTCAACCATCAAAACGTCAGAATTTGAGACTAGATAACTCTCAATTCCCGGCATTTCGACCCATTCGTCCTGCTCATCTAGCCAGCACGGTTGTGTAATCAAAAAATGGCCTGTGGCGGGATCAGTTGGCCACACTTGGGGGTATCCGAAGAGGCGTCGGCCATCCAGCAGCGTCAACACTACGCTATGCCCAGATCGCTTGCGAAATGCGTAGACCCATTCCGGGTATGAGGCACGCGATGTGAGTCCAAGCTGCCTGGCAATCCCGTATAGATAGTCATGGTTGGACGCGTATGACAACCCCAAGCCTAGACATATCGCGAGTGCTATTCCCCATGCGCTCTCTACGTCTGTGGTCCAGAGGCCCATTACGAACCAATGGTCTCCCATCCACAGCAGGACCTTTGAGATCCCCGAAACGATGATGGTGATGATGCCGGTACCAATTAGCGCCTGTACCGTTCGCTCGAACTGGCCTGGTTTCTTTACATCGGCCAGCCAGTAAAAAATCATGGTGGTGATGAAGCCTGGTATCAGCATTTGAACCAGAGGGAGGATCTTCGTTGCTAGGTCTTCCAATGCCTGTTCCATCGAGTGGTGTCCGTTTGCCATCAATATAGCCGCGACGCATCTGTTAGAGGTAACGTTTTTTCATAGATGGCGGGCTAGAGGCAGCGCTAGCGCTCCACGTTCATAAGCGCAGTTCTCGACTACATCACAGTATCGACCTTGAGTACCCGAGCGCCTTATGACCGGACCTGAGGTAGCTTTCATCTCTGCTGAGCTGTGATCGCGGAGCCGCCCAGTCGGGCGAAAAGCACTACCGAGGTGATGAGTTGCGGTTGCATACTGCTCACTTTGCCTCTAGCATCAGGTTCTTCCTGAGTGTAAGTCCGCTAAACCTTACAAAGGTGCCGCAGGGCAGATCTTCACCCTCTCCGAATGACCTCGTAGAAGCAGTGAATCAGCCGGAAACTCAATCACATTTTCATGTTGGGTACCGGCCAATGTTAAAAAATCTTGCTCTGTGTTTATCCATCTTGGCAGCATCGTCACAGCTTCGGCTTCTGTTAATGCCTCTCGCCTTTTCAATCCCGATTCTGTCGGTGGCTTTATTGATCTGGGTGTCCCAGACCCTTTAGCGATGAGAAATGTGAATATTAGCAGGCTGACCTTTGTGTCCTCTCGGATCATCTCGACTGGGCGTGCTTTGGGAGGTTACTGTCGCCGGTTGGGAGTTATTAGCCTAAGTGGGCTTAGTTGTGGGATCAGGCCACGGGTTCGAACGTTTATTCAGCCGGCGGCTGTCTGGCATTGAGCTATGGCTTCAATGACGCGCGGTCGAGTGGGAATTATCGAGTCTTGTTGAGTGGCAGCTTTTGGCCGTTAGCTGCCGCTCCACGAAGGGCTGCTATGGGTCGATAGTAGACGCTCACTCTGGCCTGTGGCGCCCCGCGGCTATCCAGAAAGAACGTGCGCAGATGCTTGCCATCCATGAAGCGCCAACCGACCTTTCGCTTCCTGTATTCGCCAGGCTGGCGGACAAGTCCCGCCATCAAATCAACCGAGACATCAAGGCGCGAAGGCTGCTCTCTCAGCTTGGGCAACCGGGGGCAGCGAATTCCCGATTGGCAATTGGATCCCGTTAAGCATAAGTTGGTGCTGGCGATATTTGACGCACTGCCTGCGATGAGCGTTGGGGATCTCTATAAGATGCTGTGCAATCCCCGCCAAAAATTATGTGGGAACGTGCCGTGTAATGTAGTCACGCCTGACTTGACTGGAGGGTATTTTTAGAATTGTTGGTGAGTCGCTAATAGGCAATGTGGGGCGCGGTTTATGATAGCTTTGATCAAGCAGCGGTGGGTTTAGTGATTTTGGTTGTTTGTGCCGGAAGAGCGCTTAATGAGGCGATCTTTACCGATGTCTTTGTGTATAGGGTAAATAGTTTGGTCAGTAGGAGTGTCAGGGCGTTAGAAGCCCGAACATGTAGTTCGGGCTACTTTTTAGGCTGGACTCAGTTTGTATTGCTTGTCAAGCCACGCGCTGACTTCGTCGCGCTTGTGAGGAGCTTTTCCGGGCAGGTCTTCAAGTTTGTGAGCAACTAGGCTCCTGTTTTCGTCGTTGATCCCGCGCTTTCGTGTTTTTAGATAGTGGTCAATAAAGTATTCGACCTCCCAGCTTTCTGTCATGGAAACGTATATGCGATCAATTTTTCCGCGATACTTCTTGTTGTCGTCGTTTTTCCAAACCATCATTACTGTCTCGGCGTCATGGCGAATCGCCACTTTTGCTTTGTATCATGTCCCTTAGGATTGGATCCAGTGTAATTTTACTCTCACTATTAGCTGTGGTATTGGCAGCATTGCGCATAGCGGTTGAGCCCTCGGGCCTGAGGTCTCGACCGTGGCAACTTCAATTTTAATGCTTGCGGAAGGTCGGCCTTCCCGGGGTGCGGGAGGCCCGTTATGTACGCCTATCGCCCACTCTCTCGGGTGCGTTACCGCGTCTATTGGCGAGAGGTGCCTTATCCGTCGCTTTCTCAGGAGCGACTGACAAGCTATTGCATAGGTCTCTGCGGACCCGCAGTACGCTGGCGTCGCCACTCGCAGGAGGCAAGCACGGTAAGAGCCGCCAGCTTATCGCTGTCAGGGGCTTGGTGCCCTGATTCTGAGGGTAGGGGCTAGATTTTTCGGCGAAATGCACCCCAATGCCTCTGAGAAGGCTTCCAGCAGTGCTACGATAAGCGGGTGCGCCGACACGAACGAATGCCGCTCGGTGTCGGATTTTAAATTTTTACGGGTGGATGACATGAGTTCGCGTTACGATAGGGATGTTTGCAGTGACTCGCCAGTGCTCGAAGTTGCAGCTGTTCAGAGAGTTAAAGTTTGCAAGGGAGATGCTGGAGCATTTTCGGAGCAGGCGCTGAAGTGCTCATCTGATAAGTTAATAGTCCGTGGTAAACAAGATGCTCCTTTGGTTGCAAAGACTGCATATGGGCAAAGCCTTCTCGTGCCTGGGCATGATCGCCGATCCCGTGTCCTTGATACTTCCTTTGATCCTTGGAGGAAGATTTGTGCCCTTGAAATCACAGCTAGAGATGGTACGCCATTCATCGGCACTGGGTGGGTAGCAGGCCCCCGGCTGATTATTACTGCGGGCCACTGTGTCTTCAACAAGGTTTACGACGGGTGGATGGAAAATATAGAAGTTATTCCGGGGCGTGATGGCCAACTTGAGCCCTTTGGACGCTATAAAGCTAAGTCTTTTCGTACCATGGAAAGATGGTGTTCCGCGGGTGATGAAAATTATGATATTGGTGCAATCATCCTCTCGAATGACCTAGATAGCAGTCTCGGATCGTTTGCATTTGGGTTCTACCCGGAGGCACGCCTGAATTCGCAGATGGTGAATATTTCAGGCTATCCAATTTGTAACGTCGGTGAAGAGCAGATGCATCACTCGAATAGGGTTTGTGATGTCACAGATCACAAGCTTTATTATGATGTGGATACTGAGGGCGGGCAGAGCGGTTCTCCCATTTGGTTCTATCCAGATGACGACCTTGAGCCAGTAGTCATTGGCGTGCATAGTAATGGCGCTGGCAGAACATTGAATGCGAACTCTGGTGTTAGAATTACCCCGGCATTGGTCGATATTCTCTCTGAGTGGCGTACGCTTAAATGAAGGTGCGACTATGAAGTCCAAGATCATCTGCGGTTTCGTTGTCGATGATGCGGGGCACCCTGTCAAGGGTGCTTTCGTGATGGTGGAGAGTTCCGATTTTCCGGCGAAAGACATAGCGATCATTACAAATGAACGTGGGATTTTTAAACTTGAGTTGCCTGGTGGGGATTGTTGTATTTCTGCGGTCACTAAGTCAGGACTGAAGGGTGTAAAAAAAATATCGAAATACACGTCCTCTAAGGTAACGCCAACAATTTGCGTGCATAATTGATATGGCAAGAAGCGATCTTGTGGTAAAACTCGCCCAAGCCGGTTTGGGGGGAGATAAGGCCTCGGTTCGGCGAGTCGTTGAGGCAATAGTCTCAGAAGAGAAGGCTAGGCAGCATCACATATATGCACAAAAGCTGACGGATACACTTCGTTCTGCGAGGTGGGGCAGTGCGGGTGATCCAGTCGGGAGGTCCGAGGCATTTTCATATGAGGGTGCCCCACGAAAGGAATCAGTGCAGGACCTCTACGCTGAAGTGACTGTGACAAGAGGGATTTCAGATCTCTATCTGGAACCTGAGGTTTATGATGTCTGCTTAGAATTAATTGAGGAGCATAGGCGCGCTGATTTGTTGCGTTCATTTGCGCTGGAGCCGCGCAGCAAGTTGATATTAACTGGGCCTCCAGGAAATGGCAAGACAAGTTTGGCTGGCGCATTAGCATACGAGCTAGGGCTTCCTTTTTATGTAATGCGTTATGAAAGAATCATTGGTAGTTATCTTGGTGAGACTGCCTCGCGACTACAGTCGGCTTTTGAGTTTTTTAAAACGCGCCCGTGTGTTGTCTTCTTCGATGAGTTTGATGCTATCGGCAAAGAGCGGGGCGATGCGCACGACACTGGTGAGATTAAAAGGATTGTTAGTACTCTTCTTTTACAAGTGGATGATCTTCCTTCTTATAACGTTTTTGTTGCGGCTACCAACCATCCTGAATTGATAGATAGGGCTGCATGGCGGCGGTTTCAAATTCACTCCAATTTGGTTCCGCCAAAGTCTGAGCAAATTAGTGAATGGTTGGTAAGTTTTGAGTCTGCAGTTGGCGAGAAGCTTGGTGGGCTGAAGAGTGAGTTTGTGGGCTCATTAATTGGTAGTAGCTTTTCGGATATTGAGCAGGTCTTGCTCGATATTAGGAGGAAATTGGTTCTTTCGGGTGGTCAGCAAGATCTGAAAGCGATAGTTGATAAGCGTCTTTCGCAAAGCCGTGTAAGTAATTCGATTAAGGATAAGTCAAGAGATCATGGAAAAGCTCCCGCTGCTGATTCTAAATCCGCCAAAACAAGACGCGCGTCTGAAAGGCAGTCCGAGATTTTTCAGCATCTCGACACCTAGTTCAGAGCGGCAGCTATCTAGGCTTGGACCAAAGTTTGAAACGCTGAAACGGGTTTCTCAAAGTCCCGTGGCGTCGGGAACTTTATCAGAAGATACAGACGGCCTCCATCCTGAGAAAGCTATAGTTTTTGAATTGGCGCAGTCGAAACAGGAATTCAAGAGAGCAGCAGAAAAACTAGGTTTGACATGGGTGGATGAGGCTGATTTCAATTACCCAAGCAGTGACGATTTTCATGATAGGGAAAAGCCCGAAAAGCCTATGGAAGGGCGGCTCTATTTAACAGTTCCAAACCAGCGGGCAATCACCGAACTTTTGAGACTTTGGGCTCTGTACAGTTCGGGAAAAGGGTTGCCTAGAGGCTATGGCGATTGGAATAAATTATTCTCTCACCTCATAGACATCCGTTCATGGGGCGCTAGAGATCGACTGACGCCTGAAGCAAAGACTTTTATTGCTGGATTGAACGGGGCCGCTGATGAAAAAGTGCACTTCGAAATCGAACTCGTATTTCATGGAGAAAAAGAACGAGATCACGCAGCAATTCAGGCGCTGCTGACAAAGATTGAAATTGAGGCTGCGGAGGTTTTAGATCGTTCCTATATACCAGAGATCAGATATCACGCACTTCTGATTTCTATTACACAGATGCAAGCAAAAGCACTCCTTGATCTCGAAGCAAATTTGCTTACTCTTGATGAGGTTGCTTACATACGTCCTCAAGCAATGAGTATTTCATCATCGGAGCCCGAAGATATTGAACGGGTTGTTGAGATTGATGACTCCGGCAGCTTGCTCCCCCCAGTAGCAGCGCTGTTTGATGGTGTTGTAGTGCAAAATCATGATCTGTTGAAAGGGCGGCTTGTGATCGATGACGGTGAGGGGTTGGAGAGTACCTCTCCAGTTCGTACTCGGCATCATGGAACAGCTATGGCCTCTCTTATTTTGCATGGTGATATCGCAAAAGAAGAGGGTTCGTTGCCACGAAAATTGTATGTTCAATATTTGCTGGCTGCCAGTGAGCATTCTTCTGTCGAGACAACTCCAAATTCAAGACTTTTGCTAGATGTGATTTACTCTGCAGTTGTCAGGCTGAAGCAGGCTCCTAAAGAATTGGGAGGTGATGTATTTGTCATTAACCTTTCTCTCGGTGATGTAAATAGGCCATTTGCAGGCCAGATGAGCGCTTGGGGGCGCCTTATCGATTACCTGGCTTGGAAGTATAATCTTCTTTTTATTATCAGTGCTGGGAATATTGCTGAAGGACTATCTCTTGATGATGTGACGAAGCCAGTGCAGTTAACTAAGTTGACAGATGAAGAGCGCCATCTGCTATTCGTTTCTGCCGTACAATCTAAAATGGCACATCGTACTATTTTCTCCCCGGCGGAGGCGATCAATGCTCTCACTGTAGGTGCAAGTCACTCGGATGGCTGCGTAGCCACTCCAAGCCCATATCTTATCGAGCCGTTCTCGAGTGAGAAATTTCCGAGTTTGATATCCGGGCTTGGGTTGGGTTATAAACAAGCGGTAAAGCCGGAGGTCCTGAACTGTGGCGGGCGGGCGCTTTATACGTATACGGTTACTGCAGATGGGCTTCTGCTAACACCTGGGAAAGCTGGCCGATATTTTGGTCAGGAAGTTGCCGGCGTGTCCAGTGTAAATGATGTTGTTCGTACTATCGGTACTAGTAATTCGGCAGCTCTGGCTACAAGAGCAGCTGTAATTATTCATGACGAACTAAAGTCACAGTTCTCAGCTCAAGATTTTACTCGTATCCGGAAACTCTTACCCGCGCTTGTCAAGGGGTTGATTGTTCATTCCGCAAGCTGGGGGAGTGCAGGAGTTTTTCTGGAGTCAGTTTTGGAGCCCAAAGAGGGACGGCTTTGGAAGAATCGCCGTTCAAACATCACCCGTTTCCTAGGCTATGGAAAAATCGATCTTCCCAGAGTGTTAGAATGCACCGAACGCCGCGTGACCATGCTGGGTCTAGGTGCTTTGGAGAATGATAATGCTCAGCTTTTTAGCTTTCCGTTGCCAAAGTCGCTGTCAGGGCAGAAGGATGTCAGAAAACTGGTAGTGACGCTGGCGTGGCTGACTCCAACTAAGCCAGCAGAACAGTTTTATAAAGATGCTCTTTTAGATTTCGTGACCGAAGATTCAAATGGTTCGCCTATTGGGGTCTACCGAGTTCCAGCTAACCAACCCCCTTCAGATACATCCCGGAGAGGTACGGTGATACATGAGATTTATGAGGGTGAAGATGCAGTGCCTATCGGCGATGACGATGTCCTGCGGATTAGGGTGGAGTGTCGGACGCAAGGGGGGGCGGTATTGCCATCCATACCCTATGCTTTGATTGTGACCTTTGAAGTTTCGGATTCCTTGAAGGCTGATGTTTATACTGAAATCAGGGATAGAATTAAGCTGAGCTTCCGGTCTCAAGTGCAAAACTGATTATCCTAGGGTTGCTCTTTTATTGAGATGAAGTGTAGGTGGGTTTTGTGGTGCTCTTGGCCCTCTGAGAATTCTCAATAGGCTTGGGTGGCGAAGTCTATTATCTGGAATGGCTTCGCCGACCTCGTTGGCAGTGTTTGGGTCTAATTGTTTTAGGCTGATTAGGTTTTTTTGTTTAAGGTTTCTATGGTTTCGGTCTCCCAGTCTTATTGGTTTGAGGTGATGTCGCTGCTTTAAATTGGATGCATCTTAAAGGTGATTGTGCATCAGCGGTTATCTTAGCTATTGGGTATGCACTCTAGAAGTGACTTGCGATGTGTTGGGCAGGATTTGGTGTGGTAAGTTTGGGTTTCGGTCAAGTGATGATTTCTTCTGGTGAGTTTAAGGGTTTCTTGTTTTTAATGTATCTTTTTTCGCAGTTTTTCGGGGTGATGGGTTTCGTATAGATGCCTAAAGTTCAAGTGAAAGATAGGGGTTGTCTGGAAAGATGTTTGGCGAAATTAACTGTGCATCGGTCAATAGATATCCATTAAGCGACGATCTCTTACGAGCGCCCTGTACCTTACAGGTCCAAATATTTTGACCGTTCGGGCGCTTTTGATGCATTGCCAATTGCTCGAAGTGGCGTTGGTATTTCCGCCAAGCACTGCCATTTTCAGCGCTACTTAAGAACTTCAGTTGTTCTGCAATGTACTGTTGGAAAATTCCCGGAGAGACTAAAAAGAACGTTCCCGCTACAGTGTGAATCTTCGCCTTGCTTTCATTGACGAGCAACCTGTGGCTGCCAACACCATTACGCAGCCAGTCGATAAAGGATTGTTCAGGGGCATCGTCGTCCGGGGAGAAGTCACGGCAGTGTATTGCATGTGATTCACCCATGCCGTCGCTTATGTCCGGCAAGAGCTCCACTAGCTCATCGATGCACTCGAAATCTGGGCTTGAGGGTATGTCGCCCTGCAGCTTGGGTTCCAAAAGTTGGGATAATTGATCTGCTGCTTGTTCTCCGGCATCGCCCTTCGAGTCAGAAACTGTTTTCGATTGCACCGTCCCATCAAAGCTCTGAGGGCGGGATTCATCGGCCCAGATCAGGCTGGGCTGAAGGCGCAGGAATGTAAACGCCTGCTGCCAGCCGGTGTCCGACACCGTGGCGCTCCATACCGCTTTCCCCTCTGGTGTCGCATCCACCAGCCCATGGGACTGCAGTTCATCGAACAAGGCGATATTAGAGGAGGGGATACCATCCACGGATTGAGCCAGCAGGTAGGCACGCAGTTTGTCAGTCGCAGTTTTGCTGACCAACCACAGGTGGTTCTCGGTGAGCCAGCCGGCGGCACCGGGCTGATTGAGCTTGAACTCGTTTTTGACCAGGTACCGTAGCCCCATGAGTAGGTGATGCTGCAGCGAATATTTAGGTGCCCGAAGTGCTTTGTTGGGGTTGGCCCCGATGTTCTGTGCCGTGGATACCCGGTCTGCTTGCAGGACCAACTCTCCGAGTGTGCCGGCGTGCTCGTAGTGGTCGGCTAGCAAGAACAGCAATTGCCCCCACAAGGCAGGGTAACTGCTGAGCCAGTCGAGCAGGGTGGGGGTCAGGATCTGCGTATACAACAGCCCAGCGGCGGCACCGTGTAGCTGGTAATCCCGGGCGGGGTGGTAGCGGAAGCGGTAAGGCTGGTTCAGGGGGCCGTGCCAGGGGTGCCACCGTTCACCATTCTGATACTCCACCTGGAGATCAACGGCGATTTTCCCAACGTCATGGAGCAGGGCGCCGTAGGCAATGGCGGCGCTCCAGGCATCAGCCTGCGCAGCCTGGTCTTCCGGTGCGGCACCACTGGGGAGTAGGTAGGACTGGCGCAACTTCAGGCTGCACGCCACCAGCTCCAAACCGTGGTCGAGCATGCCACCAGGATAGGCATGGTGATGGCTCTCACTAGCCGGTAGTTGCTGTACATAGCTGGCGTAGCGACGAATCGGTTCGAGGTAGAGTTGTTCGAACTGTAGCGGGGAGAGGGCCGTATATTGCCAGATGCGCTCGAGCAGCCTTTTGCGGTGGCCAGCAGCAAGCAGTGATTCCGCCGACAGTGGCTGATGAAAGCCCTCGGCGGCGGGGGTGGCCTCCTCGGGAAGGCCTTTTTGCGGTTTGAACCACCACCGTTTCATCGCAGTACCTGCCTTGCGTTCAAAAGGTCCCTTTGCCTTTTCGGATAAGCCTCTTACCCTTGCGCCCCTTCCATTGATGCCATTACCCTTTACCGCCTTGGCCTTTTTCGCGAGTGCAATAATCCGAAGTCTGGCGCGTCGGGTTACCCGGCCGGTCGGCATAGCCGACCCTTTCGAGCGGGGTAGACTGCCGGCATCATTTTTCTGAGCTGGGACGCTGATGACGCTGAGTGATGCTGTATTGATCGTGCTGCTGGCGGACCGGATTCATGGTACTGATGCTGCCATTCGGTCTGCCGCCAAGCGCTGTGCGAAAAAGTTGCCGCGTAGCCAGCGAGACATCTTGTTCAAGATTGGCCGCAGCGCGGCGCCTCGCGAAGTTGTGGCGCATCTTTGCCGAAATTTGACTGACTGATCTGTCACAGATATTTGCAATGAAGGAGCACAAAAATGAACCTTAAACTGGGAATAAACACTCGGATGTTGAGTGTGTCTCAGTTATTATTCATTCACGTGTCTCATACCTAGGAAAGATTTCTCATGTCCAAACTTGCCGAATTCAAAGCTCTGGAAGCGCAGCTGGCCGCGCAACTTCAACAGCTGGATGCGATGAAAAACGATTCCGGCCTGAAGCAGGAGATCGAGTTTGAACAGAAGCTGAAAGCCTTGCTGGAAGAGTACGGCATGAGCCTGCGCCAGGTGATCACCATTCTGGACCCGTCCAAGGGCGTGAGCGTGAGTGCCGCAAGCGTGTCGAGCAGTGCTCAGCGCAAGCCGCGCGAGGTCAAGCGCTACAAGAACCCGCACAGCGGCGAGGTCGTGGAAACCAAGGGTGGCAATCACAAGATCCTCAAGCAGTGGAAGCAGGAACACGGCTCGGATACCGTCGAGAGCTGGCTGCAGTAATCGACTGCGCATTTGCAGTGGCCTATACATGGCGCTGCAGGCAAAACAAAGGCCCCATGCGGGGCCTTTTTGCTGGTTGAGGGAAATCACGCAGTGAGTCGCTCCGTCGCTTCAGTGGCGTGGTCGGACTGCAGTGCCAGTAGAAATTCCGAGGCCTCACGGGCCAAGCCACTGGCGCGGAAGATCGCACGCTTGTCTTCCTTGAGGATCTTCAGCCAGGAAGCCAGGTACTCCTCGTGGCGCAACTCTCCCTGAGTGGCGGTCAACGCGCAGAGAAACGCTGCACCCATTTCCGCGACCAGTTCCTCGAAGGCATAGGCTGCGGATCCGAACGCGTGTCCGCCGGTGATGCCATCGCGGTTCAGGCGCGATCGATGACCTGACCAGTGAGTCAGCTCATGCAGGGCCGTCGCGTAGTAGCTGCCGACGTCCTCGAATTGAGCCTTGGTGGGCAGCTGGATGCGATCGCGCAGCGGCTGATAGAACGCGCTATCGCCATAGCAATGCTCGATCTGCGCGCCGCTCGCGAGCAACAGCTGCTCGGCTGGGGCATGGTCGATAAACGCCGTTGGCTCGGTGTGCTCATCAAGGTCTGGCTCCTCGCCAGGCAAGCCTTCGGTCTGCTCGATGTTGAACAGGCAGTGCGTGCGCAAGAGGGCGAACTGCACCATCTTGATGTTGCCCTGGTCATCGCGAACGACCTGGCCGTCCTCGTCGTGCGCCTCCTTGCTCATCGGTTTGTACAGCACCGCGAGGGTGGATTGCTCGCCCTTGCGTACATGGCCACCAGCTTTGCGTGCCTGGTTGAAGGTCAGCCAGCGATCCTGAGTGAAACCTCGCAGGCGCGCCTCGGCCCACAGCAGTGGAATGTTGATGCCGGCGTAGGGGCGTCTGGTGATGGCGTTGATGGGAAAAGGGGAGTCAGCACTTGAACCGGTGGTGGTCCAGGGTTTGATCCAGGGGATCACGCCTTGGCTCAAGGCGCTGACGATCTTGTTGGTGACATCCAGGTAAATATCGGACATGGCGTTCTCCAGGCGTGTAGGGGGAACGCTGCCCAGCCGGGAAGGGTTCCCGGTGGGGTAAGTGAGGCAGTAGCTGTGCTGACAAGGTCAGAGGGCGGCGATATCGACTCCGATTTCGCCGGGTAGCCGGATAAGCAGAAAAGCCGGGCCGCTGCGTGGCGTGATGCGAGCCAGCTGAAGCTGCGGCAGGTGAGCAGATACTGACGTGCCGTTGTGCCGCAAGCGGTCGAGTTGCAGCTCGATGGGGCAGTGTGAAGTACGCGGTGCTGAAGTCAGCACGCTGTTGAGCAGGTCTGCCAAGCGCAAGCCTGACTGTCCGATCGGTTCCTCGCCTGTGGCAGGTGCAATGAACTGCTGCCAAACGCCTGGGCTCAGCACCACCGCATTGGAAAAGCGCTTCGTCCAGGACATTGCGGCCTCCGCGTAGCTGATCCCGCGACACCTCATGTGAGGTTAGTGCGTGGACCTGCTCAATCTGAAAAAGGCATTGAGCAGGGTGCATCCATGTATTAAACCGCGCTTGGACGTGAGGTCAATCTCCGATCTACACCTCATATGGAGGGCTCTATCCAGGGAGTTCCAGCGAGGACTTCCGTCCTTGGGTTCCTGACAAACGGCGATCTTCAGCCGAATGAAGAAGGAGGCGAGAGGCGCCCAGAGAGGCCCGGTTAAGGTGCCGCTCTGGGTACGCGTGGAGCTCGCTTCTGTGTTCAAGATTCGCCTGCCGAATCAACCTCGGCGGCCAGGTACAGGTGGGTGGAGGTGGCCTCAACCACCAGCGATCCTGCAGTGCCGCGAAGGCTGGCGAGGACAGGATCATCGATGTCGAAGTACTCGGCAAAATCATCGCCGCCGAATTCATCGCAGGCGCGATTCCACCAGGTGTCGAAGTCGTCGACGTTGGGGTTGCAGCCAGTGGCATAGGCCACGCGTTTGCGGCCACCGCCATCCGGTTTGCTTTCGCCGATCTCGGACATGAGGTAAACACCGTGGTCTTTCACCAATATCAATCTGCAACCATTGATACCGGCCTCGGCCAACACGGCGTGAAGTTCAGTGCCTGTGAAACGCAGCATGATGAGATCCTCCAGAGGGTGCGGAGGAACGCCGTCCCGTGTGGGAGAGTTCCCAGCACTGGAATGGATGTGAGTAAAGTGCATCGAAGACGCAGGCTCAGTGAGCCCGGGGGATTAGAGAGCGTTCATCACCGGGGAATGGTGACCATGCGAGCTGCCGAACGCGAATCGCATTTCGGGGTAACCATCACATGCGTGACGTAGCCTCAAAGGTTATGGCTACCTGGGTGCTGGAAAACCAGCGATTGCACAATTGGTGTACCAAGCGAACCGATATAGCGTCAATGGCGTTTTTCGGTGGAATCAGCGGTCGCGATCCAATGAGCGCCATTGGCGAATAATCCGCGTTGTCCAAGTGATCAACGGTCAAGGAATTTAGTGAGGGAGGAGTAAGCTAGAGCTTGGATCCAAATTGGCGGTAGCGGCTTGAGCGCGATCGCAGTGAAGGGTATCGGAGGCAATCAAATGTCGACTCCAGCATCCTCGACTTCTGGCCGGACCGGCATCGGCAAGTATCTCATTCGCGCTGCGGTTGGTGCTGGCCGAGTGGTAAACAGATTCGAATCCAAGGTTTTGAACTCCAGCGTTCTGGCCTCCGTGCCGTTCAAGTATCGCAAAATTGGCTTTTATGTAATTAAGTTGATTCTGATGCTCGCCGTTGCTTCAGTTGCGATTTCTCTCGCGCTCGGGATGCTTACTGTGTGGACCATTGCCGCGCTGCCAATCAGCACTGAGAGACAGCCCCGGATCCATGAAATGAGCCACCCTCAACATCATCTTAGATTCCCAGAAATGTACGACGACAATGGAGCCCCCAGGTGATTGGTTATTTCAGTCTGCGGGCACCGGACATGACCTGTGAGGATCCTTTCTCTGCTTGTACCTGAGCACCTTCTGTTCCCCGGGTGAGGAGCGTTTGCATACCGCTACCCACGTTGTATCCCGCCCAACTCATGACGCCGAGGAAAAACATCGGCAGCACTACGAACATTGCACCCATTACGTACTCAATCACCTGCGCGGTGACTGTCCCATCCATGAACCCTGCTGTCGGCAACGACAACAGTGCCTGGTCTGTGGCCGATACCTGGTTATACAGCGTTTCCAGCATGCTCGAGTCGATCCAGCGCGCGAGCTCCCACCAGAAAGTCAGCATGTGCAGGGTGAATAGCGCGAATGTAATCGTCATGAGCGCCTTGAGCTGGTAGGTGCTGATCAACAGTACCAGCGGCAGACTGATGATCGTGCCCATGATCAAAAAGGCCTGGACCATCGGCAATGCCGCGCGAAGTGCATTCATCGCTGGGAAGTTGCTGAACGAGCCCAAGGCCAGGCCGGTGTTGGTGGCTAGGTTGTTCAGTCCTTGCGTCAGCGAACCGCCGCGGGCGCTGCTGCCGTAGTCCTGAAACACCTGCCCAGGTGCCATGCTTAATGATTGCTGCCGTGGGCTTACCAGCTCGCGTAAGGTGGCGTCTTCGACCTCCGTAGAGGTGCGCCCCGTCAGCCAGCCCCGTAGCTGCGATAGCAGTGATGGATCGACCTCGGCCACCAAGCGATCGCGCAGTCCGATCGTGCCGTCGCTCCACCACTGCTTGCAGGTAGGGTAGCCAGCGCCGTTATCAAGCTGAGGCAGGGAGGTGTCCCGGGTCTCGTCGTACGGCCAATCGACACGGGGCATCCGCGAGCGATCGGTATCGTAGTAGCCCGGTGTGTTGAGCAGGTAGGTCGAGCCTATCCAGGACGCATCGTAACTTTGCGACTCGTCCAGCTCGGGGCGATTGGTGAACAGCCGCGAGCGCGAAAAGCCATAGCAGTCTCGGGTGAAGTCGGCGACTTCCTGCAGCAGCACTTGGTCATTGATGCGCGAGCTGTCGATCTCCATGCGCATCGCTCGGATGTCGGGCGCGCACGGAATCGATGCGGTCGCCGCGGCGGTGATGCCTTTGCTCATGGCATGCACGAGGAACCACCACACCGGCACGTTCGCTGACTTCTCGCCGATGGTGTTGAAGGTCGTACCCCAGGCCGTGTCGGCGGGCCTGGCCATGGACACGCCACAGCGCTGGCTCGCGGCATCGTCAAAAGTCACGGAGGACAGGTTCAGCGGGAAGAACGGCATGCAGCCGAACAGAATGACCACGTAGCTCATCCACAACCGGTTCTCGACGCGAGGGATCGACAGCAGGCCTTTGTTGCCTTCGTCAGCACCCTGTTGGCGGGCCGACAGCCATTCCTGCAGGATGACCGCACCGAAGGGGGCGGCGAACAGCCCGGTGTCCACCAGCGTATTCCAGATGCCGTTGTTGATGATCCAGGCCAGCAGCGACAGGTAGTACTCAAGGTAGCTGTTGGTGCTCATGTTCATGGCCGCACCTCACACGCGAGACAGTTCGACCAGAATGATCGAGCTGAAGCCGATCAACCCGATACGCTTTAGCCGTTGCTGGTCCACAGGCGAAGGCCGCATGCGCAACGCTGCGGCCCAACCGGTGAAGATCAGGGTGTACAGCAGGATGCGCCACCACGCGAAGTAGGCGGCAGTTGCCCGGGTTGGTGCGAGCCAATCCAGTTGGGCGGCGGGCAGTTGTAGTGCCCTCCAGGCAATCAGCCACATGATCAGCATGGCGCCGATGATCAGCAGCATGTGGACGATCAGTGATCTCATAGATGACGTGATCATGGCGTGCTCTTCTCCTGTTCAGCCCGGCGCAGTCGGTCCGGCATCGGGTCGCGCTGATCGATGCTGCGCGAGGCGTCGGCACCGCCGGCGTGGCGATCAAGAACCAGGCTGGCGGTATTGGTGGCCAGCGACTGGCGTACCTGCAGCTCGGTTTGCAGCAGGCGGATCTCCCGTTCCAGGGTTTCGACGTTGCTGTTGAGGGCGGTAGTGGCGGGCTGCGCCGACGCCACGTTCGGCTCATGGCTGCCAGCGAACAGCGTGCGCTGCAGCAGCATCGCCTTGTAGATCACGCTGGACAGCGCGGTCTCACTGGCCAGGCGCCGGGCCAGCAAGTTCTGGTCGGGATCATCGCGCAGCCCCTCGATGACGCCGCGCGAGACCTGCAACAAGGGGCTGGAGACCTTGCTGAGGTTCTCTGGGGTAGGCTGGTCGGCGTCAGAGACCATGCGCTGCAAGCCTTCCAAGTGTTCCGTGTAGGTTTCCTGGATCAACGGCGACAGGCCTGTCCCGGCGGTTACGCGCAACGTCTCGCAGTCATCGCAGGTTTCCACCTCGGATTCACCGAGCACCCGTGTCGCCCATTCCGAGGCCTCCTCGGGGCTCGACCAGGCTTGGCAGATGGCGCCATTCTGGCAAGCCGAGCCGACGGCGGAGGTGTCCTCGACGGCCCGGTTGTGCAGCAGGTTGTAGCCGGCCTTGACCACGTCCGAGGTCACCCGGATAGGTTGCTGGCCGTTGCCGCCAGCTTTCTGCCCACCGACCCAGCTGACGCCCTTGTTGCCGTTGTTCGACTCGGTATCCTTCACCGCCATTACGGCATCGCCGCCGGACTGCTCGAGGTTGTGCTGCATTTCCTGGTTCTGAGCCAGCGCGCCCCAGCCGGCCTGGTCGACCTTGTCGGCCATTTTCGCGGCCATTGCCTGGCAGGTGAGTTTGGAACGATCGAAGTCGATGCGCCCCTGCAGCACGCCATTGCTCAGCAGCTCATACAGCCCAGGGTTGGCGCGCTGAATGATCATCGCCGGCAGCGACATGACCGCCTGTGTGGCGTTCTGGATGACGTTGCCCATGATCTGCTGGAAGCCCTGGGTGGCGCCATTGAGCTGGTTCTGCAGGGTGTTCGAGAGGTTCATGTTTCCGCACATCATGTTGGCCCGCCAGGACATGCCGACGCCGAGGCCGTTTGGACGGTAAAGCGAGGAGGGCGCACCGGCAGCGGAGCCGCCGCCGATGGTGTACATCACGCGGTCATCCAGGACCTGGGCTTGGTCCCCGAGGTGGTAGCCGTTCTCTGCGGCATGGCCTGCGGCAGACACAAGGAAGCACACCAACCCGAGCGCGAGGTGTTTCATCACTGGCCTCCATCAAAGTCGATGCTAAACAGAAACGTCTGACCCATACGCTGGCAGCAGCGGTAGGGCCGCCACAGCGACCAGGCATAGGCGCCGTCGGCGCTCTGGATCGTTGGGCTGGGGAAGATGGCGCAGGTGTTCTGGATCACCGGGACCAGCAACTGCCAGCGGTGGTTGTTGACGTTGTTCTCCATCACCGGCTGCGGCGGCCAGTAGCCGGGAGCCGGCATCGGCTGCAGCGGCAGATAAACGTGCGGCTGGCCGACGCGGGTAATGAAGTCGCTGGCGCGTTGGGCCATCACGGCAGCCGCCTTGAAATCATCAGGCTGCACCAGAAAGCCGTGTCGCGGATACACGCTGCCCCACATGTCTCCGAGTGCCTGGTTGCCGATCTCGCGCATCCCCGGGACCAGTGCCTGTGGGTAGACGGACTCGGGGATCGCCTGGCGCCACGCCAGCGGGTCGAGCGTGCTGAGGTAGTAGGGCGCAAACGGTATGGCTCCGCTTGGGCACGCATAACCGAATGTATGCGCCAAAGCGGTGAGGGCTGCCCCGCCGGGATGGCCAATGCCGTCGACATTCTTGAATCTGGGCAGGTTATCGCGCTGCGGCGAAGGCGTGATCAGGTTGCCACCCCCTTGCGACGCCGGCGTCGGTGCCGACAGCCCTGACATTTCGTTCCAGGGATTGGCGCCGGTATCGGAATAGCTCGATACCACCAGCTCGGGAATGAAGTGGCGGATCTTCGGTGAGGTTCGCACCGTGCAGCCGAAGGGTGTACAGAGCAGCCAGTAGCAGATGCCGACAACCCGGTACTCCAGGCACTGCAGCGAAGAGACGGAGGCGATGAGCGTTGGCGTGGTCAATGCCAGACACTGCTCGGCGGCCACCAGCAGAGCAGCCGCGGTGAAGGCACGGCCACGGCGAGCCTTTCTGGATTTCGGCGCTTTGCTTCGGGTGAAGGCGGTGACGTTCATGGGCAACGCTCGGCAGGTGGCAGCGGTGTGCATCCGTGCGCCAAGTTTCAGCATCGTGTATCCGAGGCAGGTGGTGGGTCGACAAACCGCGACCAGGACGATCGTATTAGTAAGTGGCCAGATGAAAGGGGCTGATAAGGCAGTAGGGCAGGAGTACAAATGTACTCCTGTATCGCGTTATCGAATGCTGAGCGCAATGAGGCAAAGGTGGTCGTTTGACTTCGAGGATCTCGGCCGGGACCTCATCGGTAATCCGCTCATACCTTTCGGCGCAACGAGAACCCTGCCATCAGGCGGGGTTTTCTTTTTCCGGCGTCGTGCTTTGCCAATGAGGCTTACATGAACAGCGAGCAACAAACGTTAGCCGACCTGCCGATCTGGATGGTGATCGTGCTGTCCCTGGTCGGTGGTGTTTCGGGAGAGATGTGGCGGGCGGATATGGCGGGTGCTCGCGGTTGGGGGCTGTTTCGCCGGTTGGCGTTGCGCTCTGGTGCCTGTGTGACCTGCGGGCTTTCGACCAACATGCTGCTGTACGCCCTCGGCGTTTCGGTCTGGGCGGCAGCAGCGGTTGGTTGCTTGGCTGCGATAGCTGGCGCCGATGTTGCTATCAACCTCTACATGCGCTGGGCCGCGAAGCGTCTGGGGCTGGAGCGGGTGCCTCCGGCCAGCGGCGAAACGGGGCAGTGACCACCGGCGGATGCTGGCCCGGGCGGCGCCCTCCGATTTTTGGGTCCTCCCCTGGGGAGGACCCCTGCACGGGGGCCAAGACTGTTAAATTCATTGTGTAAGTGTTGATCTAAGTATGTCTGTTCTATTAAATTGCTACTTTTTCTAAGCAGGTTAAGTAGGTCCGAATTTTATGCCGGTGGCTAATTTAATTAAAGTGTCCGACATACCGTATTTTGATATGTCACAAGCGGGAGGTAAGTTCTTTGGGTCGCTGATTTTCTTTGGTGAGGGGAAGTGGCGAAGTTGGTTGCACGTAGGAGGTGGGAATTTAGAGGAGACTGGCACCATACCGGCTGAGGGTTGCTACTATGGAACAGTTCCGGAACGACCTACGGACTTGTTCCTGAGTTTCCTTGACTTTATTCTGCAGAGGGCAAGCTTTTCTGAACTCAAGAAGCCCATTGCAGGAATTCAGGACGATTTGTTTAATCTTTCTGCAAGTCTCGCTAAAGTCGCTCATATCCATAAGACTAGAGGCTCGATAGGTCTGGGCGCGGGACGAATGATTATCACCGAGATTGAGTATGTGTTCTCTATCTGTAGGAGTATGATCGATTTGTTTCAGGAGGTTGTGGCAAAACTGTGGGAGAAAGTTAGGTTTAAAGAAGAATATGCGCTTCAAAAGAAAAAGCTGAAAACTTCATTTCGTGAAATGGTTTGGTTTCAGGGGAAGTTGTCAACTCAGGAGGAGCTTGAGTCTAGGTTTGGCCTACCATCAGTATGGGCTAAATTCTATCTTCGGCATGTCGATTTTTTTCAAATAATAAGAGTTTTTCGTGACAATATTATCCATAATGGCTCCCAGGTCCAGACTGTTTTTGAGGGTGATCATGATTACCTGTTGAATTTTCATGATAGCCCTTTTGTTGGTATGGGGGTCTGGTATGACAAAGAAAGAGTTTCTGGGGATTTTGTACCGCTAATGCCAGCTCTAGCTATGGTCGCTTATCGAACTATTTTGATTTGCGATGATTTTGCAGAAATGGTGACTAGAACTTTAGAGCCGGGTAAGCCTCTGGTGCCTGGTATGACGCTGTTTATGCGAGGGTTCTTTAACGAGCACTTTACAACAGTCTTGGATGATGCCCAAAAGCGTTACTTATTAGGAGTCGAGCAAGGCATTAGAGGGTGATCGAAAGAGGAAGGAATTCGCTTTGAAGCATTCTGCGCAGGCCCAGATGTCGGCATGCGCAGGCCAAAGCACTCATCCCCCTCCCGCCGACGGGCTTCGTCTACTCATCAGGATTTGACTCAAGATATTTAAAGTACTCGCAGTAATTGTTGGCTAGAGATAATTTTTCCAGCTTTTCAATATCTTCCTTCGCGTACTTCATCGAGATATTTGTGCGGGTGAACATCAAGAAAACAAAAGAAAAAGCAGCGGCCAGCAGGGAAAGCAAACCCCCTTTAACTGAAAGAAATGCAGCGCTTAACTCCGCCCACGTGAAGGCGACGTTGGGAGTGCTGACGGCCGGCATGAATGTTAACGGATAGATAACGCCGGCGAGGAATATGCCTCCAACAAAAAGTAGTGACCAGGTTATCTGGGGTGGGGATTCTGGATTGCCTCTTACAGATTCAAGGAAATCACTTATCACTCTGGCATGATGTTTTGCCTCTAAATGACATGCGGTGATCAACTCCCTTTCCTTACGCAGCTCGACCCAAGGTGTATTGAGCCCCGCGACATCTAACACCGTTTTGCGTGTATCGAAGTTAAACATTTCTGTGTTGGAGCGCATCATTGCGGCGAACTGAGCCAGGCCCGTCAGCTGTCCGCTAGCGCTTTCCTCTTTGGCCCGCTCAGCTGCTTCTTTCCGAAGACGTTTATCGAGATTTAGCTGGCAAACGTTGTTAGCTTCTTCACGCAATTTATCAAGTATTGGCTCTCTCTCTGAAAACTTAGAGAAACCAGCGTCGTCGTAAATTTCTAGGAGCATCTCATCTGTGACTTCTGAAGCTTCCTCGTAATCTAGTTCGTCTATCTTTCGCGCGGCACTGCTATATGCGGCTGAGTTCTTTTCTCGATTGTACCAGTCGAATGCAATTGTGTCGATTCTGTCGAGAATCTTTTTGGACTCAACAACAAGAGTTTTCATTCTGTTGTTTTTTTCGGAGAACGACGCTTGGTTTGCAAATATCTTGGCAATAATGAATGCGCCGATGATACCTACGATGGCAGCAGTTGATTGCGATAGTGTGCTGAAAAACCAATTCCAATCGGGTGTCATGATCCATATCCGTGAGGTTCATCAAAACGTAGGCAGAGTGACAGCAGGCAACTCTAACAGATCGCCCAGTCGCAGTATCAGGCTGTGAATGAATACCAACTCAAAGCTCTAGGTCGCCTTGGCGGCCTTGGTGGCCCTGCTCACTCACCGGCTCAATCAGCTGTGACCCTTGATTGCGCACGTTACCGACAGCCTTGCCGACCGGGTACCATCGAAAATCCTCTGCCGGGCGGCATCCCGTCTCTATGATCGCCGCAGCGCGTTCGGGTGATGTGCCTGGGTGCAACCATTCTCTTGCCAGCTCAGGTGCAAGTACCAGGGGCTTCCTGTCGTGGATGTCGACCAAGCCTTGATCCGCAGCTGCAGTGATAACCACGAATCCATCGCGGTCGTCCGGTTCGATTCCCTGGTGCACCTCAGCAAGCGCGCCGAAGAAAAGCGGGCCGCCGTCGGCGCTCGTGATGTAGTACGGCTGCTTTCGCTTGGGGTCTGCTGGGTCCGGGTTCCACTCGAACCAGCCATTTGCAGGGGCTAGCGCTCTACCGCCTGGCCACAACCCCTTGAAGAACCTCCCCGTCATCACCGTTTCTGCTCGAGCATTGATCGGGTCGGGACGTTTCCCCTTTGCCCAAAATGGCGACCATCCCCATTTGACGCGATCCACACTCAGTCCTTCATCAATCTGGCGAATGATTTCGACACGCGTCGAAGGCGCCACGTTGAAGCGGCTGATTGGCTCGTGGTCATATCCATTGACCACCACCAGATCCAGCGATAGCTGGCGCAGATAGTGATCCATCGACTCATACATCGAGTACCGTCCGCACATAGCCTGCCTCTCGCTTGTCAGAATTTTCATCGCCCAGGATTGACCGAGCACCCAATGCCATATCTACTGTATATGCATACAGTTTGCATTGGACGTTCCATCATGACCATCACATTCTTGGGCGTGCCCGCCGGCGGCACTGAACCCTTACCTCTGTATTCGTTTCGCGTTCCTGCCGGCTTCCCGTCGCCTGCAGCGGATCACCTGGAAGGCCATATTTCCCTCGATGAGCTATTCGACCTCCGTGCGCCGCATGTGTATCTGGTGAAAGTGGAGGGCGATAGCATGCAGGGCGCCGGTATCTATTCCGGAGATATCGTCATCGTAGACCGGGGGCGGGAAGCAGAGCACGACGATATCGTCATTGCGGCTGTCAACAGCGAGCCGGTATGCAAACGGCTTCACCGTCGTGACGGGGTGGTAATCCTCAAATCGGAAAACCCAGCGTATCCCCCACGCTACATCATGGAAGGTGACGACCTGGTCGTTTGGGGTGTGGTCCGGTACAGCGTCCGTGATCATGCGCAGTGAGCCGGTGTTCGCGCTCATTGATTGCAACAGCTTTTACGCAAGCTGTGAGCGCGTCTTCCGGCCGGATCTGGCCAGAACGCCGATTGTCGTACTGAGCAACAACGACGGCTGTGTGATCGCCAGGTCTTACGACGCGAAGCCCTACGTGAAGATGGGGGAGCCTTATTTTCAGGCGAAGGAAAAGCTTCGCCGGCACGGCGTCGTGGCGTTCAGCAGCAATTACGCTTTGTACGGCGACATGAGCGAGCGGGTTATGACGCTGATCGAATCGATGGTGCCGGCGACTGAGGTCTACAGCATCGATGAATGCTTCGCTGACCTATCCGGCATTCCTGAAAACCTGACCGAGTTCGGGCGAAAGGTTCGATCGAGAATTTTCCAGTGCACGGGCATCCCGGTCGGTGTCGGTATCGCCAGCACAAAGACGCTCGCCAAGCTGGCTAACCATACGGCTAAACGCCTCCAGGCGCAGACCGGCGGAGTGGTGGACATCACTGATCCGTTCAAGCGCGATTGGGTGCTGCGCAATACCGAGGTGAAGGAGGTATGGGGCATTGGCCGGCGGATGACGGCTCACCTTGAGGCGATGGGCATCCGGACGGCCATGGACTTGGCCAAGGCCGACGCTTGGACACTTCGGCAGAAGTTCAGCGTGGTGGTGGAAAAGACTGCCCGCGAGCTGGCCGGCACGCCCTGCCTCGAACTGGATGAGGTCGAACCGCCTAAACAAGAAATCTGCTGCAGCCGGATGTTTGGCAAGCGGCTAACCGAGCTGGCGCCAATCAAGCAAGCCGTGGCCACCTACGTCGGGCGAGCGGCAGAGAAGCTCCGCTCCCAAGGTTCGGTGTGCAAGCGAATGCGCGTGAGCATCCGCACGGGGATGTTCAATCCGGACGAGGCCCATCACGCCCAGGGCGCTCTGGTGGAGCTGCCATTCCCAACCTGCGACACGCTACTGATGACCAGACTGGCCACCGACGCAGTCGCCCGGGTCTTTCGGCAAGGGTTCCGGTACAGCAAGGCAGAGGTCCTGCTGATGGACCTGCGGCAGCCCGGCGAGTTTTCGGAGGATTTGTTTGCGCTGAAGCAGTCAGTTGCGTGTGACCGGCTGATGCAGGTGATGGACAACATCAACGAGCGCTGGGGAAGGGGGACGATGCGCGCCGGTAGTGTGCCGGTGGCGCCGGAATGGGGGATGAGAAGGGAAATGATGAGCCAATCGTTTACGACCAGGATCGATCAGTTGTGGACAGTCAAATGCTGAGCCTTCCTGCGGCGTGGCTGCTGAACTGAATGATCAGACGGCCCTTCAAGCTGATCCGTGCGGCCGTGCGTTGGTGCTGTACGAGATGGCGTATGCCGCCCATCGCCGGCGGGAGATCAGCGATGAAGATTTGGCAGAGATGCTCGAGCTCGCAGACGCCGGCAGGGAATGGGCATTGCTCGAAGATTAGGAGGATTGGCTCGGAACGGCCTGGGAGGGTGGAGGTGGCAGTCGGTATCAAGGTAGGACGGCGCTCATATCAGCGCACAAAATCCTCACTCAGATGCATGGCGCAGACCATCACCTTACCTTCGCGTAAAAGTGGCCTCAACGGTGAACGCTAAGGTTTGAGCCCGTTTTGCGTGATCGGTGCGGAAGCGGCCAAATCCTAAGACTGTCCTAGAGGGCCGCACAAACTTGAGCTGCCACTCATATCACTGTAGGACTGGGCCGGTGGTATGGGCTGCAAGCCGGTGGTGCTGGAGCAACTATGACATGCCCCGCAGATGATCGATCTCCGCCGCGACCTGCAGGGCGGCTTCAAGCTCTGACTGTTGCTCCTCCTCCATCAACCGCCAGCGCTGGGCTTTTTCCTCGGGCTCGGTCATGGCCAACGCGAGGTACAGACTCGGTGGCACCGCCCGGAACAACGTCTCCAGGTTCTTCGACAGGACCACGCCCTCGGTGTATTTGCCCGAGGCCTTGCTCGCGGAGAGCAGCAGTGCCTTCTGCGCCGGCGTGAGCTTTTTGAAGCGGGCAATCTCCTCGATTTCCGCTGGCGGCATGTTCAAGCAGATCCACCACTCAATCATGTTGAGCATGGTCTGCGCCGCGTCGGGCAAATCGGCCATGTTCTGCGTCGCTAGCCAGAACCAGGCGCCGAGCTTGCGCCACATCTTCGTGCCCTTGACCACAAAGGGGGCCAGCAACGGGTTCTTGGTGATGATGTGGCCTTCGTCGGTGACCATGATGATCGGTCGCCCCAGGTACTGATCGCGCTCGGCGATGTTATTCACCGTGTTCATCAGGCTGATGTAGCTGATGGACATCTGCGCCTCGTAACCCTCACGGGCGTACGTGGCGAGGTCGACGATCGTCACGTCGCTCTCCGGCCAGGGTGTGCCGGGCCGGTCGAACAGGGCACCTTCAAACCCCTGGCAGAACAGGTCGATGGACTCGGCCATCTCCTGCGCACGCTCACGGCGTTTGTCGGGCAGGTGGGTGTCGCTGGCGACCTTACGCAGGGCATCGCGCACATGGCGGGTCAGCACCTGCTGCTCAGTCGTCGCGCAGTACCGGGCGGCATCGAGGATGCACTCGCGGATCAGACTGCGGTCCGCCCGGGTCAGGCGCGCCTCTTCCTTGGCTTCGCCGCCGGTGATCATCAGCCGCGCGGTGATCTCCAACTCGCCCAGCACATCGCGCTGCTCATCACTGTCCGGCGTGGACTCATCCAGGTCTTCAGTCGACAAGCTGGCGACCTGGTCCGGATGCTCGATCAGGCGCCGGGCATGGGCGAACGGCGCCAGGCTCACATCACTGCCCGGTTTGAGCTGAACCTTGTTGACGGACAACCCGAGCGTGGCGAAGTAGTCGCCCTGCAGGCCAAAGGAGTTGCCAGCTTCGACGATGAACAGTCGCGGCCGGTACACGGCCATGACCTGCATCAGGATCGAGACCAGGGTGGCTGACTTGCCGGCGCCGGTCGGGCCAAACAACAGCAGGTGGCCGTTCATGGAGCGGTCAAAGCGCGACAGCGGGTCGAATGACAGCGGCGCGCCACCGCGGTTGAAGAAGGTGATGCCCGGATTGCCGGTACCGATGCTGCGTCCCCAGAGCGGCAGCAGGTTGGCGACGTGCTGAGCAAACAACAGCCGGGTGTACCAATTGCGTGTGTCCCGCGCCGGGTTGTAGACCATCGGCAACCAGCGCAAATAGCTGTTGCAGGCGGCTACTTCATCGCCGTCGCGCACCGGCTGCAGGCCGGCGCCGAGCAGGACGTTGGCAGCCTGGACCGAACGCTGGCGCAGCTGTTGTTCATCAGCGCCGCGCAAGTACAGCGCCAACGTGCCGCGGTAGAGCTTGTGCTGGCGGCCAATCAGCGCGCGGGCTTCTTCCACGTCCTGGCGGGTCTGGGTCGAGGCGAGGTTCTCGCCGATGGCTTTGCGCGCCAGGCGGTTGAGCTGCTCCTCGAGCACATCCTGGGGCGTGATCACCAGAGTCAGGCTCAGCACCGCCTGCTCGGGCAATTGATCGAACAAGGCGTTCAACGCCTCGCCTTTGCGCGTCTCACCGGTCAGCTGGCCGATATGCGGCGGTCTGCGCAGCTTGTCGACCACCATCACGGTGTGGGGTTGCTGATCGAAGTACCACAGACCCTGCTCGCCGTCGGAGCGCGGTTCGTGGAAGAACAGCCGCTCGGCGAAGTCGTGGTCGAACGGCAGCGGCAGCTCCTCGCTGCCCTCCGTCTCCGGGTAGGGCACACGTAGATAGAACGCGGCAGGCGTTTCGTCGGTGAGGGCAGGAGCTGGGTTGAACCAAGGTAGCAACCAAGCGTAGAAGTCACGCCCAGTCAGGCGTCGAGGGCTGACCCCGCAGGCCTGCAGCGAAGCCACCAGGCGGTCGCAGGTGCGGCTCAACAGCTGGACCGGGTTCTGCCCATCTTCGTCGGCCTGCTCCCCCAGCCAGCGGTAGACCACCAGGCGAATCCGCCGGTTGCTGCCGCGCCAGGGGAGGTGAGACACCACATGGTCGTCGAACAACCCGCCCGGTTTGCCGACGGCGTCGAGGTGGCGTTGCATCGACGTGAGGAAGGCCTCGGTGAACGGCGTACCTCGCGCGCGCGGCGCGATATAGCGTTCCAGGCGTTCAAGGTACGGGGCAAAGTCACTGTCGTCCTGGCAGAAGAACTGCACCACCCAGGGCGCCTGGTCGAACTCGTCGAAGCTGTCCTGCAGCGCATCTTCCAGGGCGTCGCGTGCGGCCATTAGCCACTCGGGCTCACGGCCCTCGGTGCCGATTGGTTGCAGTTCGAACACGGCGCCCACGGAACGGTTGTCGTCGAGCAGAATGGACTGCTCCTCTTCCAGATACTCGACCCAGGGCAGGTGGTCGGCGAAGCTGGGGTTGTGCGCGTACTGGGCAGCCTCATCTGCCAGCGTGGCGCGCCGACGTTGCGCAGCGCGCCAGGGCTGCCAGCGAGGAGGGTCGCGACTCGCGTCATCGGTCATCACAGATCGTCCAGGCGCTCGCCGGGCAGCGCGTATTGGACCCTCTCGTACAACGGGAACACGGTCGAATAGCCAGGCACCGGCGTCTGTTGGGTACCGGCCAGGTGTGGGTACACGTACATGACCAAGTCTGGGTTGGGCAGGCGCGGAAACTGGGCACGGATTTCGTTGGCCGCCGTGCGCGTGTAGGCACTCTGGTCGTTGATCAGGCGTTCGGGGTCCAGCACCGGCCGACGCAGTTCGCCGCGCGCCTCCAGCAGTTGTTGCTGTGTACCGACCGAGCCACCGCCGTTCCAGATATCCAGCATGGTGTGATCGCCGTGGGGCAGCATTTCCTCTTTGCTGGTGGAGCAGCCGGCCAGTTGCAGGCCGAGCAGCAGGCTAATCCAGATCCAGTACCGAGACGGATGGGCTTTCATGGTTCACTCTCCGGCCTTTAGGTTCGTAGTCGATGCTGATTTCGTGGTCCAGGTGCAGGGCCACTTTCGCCCCAGGCGGCACGTAGATGGCGGCGAAGGCTTCACCGTAGAGCTTGTTGATCCACTCACGAATGTCGCCAATGCCCCCGCTGATCACTGAGTTGAGCGCGCTGTTGCCGCTGTTCTGGGACAGGCCCAGGCTGCCGCTGGCCGAATTGATGAATGAGGTGTTGGTCTGCTCGCTGCCCAAGGCCGCGGCAAAGCCGGCGCCGGCTGCGGTGATCAGGCTCTGGCTGCCCAGGTACTGCTGGGCGTTGGAGCGGCGCTCGCCGGAAATGCACGGAATGCCGTACGGGTCGGAGATGTAGCCCAGGCCGCCGCGGATCTTCTCGGTGTCCGATATCTGGGTGCTGCTGCGATTGCGGCTGACGACCTTCTGCGGCTGCGGCACCGTGCGGACGGTACCGTCGATGAAGACAAAGGTGATTGACTCGACCTGGCCGCGCACGCAGGACAGCGTCCAGTCACCGGCGGCGGTGCCGCTCATGACCGCGCCGACCACGTCCGGCAGGTCGATGCCGTTGGCGGTGAGGTTGTCTGGCCCCACTAGCACCTTGAACGGATAGGGATCGTTCACTGTGCCGTCCACCGGCACCCGGCCAATCAGCGCGGTCATGGCGATCGAGCCCATCAGCGTCGAATTCTCGGGGATGGTGTAGACGGGCCTGGCGCCTTCGGTACGGTCCTCGGCGTTCTCCAGATCACGCTCGCCTTTGGCGACGGCACGCAAGCGATCCTGGCCACGGTCGATGGCGTTGTTGTCCAGGGCGTGCAGGTCCTTGAACTTTGAGGTCAACGACGACAGCGGACCGTCGGCGTTGCCGGTGTCCTCTTGGCCCGCGCGGGCATTCGACGGTTCGATCCATTGCACCGCATCTGCCGGTGCCTGAGCCCCTGCAAACTGCTGCTCGTCTCCCGGCTCAAGGCCGAATCCCGCAGGCACATCCGACTTCGTGGCTGGCTTGCCGGTGAGCTGGTCCTTGAGCCTGGAGAGCAGCCCCTGGGTCTCGCGGTGTTGCTGCTCAGCCTTCTGCCGAGCATCGTTGGCCTGCTGGCGCTGCTCGGTGACCTGTTGGTTGACGCTGCTCAGCGTGCTTTGGATGCGCGTGTCGATGTTGCCTTCGCGCGTGCGCAGCCGGTTGTTCTCGGTCTGCAGCACATCGTTGCCTTTCTTCAGCGTCTGCATCTCGCTGCGCATCGCCTTGACCTGGCCAATCAACGTGGCCACGGTGTCGCGCGGGGTGTCGCCGGCGATGCCCAAGGCCTTGGCCTGCTCCGCGGTCAGCATGGCCTTGTCCGGATCGTGAGCGGGCTCGCCGTCTGGGGTGGCCACCCAGGATTTGACGATGATCAGCACGATGCCCAACAGGACCCCGGGCACCAACCACTTCAGCAGGCTGTTAGCTTTCATGATCGTCAGCCTCCGGCTTTGGTGGAGGAAACAGCAGAGCGTGCTTCAGGTCACCGCCGCGGGTGACCAGGTACGCCACGGTGGTGTCTTCAGGCGTACCGGTGAGACCTAAATCCGCGTGCTGGAAGGTTGCGGCGTACAACGTGGCCTGTAGGTGACGCGGGTCAAGCGCGACCTTGCCGGGACCGCGGTTCACGATCTTTATCGCCGTCACCCAGTAGTCGCCCAGCCGCCAGGCCGCGAGTGCCTTGATCGAAACCCGCTCGGTGGGCAGCAACGAGCTGAACGCAACAGAGTCGCTCAGTGGCACCCGTCGCACACCGGGCAGTGGGGCCACGGTCCGCAGGGGCGCATAGAGGTTCTGCGCCGCATAGCGGGTGAGCACCACCGGTACTGGCGTCGCTGCAGGTGTCGCCTGCTTCGCAGCTTCCACCTCCGGTACCGGAGCCTGGGCCACAATCTTGACCGGCTCCAGCGTCTCGCTGCCCTCAAGGGCCTCGATGTCGATCAGGATGATGTCGCCTGACTTCAGCGACTGCAGCTGCAGCCGGGTAGGCGGCAGGGGTTCTGCGGCACGCAAGTACACCGTGCCGCCGACGGATTGCACCCGTAGCTTGCCGGCGATCGCGCCGGGCAATCCCACGCGAACATCCTCATCCAGCAGCAGGATGCGTTCCTGGCCCACCGTAAGCGGTACGGCCAGCGGCAGGCGATCCCAGTATTTGACCTCGACCGCACCGACTGCAGAACACCAGCCTGCGGCTATCGCCAGCATCATGATCAAGACACGCATCATCCCGCACCTCCAGGCAGCGTCAGCTTCTGCGGTGTGCCTTCGTAGCAGTCCAGGGCCAGGCCCCATTTGTTGTGCTCGGGGTCGACGTCGAAGCGCACCACTCGAAGCGGATAGCGCACCACCACGCGCTTCACCGGCTCAGCGGCGTAGTACTCGTCGGCGTTGAGGTCGAGCTTCACCAGCCAGCTGTGCTTGTCCAACTGCTTCACCCGCAGGTCGGGGTCGTCGCTGTAGCCGCGGCCCAGCACCTCGTACACCCCGCGCACCCGGCCGCGCAGTTCGCCCGCGGCCTTGCGATACTCGAAGTCGCCGTCAAAGAAGGTCTTGCACGCCGGAGTCAGGTAGGGCTGCAAAGCAAAGATGGCGCGGTGGTAGTCGACCTCGCCGTCGGTGGGCCACCGGTTGAGCTGGCCGAAGATGTACAGCGCGAAGGCGTAGATGTTTTCTGGCGGTACATCCCACCATTTGCGCGTACTGCCGGAGCGCAGATCAGGCGGCACGTGAATGGTCAGCTCGGAAGGCGAGGACTGCCAGCCGTACCACAGTCCGCAGCACAGGAGTGCCAGGATCGAAACGGCTAGACGCAGGCTGAAGATGTGCGCCTGCTGCGCATCCACTTTGTTGCGGAAGCGGCTCATGGGGCGGTCCTCACATGTCGGCGCGTGCGGCGCACCGTCCAAGGCCCCGAGTGGAGGACCAGCTGATGAGTGCCGATACCCCAGTGCAGCGCCAGGTGCCACTGCAGACGGCGGTACAGCCAGGTTTCGGGGCGGGCTCGCTTTGCCCGGCGCATCAGCTTACCGCCGCCCAGCAACACCAGCGCCATGCAGATGAACATGCAGGTGGGGAGGGTGGCGATGGACGCGGTGGCCACCGCCAGCGGCGCGCCGAGAATCACACCTAACCCTGCGCCGATGATCAGTGCGACCCACATCTCGTCATTGGTGAGCCCACGGAGAACGGCGGGGTCTCGGTTGAGGCGCTCGGGAAGGAAGGTCAGAGTGCCGTCAGGCAGAGTGGCTGGGGCGTCGGACATGGTGACCTCACAGGATCGTCGCGGCTTTCGTGAGGAACCACAGGATCACCACCACCAGCAGGGCGCCGACGCCGACCACGGCACCGAGGTCCTTCCAGGTCTTGCGCTGGTTTTGCACGTCGGCGTAGACGGTGAGCGAGTGCCAGGCGACGCCAAGGAAGGCAAGGGTAGCAATCAGCAGACCGAGCAGAATGCCGCCGTCGTAGGCGTAGTTCTTGATGGTGTCGATCAGGCCCGAGCCCTCACCGCGAGACGGTGCTTCCATGGTTGGCAGGTCGGCCCAGGCCAGTGTCGAACTCAACAGCATCAGACCGCCGAACAGGGCTTTCGAACAGAACTCCCGCTGCAAAGCGAGCGGGCGAGGACAATGACGGGGGAGGTTCATGGCAAGGTCTCCTGATTACGACAGCATGAAAAACATCAGCACGATCAGGGCGAGGGCCAGGCGTAGCGTGCTGCCGCCGAGCGCACCGAAGTTGAGGTTGCCGGCCGCCCAGCCCCGGTAACCGGTCCACAGGGCCCAGGTGCACCAGAGCAATGCGAGCACCAGCACCGATGAGCGCCATAGCACTGAGCTGAGCTGCGGGGTGAACCCGGCCACGGCAGAGAACGCGCTGAGTTGGGCGTCAGTCATGCTCATGAGAGGGACTCGAGTGAGGCGGTTCAGCACGGTCATCACCGGTCAGCTCGACCAGATCAGCTGGCTGCGCACGCGAGGGCGAAAGGTAGTTGTGGATGCCTTGACGCATACGTCCAAGGTCTGCTGCGAACCTCGAGTAGTCGAAGCGATAGCGGGCGCCTGCGGCATCGACTGAGCCGCTGTTGGCACGGTCGGCCAACAGTTCGATGGCAGTGATCTGTCGCTGCACCAGGCCGAGATCTGATCGCTCCGGCGCGTCTTGAGCGACGGTACCGAGAGACACCAGGCAAGCAAGAAATAGGACGGAGGAGGTAGTTTTCATGGTGAATTCCAGCCTTAGATCTGGCATTCACCCTGAGGAATTAGGACGTTTTTGGCATGGATTAAAGGGATCTTTGATCCTTCACTTTAGAGTCTAAGACTTCAGTGAGTACGTCGTGAGTCACTGGCGCAAGTGTGTTGGATCGGCTACGCATTACTCTCCAATGACCGCAATCGACCCTAGACGCTCATACCCGGTCTCTAGCTCGCGGCGCGCTCCGTCACCAATCGCTACGTTTAATGGGCTAGCCGCTCGACAATCCAGTCTACGAAGCCACGAACACGCGCATTCAACTGCTTGTTTGATGGGTAAATCGCAGAAATGGGTATCGTTGCGCACGTGTGTTTTTCAAGGATGGGTACGAGTACACCGGACTCAAACAGTCGCCCAAAACCTGGAAAGCTGCCCTGCACAATTCCATGACAAGCATGGAGTACATGGGCGGACGTAAAGGTTTGCGTGAGATGGTAACGAAGAAGGGGTTCAAGCTGCTTTAGGAATGAGCCCGCGACCGCTTCTGGCCGTTCGCCGCCCGTCCCGAACGACGGGTATCGGTCGATCGCAGCCCTTTGCGACATGTAACTGGCCGATTTCTTCGGGCCAGAGTCGGAGCGTGGGCAGGTCAAATCCGACGCAAACGACCGGTCAAGTCGAATGCAAATGGGGGGTCAAGTACATACATTTACTCAGCTAGAGGCGCGAGGGAAACAACGGCACGATAACTGTCTAAATATCGTTGGTCGCCTCCCACAAATCCGCCATTGCTCGGCTACAGCAGATGGGTAATAACCCACCCTTGCGCAGCTAACGCCGCTTTACACTCTTCTGAAACCCGTTCTGCGTTGACTGCCAGGCAAAGAAAACTGGTAGGTCGTGACATTCCGACATACAGATTGCGGTACTGAGATAGCTGGCTCTCAGGCGTTTTTTTAGCTCGAGTACCGATCCCTGCAATGATGGGCAGCGCGAGCTCCAGATCGAAACGACGATTTGGATGACCTAGAGACTCCATGACGAGGGTTGCCAAGTGCGTTTCACCTTTCATCGAGGCGAGTGTGCCGATGTGAATGTTTAAGCTGCGACCTTTTTTTTCGACTGAGCAAATCGATCGGTGAAGCCCGTGAATAGCCATGGGCGCTGGCCGTTGAAAAACCGGAAGCTCGGTGAACATCTGCAGTGTCAGATGATCTGGGAGCAGCGAGCGCAGCTTTACGTAAAGCGTATTCACGATACGGACGCGCCTTTCTTCATCTGCTTCCGCCACGTTTGCCATGCATAGATTACGAATCAGCAACCGGAAAGCCGACACGTCCTTATCAGCATCGCGCAATTTGCGAATCAGCTGATGATCAGCTTTCAAGCCTTCGACAATCTCCGCTTTGGCAGCGCGCAGCACCAGAAATAACGCTCTGCGGATCTCTTCAAATCGTGATGAAAACGATGCGTTTACGGCAGGTTTTGACCCACCGAGAAGTGCCCAAAATCGCACAAGCTTGAGCCCAGGCAGTTGGTCGCCAGTGGAAGCAGGCCAGTAGTCCAGTAGGGTACGCCCAGCTATCTGTTTTGCGGCATCGCCCTGTTTCCGAGCGCAAAGAGCTTTGACTTTCCCTTTGGTCAGGTCGGTATCGCTGAAGCGGTCTAAGACATGCTCTCCAAACGTCGAGATCACATCTTGTACACGCTCGGTGCTGTAGACGATCAACATGGAGGCGTGACGGTCTTCGCTCTCTCCAGTTACAGCGGCACCCGTCAGCTGTGTTCTGGACACGGACTGAGCGATGTGAGGACCGAAGCGTTTGCTGGAGGATATCGGCAGCGCGTCGCCTCGTGGGAACGTCAAGTGTTCCGCTCCTTCCGAACTACCTAGGATTCGCTGATTGATATCGCCGAAGCGCTGAATGATGACGGTGTCGTCGAACATCAACTGCAACAAACGCTCTTGCTCCCAGGACGTATCCTGCATTTCGTCGATGAAGACGACAGGGAACCTAAGGGATAGCTGGGCCCGAACCTTGGGGAATTGAGTTAACAGGCACTCCGCGTACGCGAACATGTCCGCGTGCCGGAAAACTCCCTCGGCGGCGAGTGTTTGTTTGATACCGACAATTGTCGGATAGGTTTTCGCGCTTGGCTTGGGGAGTGAGCCGGATTCACTGGCTAGGTCCAGAGATGATCCTTTGTAGACCAGCCCCTCTAGCATGGGCGCAACACCTGGGTTCATTTCCATATAGCGCCGCAAGCTGTAATTGGCATTGGCTAAACCTAGTGCTCGACGGGCAAAGATGTCGTTGTCGATCACATCGACGGTCATCCCCTTGCTTCGCAGGTACGGCAGAGCCAGAAACTGATTCACCATGGCGTGAATCGTTCCTATGAAGTGAGGATGCGTGAGTAGGCGACTCCCGTCATGGCTTGTACCTAACCGGCGCTGAATTTCATCACGGGCAACATTTGTATGACTGAGTACACAAACACCTGCGCGGCTTGAGGTCCATCTCGGCTTAGCATCAACAGCTTCGCTGCAAGCACTGTGGTCTTACCACTACCTGGCGCGGCGTTGATGTCACGAGACTGGTTCTCCAGTAGCACCGTACGCCGCTCGTGATCATTGAAGTTCAAGTCGGGAGTCAGGTCGTGTAGAGCATCAAGATCACCAGCGCCGATCACAGGGACGGTCATGGCTCCGTCCTACCAGTCAGATGACGCAGCGCCTGCTGTAGATAAGGCGGCAGATTGTTGAACAGCTCATCTCCTTTCCCATAATCGCCTGTTGAAATCAGGTGAGCCGCGTATTGGGCGGTGATGGCTTTTGATGCTTCTTTCTCTACGAGCGGTTGATAGATGATGGACGCCAGCTCCGCTTTCGAATGCCCGGCATTCGAGAGTTTTTCCCAGAACGCTGCTGATTCGACAATGGCTTTCTTCTCATCTTCCTCCGTCAGCCGTTCACCCCTCGAGTTTGCCTTCTTAGCCAGATGAATCGCGTCATGCATCAACCGGTCGCATCCGTAAAAGGCGAGATCGTATTCCAATGTCCATTTGTTGGAGACACAGACAATTGTGCTGCCGCCCTGGGCACGGTCGATCTTTGTCTTGACCAACGCCTCGGCCTCCTCCGGCGTATAGTCTTTTTCGAATCGCTTACCTTTCTTGGGAGCGGATACGTAAGTGGCCTCGTCAGGAACGATGTCACGATCCGTGATGCAGGCGACAGGAATGGGAGTCGCCGAACCATCACTCGGCTGGAGGATTCGAGCGTAGTGATAAAGCCCAACCCCGCCGACGTTTACACAAGAGATCCCGTGTTCGTTGAAAGAGTATCCTGCGGCCGCCGCCAAGGCGGGCAAAAGTATCGATTCTGCTGGCCCCTCTACGATCGCAACACCGCGAGCGAAGAACAGGTTCGCTTTGGTGGCATCAATAAAACGTCTCAAGAACTCGTAATCGCTTTTCAGCAGCTTGGTCTTCCCGTGAGCCAAGCTGAACAGCTGAGCACGGTTCACCAAGGTGAGGCTCGCGATGTCGGCGCCCGCCGCCAGAGATGGGCTGTGGGTGGTCATCACGATCTGAACAGGTCGGCTATCTTGCTCAACTGCCTTGGCGGTGCGCTCCAGAAGCTGCTGAACGCGCTCCTGCAACTGCGGGTGGAGATGGGCCTCAGGCTCCTCGATCAACAGTAATCCGAGCTCCTCACCGTCACGCAGAAGAACCAGTTCAGTTGCCATGAACAGAGCGTTGTTATAGCCGAGCCCGCGAATGCATCGCTCACCTGGATCGATGGTGGAGGATGGCAGCAGCGCCAACTCAAAACGCTCCAGAATGGGCTGCAGGCCCAGCTCCGGAGCGATCTGGATACGTGAGGACAGGGCATCGCCAGCAAACGCAAACTTGTTCAGGTAGTTGTCATTGACGTCGTCCTGAACATCCTTGATGACCTGATGCTCGCCCAGATGGTGCTGAGCAAACGCCATCAACCCTACCAGGTTGCTGGGGACGGTAGCTGGAGCAGCGACGTCGAAGTCATTTTTCTCCTGCCCATCAATACGCTTATGAGCGCCCAGAATTTGCGATAAGCGAGATTGACGACCCGGGCGTAGCTCGGCTTCGGCATCTCGAAGGGGACGCAAGTAGGTGGCCCGGATGAGTTCACGAACCGCCGTACCAATCTCGGGCCCCGTGCCATTCGGACCTGAGCAGGTGATTGCCTCGACTCGCCCACGCTTGTTGGCCTTGGGTGGTATCCAACGCGCTTGCAGATAGACGACCAAGCTATGAGACCCGTCCGCTTCGTGGGTCATCCATTCGAGAACTGAAGCCTCTTGCGCCGGGTCGAGGTCCACAAGGGTGGCCTCAATGAACAAAGAACAGGCTCGGGTCTTACCCTTGATGTGAAAATCTGTTTCGAAGAGGCGGACGAACTCATAGCTGGTTGTCCAGAGCACGTAGCGGATCGCATCAACTACCGAGGTCTTGCCTGAATCGTTTTCCCCAACAAGGATGTTGAGGCCGGGGGCGAGCTCCCAATCAAGTGCTGGCGCCGCCGTACCATCGCCAAACGCCCTAAAATTCGACGCCCTGATCCGCTTCAAATGCATCTTGCTTCTCCGTCCTGTTGGAAAGCCTGTCCCGGATGGCGTAACGCACTCCGTGCACTCTGTGTGCTGTAAATGGCTTTTATCACGGGAGCAAGCGCGTCGGAAGGGTAATTTAGTAGCAGGAGGCCATTACGGAGCAACGAATGAGAGCCTGAAAGCCAGCCACAAAAATCTATGGTCACCCCATTTTTTGCAATACTGATTAACGGATGAAATGGATGGCTTGCTTAAATCTATCCGGCGTCAAATTGGGGCAAGCCCCGCGCCACGATGAGAGCCGCGCCTGACGATCCTTAAAAACCGCTCGGCTTCGAGAGCCGATTTTTATGTCAGGATCCTCGCCAGGCCGGTAGGCCGTTTATTTCATCTATTGCTCAGCTATCGCAAAACCTGAAAGGTGAATCGTGGTACAGCAACAACCACAGGGTGAGGCGTTCAAGGCGCCTGGCCCTGTTTCGTATTGGGTGGATGAGCAGTAATCGCCCAAGCTATGCGGGCGAATTTATTGGCCAGTGCACAGGCGACCACGTTTGAGTGTCGGCGCGTCATAAGCGCTCGCACCCAGTCCGCCAGAGCCCCCTTCTGCCGCGCCAGGTTCTGCATGTAGACCCTGGCGCATTGCACCAAAAGGCGTCGCAGATTCTTGTCGCCTCGCTTGCTGATCCCTAGCAAGTTAGCTTTGCCGCCAGTGCTGTACTGCCTGGGCACCAAGCCTAGAGAAGCGGCAAAATCGCGACTGCAGCCGTATTGCTGACCATCGCCCATTTCCACAGCCAGCAGGCTGGCGGTGATCGGCCCGACACAGGGCATGCTCAACAAACGACGCCCTAGATCATCGTCGGCCAGCTGGCCAACCAGCTCTTTATCCAGTGCCTTGACCTGCTCGTCCAAATAGGCGAAATGGTCATGCAGACGTTGCAGCAGCACTGTCAGCCGAGCAGGCAGCTCGTGCTCCGCTAGAACAGCAGACAAACGCTTCATGACCGCCAGGCCCTGAGGCAAGCTGATGCCGAACTCAAGCAAGAACCCATGCATCTGGTTGACGGCCTTAGTGCGGTCACGGATCAGTGACTCGCGTAGGCGATGTAACACAGAAAGAGTCTGCTGAGCTTCGGTCTTGGGCGAAACGAAACGCATCGAAGGGCGCGAAGCGGCTTCGCAGATAGCTTGCGCATCGACGAAATCGTTTTTGTTGCCTTTGACAAAGGGCTTAACGAACTGAGGAGAAATCAGCCTCGCCTGATGCCCCAGGGCGGTCAGCTCACGAGCGACGAAATGTGCGCCGGCGCATGCTTCCATCACCACGGTGCACGCTGGCAGGTTGGCGAAGAACCGCATCATTTGCTGTCGTGAGAGCTTCTTGCGAAACAGCTCCCGGCCGGGCTTATCCTGGCCGTGCAGATGAAAGGTATGTTTGCCGAGGTCGATACCGACCAGTGCCAAATCGCTCATGATGATGGCCTCCGGAATGAAAACACCCTGCGAAAGCGTAGCCCTCGCAGGGTGTCGGGGTGACCATCTCATTAACCGCCTGGACGGGCGGTCTTTAGGTGCGCTACGAATGGACGTTCGTTTTTCAGGTCGCTGAAAAACATCAACGACCGCATAGTAGCTATGCGTGTTCACACAGTGCAACAGAGTCAAAATTGCCTCTATATTGCATAGATCGTAGGCGAAGTCGTAAAAATGCGGTCGTGTCGAAGGGCTGATCTTATGGGAAATTAAATGTAGTTAACACACACGAACACGCATCGAAATTTTTGACTACAGTTAATCTCCAGTATTTTTTATAATCCATTCTGCAAAGCTTCGGTCATGAGGGTCAGGTTCATAAATATCCCTTAGATCTGACTCATACATCTTTGTTGGAATGTCTAGGTGAATATCTGCTTGATTTGAAAGCCGGTGATCCAAAAGCTTTTCTAGCAGATAGTCTATATACATTTCTGCTTGCTCAAAATCGACCCTAAACCATTCAGAATTTGTGTCCTCGTGATTGGTGATTCTATAGTCTTTAAAATCATAGTGAATGCTCGACTCAATCTTTGAGATTGGAGCCAATCTTTTGGGTACATAGTATGCTACGTGCAACCCTAGATTGGGATCGCCAGTTCTAAGATTCCTGAACCTTATTAAAGGATTTCCATCAGTTCGACCTATCTTGCAGCGAGTGTAATCCGAAGAGCTAAGCAGTATATATATCCAGCTGCCAGGAAGTGTTATCATGAACATGATTTGCTTTTAGTTGGTGAGTCGCTCATTATAGCTCATTATGAAAACTTTGAGTTTTTTTCTGCTCGTGCCCGCTAAACGGCGACCCAGGTTATGCGGACATCTAAGTAGGATATACGGTTATGCGGGACTGACCTTCGATTTTTGAGAGCAGTGAGCTTTCGCTTTGATTGAGAACTCGTTTGGCGCGATCGAGGCAGGCAACCAGATCCCGCCACGCGAAGGAGTGAAAAAGACGCCCTACGGAAACACCGGGCGTCTTTATTCACGGCTGAACCTTCACGCTCAAATCACGGCAGGCTCGCCGAGGTTGCAATATTGCCCTTTGAAATTCAGCAGTGGTTTCCTGAAGGTTCAACGCCTTCACTTCACCGATAACGATCACATGGTCGCCTGCAGCATGCTCGCGTGAATCTCGCATTCCAGCCAATGCGGGCTGCCAGCAATGACCGGATTGCTCAGCGGCTGGGTAATTGCACTGAGTTGACGACCTGTTTGCATTCGTCTTGACCAGCCATTTGCATCGGACGTGACCAGCGCACGGGTACGTCTTGACCGGCAGGAATCGATCCATTGCGGGTGCTGAACTAGAGCGCGACGCGGACTCTGTGGGAGCGGGTTTACCCGCGAAGCAGGCGCCGCGGTGGATGGCACCGGCTGTGCCGGTGTTCGCGGGTAAACCCGCTCCCACAAAGATTGATGTTCGGCTCACCGGCGGCTATGGGTGTCGATAGCAGTCAGTCGCGAACGGCTGCAATCTACCCATAGCGGACGTTGTCACTGCACCCTGCGTCTAGTAAAAAGGTGATTTCCTGTTCCAGGCACCGAACCGAATTTATGTCTACTCACCATGGTCAACGTGTTTGTAATCGATGCGGCGAATCAATTACTGCTTACTGTCCATCAATTGAAACGCTAGCGATCATCGGGGGGGGCCACGAGAAGGGTGATCAGGCAGTAGTAGAAGAGATTGCCCGCCGAGAAAATATCGATCCGAATGTTGTCTGGGAATATTTCCGCCACCGGATGAGGCATCTGTGCAAGCAAAAAATTGCCCGCTGCTCATTCTGCGGCGGGCAGCTAAAGACTTGGCGTGCGCGTCAATGTATGCACTGTTGTAGGGAGTGGCACTGACGCACAGTGATTATCGAGCTGAGTTTTCAGATTCCGAACTGCATTCGCACGATTTCTGACTGACCACTATTGGCCGATTACCGACCTCGACGAAGGACCGCTTTGGATCGATAGCGGTCGCTCGCGAATGACCGCAATCGACCCATAGCGGTCGTTCGGAAAGGGCAGCAATTGGCCTGAAGCAGACGGTACGCGATAGGAGCGAGGTGCCGTCTCCGAAGTATTACCTCTCCAGGCCGAGTCACTAGGTCATCAAGCCCTAGCCGCAGGTTTGAGTCGGAAGCTGACGCCCATACGGTTGAACGCATTCATTGCGGCAATCGCCGCTGTCAGGTCAACAAGATCCTTTTCAACAAACATCGCCGATGCGGCTGCATAAGCTTCGTCGGATACCTGTGTCTCGCTTACCCTGGTGACTTCTTCCGCCCAAGCCAGTGCTGAGCGCTCCTGATCCGAGAACAAATATTGCGCTTCATGCCATACCGGCACTAACAGCACCTTGTCCACTGACATACCTGCTTTGATCAGATCGCGTGAGTGAAGATCAATGCAATGAGCGCAGCCGTTGATTTGAGACACTCTGAGAAACACGAGGTGGATCAACGAGGCTGGCAAATTTGTCGCGGTGGTCACGAAATGATGCAGGCCGCCGAGGGCCTTAGCTGCACCAGGCGAAGCTTCAAACCAATTGAGACGATTCATGATTTCTTCTCCTTTGTATGAGCGATGAAGAGCGTGGCCGCTTGTTGGCATACGGCCCACTTGAGATGCAAACCTAAACGCTTGGAGTAGATGTCGGCCCTGAAGCCGACTTTAGGCTTGATCCACTCGACGGCTATGCTTAACAAAATACGCCTGCACATCACCGTACCCTGTTGCCCTTCCAGAATTCAGTGACTCCACCCCCTTGGCGGTACCCTCAACGGTGAAGTAATGCACCTGAGTGAGACCGATGGTGGCAAGGACGGCGGACAGGTAGGGGCGCAGAAAGTCCGGTTGACGGGCCTGTGGGCCGCTGATGTAGCCCCCGCTAGCGATTGCGACGTAAACCGGACGATCCGTCAGATTTCCGACTTTGCCTTTGGCGGTGCCCACAAACGTTTTGCCCACGCGTACCACGTGGTCGATCCATATCTTGAGTGGAGCGGGCACGCTGTAGTTGTGCATCGGGGTGGCAATCAGCAGTACGTCGCATGCTTGCAGTTGGTCGATCAATTCGTTGGAACGGCTCAACGTACTGTCCTGCCCACTTGCAGTGACTACGCGCTGATTCGCTAATGCCTGGGCGTAAGGGGCATCGACTGGGGCCACGGTGTTGAGGTCTAAATCGGTCAACTCAATACCCCTTCTGCCGGCCTCGGTGGCCAAGGCGAACAGGATCTGCTGGGACAGCTTCAGACTTTCCGAAGCCTCTGCATTGGGGCTGGTGACCAGGCGAAGAATGCGCAAAGGAGCAAGTGGCTGTTGGGACGATGTCATGAGGTTTGCCTCCTTGGATGTGCATGCGGGTTATGGCGTATCGAACTGTTTTTGAAAGCGCAGTGCACCCATCAACAGGCCTTCACGGAAGTAGAAACGTTGCGCGCGGGCGTTGGCCAAACCCGTGTCGAGCACCAGGCGCGCACAACCGCTGGCGCGCGCCAGTCGTTCCAAGGCTTGCAATAAGCGCGATCCCCACTGGCCACCCCGCTGAGCCTCGGCGGTTACAAGGTCATCGACATACAGGAATGCGCCGTAGACCAGGTTTTCCTGAAAGCGGTAACCAGCCAGTGCTACAAGAACGCCTGCGTCATAAGCGCCAATCAGGCGATAGCCTTCAAGGCGCATACGGTCGATGCGGCTGACGAAGTCGGCTTCGCTTATCAGATGAGGGCGCAATTGCTGCATTACCGGGAATGCGCTGCACAGGTCATGGGGGCTGTCCAAGGGACGCAGGGCGGGGTCGGCCAGGTCGAGCACGCTGGGTATGAAGTTGTGCAAAGGGAATTTCATGGGAGTTGCCCTCATCAGTAGGTGATGGCGCTATATTGGACTACCATTGACCCACTTGATTGAGCCAAGAAATGGGATATGAACTAGGCCATGATGACCTCCCCCAAGCCGCCTTTTGCTCCCTTGGAAGAGCAGTCCGCCTTGCCCCTGTATCGTCAACTGTACGACCGCGTGCTGGCCGCCGTTGCCGCTGGCACGTTGTCCCCGGGTGACCGCTTGCCGTCGGCGCGCGCCATGGCTAAGGAGCTGGGGGTGGCACGTGGCACCGTCGAACTGGCCTATTCGCTGATGGCCAGCGAAGGGTACCTCCTGGCGCTCGGGCAGAAAGGCACCGTAATCAATCCTGAACTGCAGAAGCCTGTTTCAGCGGCCACCGTATTACCAGTCAGCAGCCAAGTGATCGAAGACGCGCCTGATTCGCTCTGGCGTCCACCGCAGCTGTTGCCGTTCCAGATGGGGGTACCGGCGCTGGATGCATTTCCGCGCAAGATATGGGCGCGTCTCGGTGCTCGGTATCTCCGTGGGATGCGTCTGGGAGATCTGGACTATCCAGCACCCCACGGCCTGGCAGCGTTGCGCAGCGCCATTGCTTCGTATCTGCAGGTGTCCCGAGGTATCGATTGCGGTGCCCATCAGGTGTTTATCACCAGCGGTTGGCGCAATAGTCTGTCCTTAGTCGCACATACCCTGTTGCAGCCAGGCGAGTGCGCCTGGGTGGAAGACCCGGGCTATCCCACTACGCGCCAGGTTCTTCGCCAGTTCGGCCTGGACCTGGAAGCGGTGCCGGTTGATGCCGAAGGCATGAACGTAGAACACGCCATCGCAGGTTCTCGGGCTGCTCAGGTCGTCATGGTGACACCAGGGCATCAGAGCCCGCTGTCGATGGCACTGTCGCTGCCACGCCGACAACTGCTGCTCGATTGGGCTGCCCGCACCGGTGGCTGGATTGTCGAAGACGATTACGACGGCGAGTACCGCTACGTCAGCCGTCCACTTCCAGCGCTGGCCAGCTTGGATCGCCATGGGCGCGTGCTGTATGCCGGCACCTTCAGCAAGGTGCTGTTTCCCGGTATTCGCCTGGCTTATTTGGTAGTGCCGCAGGCGCAGGTGGCAGCGTTCGAGCGCGTCGGACGGGCCTTGTTTGCTGCCGGGTCACCGTCAATTACCCAGGCTTTGGTGGCGGAGTTCGTTGCCGAGGGACACTTCGCTCGGCATATCCAACGCATGCGTCGCCTCTACAACGAGCGACGGGCATTGACCATCAAAGCACTGGAGCGGAGTTTGCCGAAGGGTATGCAGGTGGAACGCTCGCCAGGCGGTATGCACCTGGTACTGCGTTTGCCGGAGGACGTAAGCGACACCGCCCTGGCCGAGCAGGTGCTGGCGAGGGGCATGTCGGTACAAGCGTTGTCGCGCTGGGCTGCCTCATCGCAGCGTCAGTCAGGTCTGCTCCTGAGTTTTACCAACTGCGCCACGACTGCTCCAGGCGAGCAGCTTGGCGCGTTGATCAGCAAGTTACTCAGTTGAGGTTGGCCTTGTTCAGGCCGAAGAGTTCATCGGACGAGCCCGGGATCGCCTGGAAAGCCACATTGAGGCGATTCCAGCCATTGATGGCGACGATCAGGAACGACAAATCCGACAGCTCCTGCTCGGAAAACTGCTCACGCGCACTCGCATACAGGCTGTTGGAGATACCATGAGGCGGCAGTTGGGTCAGGGCTTCAGTCCACTCCAGCGCCGCCCGCTCTGCTGGCGAAAACAGCTGTGACTCACGCCAGACGGCCACGTGGTGAAGACGCAGCTCGCGCTCGCCATGGATCTTGGCCTCTTTCACATGCATATCCACGCAGAACGAACAGCCGTTGAGCTGCGAAGCGCGCAACATGATCAGGTGGGCAAGATCGGCCAGTAGCGGCTTCTTGCTCAGTTGCAGGGTGAGCTCCACCAGTTTGTTGGACGCTTGGGGAGACAGTTTGAAGTAATCAAGGCGGTTGTTCATGGGGTAGTTGCTCGTAGTGGGTGGATGGTTGTTGGAGCCCAATGTAGCAACGCTTGGAATAGCCCCACAGGGCCAAGATGGTAGCTTCGAACTAGGCCATATCTGTATCGAAGTGCGCCATGATCACCTATCGAGCGATAGGGTCGAAGGGGTGCAATGGGCCGTTTATTGGCCTCCGCGAATGGCCGCAATGGGTCGATAGCGGACGGTCAAAGGTATTTTTTGAAAGTCGCAGCCGTAATTGCCACCATCCATCCAAGCACTGCAGCGCATGGCAGTAGGACCCAAATGGGATTCACCGATAAGGGCAGGGTGAGGTAGATCACCCAAGGGCTTACCATCAGCGGCAGCAACAACCGCTTCGCTCGATGGTAGACAAAGCTGCTCTCCCGGCCCGCTCCAAACTTGCGCAGGTCGCGACGCATCAAACCATCGATCGCGCCGGTGATCACCGCGAGCAGGAACAGAGGCATAGATAGTGTGAGTACGGCCAGTCGCACCACGAAGGTGAAAGTAGTGAACAGGGCCGCTAGTAGGTAGTCCTGCGTCAAAACGTAGACCTGCGCGAACTCCCCCTGCTTTGAAGGTTCTCGGCTGAGCAATCTCAGCTGGGTATCGGAATGCGCCCATCCGGTGCGCACTACGACCCAGTCGTTCAGGTGTTCGAGTACCTTGGCGGCCGCTTGCGCCGGCTCTTGCACGAGCAGCGAACTCTTGAAGTGGCCACTGAGCCAGCCCAGCTCGCTCAGCCACATGGCATGGCTGTGATGCCAGCCCTGCTCGGGCCAGAACCACAGCATGCCCACAAACTCCAGCACGATGGAGAAGATCAGCGAAGCGAACAGCAGGCCGAGCAGTCGCAGACACAGCTCGAGCATGCCGATAATGAGCCCCGGACTTCGCTGTGGAGGAGGTGAGCTGGCTGGGGTGGTAGGCATACGGGCTCCGCATACTCGGTTGCTGACGGCGCGCTTACGGGGTGTGTCTGCGCCCGGGAGGAGGCATCTCGGGATCGAAATCGATCGTCGGTGCACCGCCAGCGCTGCTCCACCAACTCCCCGCATTGACGTTGTAGGACTCGCGCATGCGCGCAGCCAGGGTCTGGAGATCCGCCGGCATCGCATCGTCGCTAGCCGGCTTCGGTAGCGGCATGCGTACTTTCCACAGTTGCCCACCTTCCTGGAACGAGAACATCTGCCCCTTGGGCAAGGCGATGATGTGTGCGGGTTCGATCAGTGGCACGGCGGTGGTGGTGACCCGGTCTTGCGAGGAGGAGGTGAAGTCAGTACGGGCATCAGGATCGGCGGTGTCCGTCGCGCCGGAGACCAGGGTGCGTGTCTGCACGTTGACCTTGGGCAACTGGTTGGTCAGCAGTTCGGCGGTGGCGGTCTCCCGTACCCGCAGCATCTGCAGGGTGTTGAAGTTGCCGATGACCTGACCGGCCTTGGCCCGGTTGCCGATCCGCGCCTCGATGTCGCTCAAGGTCTGGGTATAGGCGGTGACCTGGATACCGGCTCCACCACCCTTGTTGATCAGCGGAATGAACTCGTCGCCCATCAGCTCGTTGAACTCATCGGCGTGCAGGTTGATCGGCACCTTGTCCGCGGCGCTGGAGGAGCCTGGTAGACCATGGTCGATACCGTGTTTGTAGATATGGCCCGCGACGGAGACCAGGTCGGCAAACATCGAGTTGCCGACGGCAGCGGCCACCTCGGCATCGGACAGCGCATCCAGGCCGACGTAGACGATGCCGCGTTTGCGGATGACCTGCAGCCAGTCGAAGATCGGCCGTGGATCGTCGAGGTCGGTGTAGTTGGGGGCGAGCAGTTGTGCGGTCTTGCCGCTGGTGAGTTTTTCCAGGAGTGGCAGCAGTGAAGCCACGATCTTGTCGAAGTAGGTGCGGTCGTAGCGCACGGCCGAGCGCAGGCCGTCCATCACCGGATCGAAGATGCGCTTGGCGGTCAGGTACTGCTCGATGGCGACCACGCGCTTTTCTCGGCCGATCATGTGCCGCGGGATGTTCTTTTCGTTTAGGCGACCTTCGATCTGCACGATTGCTTCCCAGGCCTGCGGATCATCGCGGGCGAAGAAGTGCTGGGCGTACTCGATAAACAGCGCATCGATGTTCACCACGTGCCGCTGGATCTGCAGGTAGTCGGGGCGCCGGCCGAGCTCGATCAGCGCCCGGGCGATGATATTGACGAAGCGCCAGGCGAACTCGCGAAACGCCGCCGAGTTGCCTTCACCGCTCAACTGGCCAGCGATGCGGGTGGCGACTTCGGAGATGCGGCCGAAGCGGCCGATGGCGTTGTAGCGGGCGGAAATCTCCGGCCAGCCCAGGTGGAACACATAGAACTCATGCTCGCGGCCGGCGCGCCGCGCTTCCACGCACATGCGCTTGAGCAGATCGGCATCGCCTTTGGGATCGAAGACAATCACCACTTCCTGAGTAGGGCGGTGGATGTCCTGGGTGATGTACACCTCGGCCAGGCGTGTCTTGCCGACCCGCGTGGTGCCCAGCACCAGGGTATGCCCGACTCGCTCTCCCAGCGGCAAGCTGGCTTCCTGTTCCTTCGGCTCGACGCCATGCAGCAGAGGTGAGCCACCCACTGGCGGCAGCGGCCGCACCGGGTTGAATGGGCTGTCCCAGGCGGTCAGGCGGGGCAGCAGTGACAGCCCAGGCGGGGCCTTCTCCAGCAAGTGTTCCATCCGGCGCGCCCACTGGTGGGCAGCCGATTGATTGACGTAGTGGGCCAGCGCCGGGTCCTGGGCCTCGAGCAGACGCTGGGTGTGCAGGCGGGTCCAGCGAAAGCCGCGGCCCATGAACAAGCGCTTGCCACTCACCGGAATCTGGCGACTGGTCAGCGAATAGCGTGGCAGGCGGCGGATATTGCGCCGATAGCGCAGGACGATCCGCGCCTCATTGAGCCGCTTCAGGCCGAACGCGGTATAGGCCAGTGCCATGCCGGCCCCGACCTCGGGTGACAGGGCTACCGCCCAGGGCGAGTGCAGGCACAGGGCGCCGGCACCGGCGCAGATGCCCACGGTGTACAGCTCCACCGCAGGGCGCAGCAGGGACTCCATCGCATGCTCGCTCATGATGAGCCCTCACTGTTCCAGGCCGGTGGGCGTGATCAGCACCGGGTAGTGCTGAAGTTCCAGGCGTTCGGCGATGTCGTCACCACTCACCGGCCAAATGTCCAGCCCCGGGGCTGCCGCCTGGATGCGGCGCAACGCCTGGGCGTCGGCCACTTCAACCGCCAGACCGCTGGCGCCCATGTCCTGCAGCCTCTGCGCATGCTGGGCCAACCATTGCAGAGAGGCGGCGTCGTGCCCGACCAGGAACAGCGGCGTGAATCCTGGCAGCTTCAATGTCCTTGGCGAGACGGCACCGGGTGAAAGGCGTGTACTGTGTACAGGCAGGGCCCAGGTCAGCGCGCGGGGATCGGGCAGTTGGCTGGGGGCCGCGAGCGCGGCAACCGTCCACCACAGGCAGATAAACAGCGTTACCCAGCACCGATGGTTCATGGCTGCGGCCCTCTCGGGGATGCCGCGACCGCCTGGACACGCTGCCAGTGCTGGCTGAACTGTCGGCGGTACTGCGCTGCGGGTTTACCGCCGGCAGGGCGGTGATAGCGGCCCGCCGCCACGACCCAGTCACCGCTGTCGGCATAGTGGGCGCGCAGCAGCTCGGCAGTCACGGCCAGGTTGGCGCGAGGATCGAGAGCCTCGCAGGCGCTGCGGTAGCGATCCGGGTGGTAGCCGAGGTTGGTCTGGCCCAGCCCGACATCGATGCGCTTGGGATCGTGGCGGATCAGCGCCTGTTTGAGTGCGGCACACGCCTCATCACGGCGGGCGAAACGCTGCGGTGTGCCCGCGACATTCAGGGTCCAGGGCCAGGGCATGAGGTGACCCCGCAGTGGCGTACCGCTCTCCTGCAGGGCGATGGCGAATAGCACGGAGGCGGGGATCCCGGCACGCGCGGCAGCCAGTTGATACGCCGGCGGCGGTAGCGCGTCGGCGTGAACGGCCGTGGCGCAGGTCAAGGCCAGCGCGAGGATCAGTCGATGCGCTGCCATTTCCCGTCCACCTGCTGGTAGCGCGCCGGTAAGGGGCGGCTGGCGCCCAGGGCGAACCAGCGGCCGCGGTCATGGTTGAGGGTGACCTGGCCACTGCTGACCTGGGCGGGGGTAATCCCAGCGCTCCGCGCCCATTGGCGCAGACGCCCGTCGTCACCCTGGCTGCCGATCAAGTACACATCGAGGTGTGCGCCGACACGCAGCCACTGCTGGGTGTTGGAGACGCAGGGCGGGCAGCGTTCTTCCACAAACAGGGCAAAGCGGCCGGCAGGGGTAGCCGCTGGATCGTCGGCCATGCCCTGCACGGGCAGCATGCCCGGGAACAGTCGAGCCCAGGCGGCGGTGTAGGCCTTCTGGTAGGCCAGTTCACGCTCAGCGCGTTTGGCTTCGAGACGGACCTGCAGCTCGGCGTAGCGCTGCCGTTCCTGGTCCGAGTCGGCTTCCACCCCGAGAGTGCTGAGCGGGTCGAGCTGCGGCGACCAGTAGTGGCGGGGCCCAGCCTGCAGACGCTCGAACTTGGCCCATTCTTCATCAGACAGTCCCCAGGCCTTTGCCCGAGCCGCATCGGATGCCTGCCGATCCAGCGGCTTTTGTTCGCTGAACTGCGGGGCCGAGTCGACCAGCTTCGGCGCGCTCCACGCCACGCCTGCGAATAGGCAGCTGGGGAGCAGGATGAGCGAGAAGATGGAAAAACGAGCCATACGCACCTCGTCACGGCAGGGGCAGTGTGTGGTCGCCATGCCCCGGGACATGGAACACCACCTGGTCCGCGCGGATCGCGCGCAGCTGCCAGCTGTTCAAGCTGTCGCCAGGCTGTAGCAAGTGCGCGGTCGTCAGCGAATGAGCACCTGCGGGCAGGGCTGTCACGAACCTGATGTCACCTCGGGTCTCGGTACCCAGCAGGGTGAAGGGCGGGTCCAGAGGCTTGGGCTTAGCTTTTTCACTGATGGAGGCCTTTGGCTGCGTGCTGGCGGTCGCAGGCACAGAAGGGCGGGCCGACAGTTTCTCGAGCGTGGCCTCTGCCGTGGCTAGTCGTTGCTCCAGTGTGCTCAGATCGTTGCTGCTAGGCCCTGGCGGTGCTGCCTGGAGCGTCTTGAGCGAGGCGGTCAGCTCATCCTGCTGCTGGCCGAGGGCTGCCTGCGCCGCAGTGTGTCGATCTTGTGCGTCGGCCAACGCCACGACTTGCGGCTGCAGCGTTGTGAGCCGTTCGGCCAACGCATCGATATCGCGGCGCAGGGCGGGCTCTGGGTCGGCCGGGGCGTTGCGGGCCGCAGCCTGAAGCTCGGCCAGTTGCTGATGATGGTTGTACGTTTCGGCGGCGAGCACGGCGGCGCCCAGGCAGAGGGCACCGACCACCAGGGCCTGAAAATGAAGGACCTTCATGGCGTGAGCTCCAGGGTCGAGAAGGGTGGAGCGGGCGGCGGCACGCGCAGGGCATAGCATATGGTCCGATCAACTGGATCGATGTCGAGTCGCCAGGCCGGGCCGCCGATGATGGTCAGGGCGTCCAGCAGCGAGACCGGTCCGAGCTGGTGCTGCACCGCGGGCAGAGGGCGACGGAACAAGCGATCCACCCCAGGGCTATCGGCGCATAGCGCGTAGCCCGAGCGTTGCAGCACGTGACGCAGGGCTTCACCGACGGTGGCGTGCAAGGATGGCGCGATCTGAACGTTGACCAGTTGATACAGCGGTTGGCGCTGCTCCAGCGTCGGTCGCGTCGTGACGAGGGTGTAGCGGTCCTGGCGAACCCAGGCCGGAAGCTGGGTTTTCGGCTCTGGCGATTCTCTCGGCAACGCGGGTGGTGCTGGGGGGGCCGGTGCCGAAGGCGGTGGAGGCGTGCTGCAGCCCGCCAGGGCGATCATCAGTCCGAGGGTGGCGAGTGTGGGTGTGTGCATGACCGTGTCTCGACAAATGTTGCCGATACGATGGCGAAGGTGTGAGTCGAGGCCCCACTGGAAAACCGAATCTGGCCAGCCAGCTTTTCAGTCGGCCACCACGAAAAAAGGCGCCCGGGAGGGCGCCTTGATCAGTCTTCGGTGTAGAGCGGTAGCTCAGCCAGTGGTGCGGCGTCAGGGTCAAAGATCAGCAGGCGGGTGTCTGCCTGGCCTGCCAGCATCAGCAGCTGGAGCAGCACCGGCGGGACATGGTTATCGCGCATGTGCGCACAGACTTCGCTGGCGCTCCAGCCGAACCTGCTGGCTTCATGTGCCGCTACCCAGGGTGTCGAGTACAGCTTGCACCCCACGGCATGGTTGCTGTTGAGCTCGAAGCACTCGAAGAAACCCGCTGGCGAATTGCACCAGGTGCACACCTGCAGGAACTCGAACTCGTCTGCGGGCAGGTGCGCGCTGCTGATCTCCCAACTGCGGCTGTAGTGTCCGGTGGCAAAGGACAGTTGATCGATCAGGTTGCGCGCAGCTTCCACGTTGCCGAGGTCGCCGATATGCATCGAGCGTCCGAGCTGATTGCCCAGGATCTGGTAGAGCACCGTGTTCACCAGGCCGTCGGCCGGGCAGCGCATGCGAACAAACTCGGGTACGCACTCGCCGTCGGTGACCACCGCGACGTCGTCATCAAACAGACACGGCTGCAGGCTGATGGCCTCATCGGGCAGCTCGTTCTGAGCCGGGTGCAGCGCGCGGTAGCACGGCGGGCAATCGTCAGCATAGCTGATCTGCAGGACACGCTCGTAGCGCAAGTCTTGGAAACCGCGAAGAAACGGATTGGGCAGGGAAGGGTGCATGGTGATTCTCCGAAAGCGCCGAGGCCACCCCGAACGGGCGGTGACCTCATGGGCAAAGTGGGCTGTCACATCCAGCCGTACTCGGCCAACGAAAGCGGAGTGCCTTCGCCGACGATGATATGGTCCAGGACGCATACCTCGACCAAGGCCAAAGCCTCGGTCAGGCGGGTGGTGAGTACCCGATCAGCGCCGCTCGGTTCCGAGCAGCCGGAGGGGTGGTTGTGGCTGAAGATCACGGCGGCGGCATTGTGTTCGAGTGCCTTGATGACCACTTGGCGTGGATACACGGAGGCACCGTCAATGCTGCCGGTGAAGAGGATGTCGAAGCTCAACACACGGTGGCGCGAGTCGAGGCAGAGCAAGGCAAACACCTCGTGGTGGTAAGGGGCGAGTTGCAGTTTCAAGTAGGCTGCGGCATCGGCGGGGGTTATCAGCACCTCCCCGCGCTGGAAGTGACGTTGGTCCAGCAGCTGCAGGGCCTCGGTGATCAGCGCATCCTCACGGGCGCGTTGGGCCAGTACCGAATCGAGCGGGTCAACCAGGTTCAAGGCGGTGTTCATGGGCAATTCCTCGTGGCAGATGGAGCGCCCCCTGGGGGAGTGCCCCAGGCTGGTTTAAGTGCGTGATCAAAGGCGCGTGAAGCGATGTCGAGTGCCGTGCAGCGGGCTTAGGCAGCCCTCGCACGGTTGCATGGAGAAGGCCTCGATACCGGCGCTAGTCTGCGGGTCGAAGTCGGCACTCAGCGGTAGCAGGGCTTGCAGTTGGGCGCGCATGTGAGCGATGCGGTGTTCGACTTCAGCCTCGCTGTAGTACAGCGACAGCCCGCTGAAGTCGTCGTAGGCGACTGCCTGCAGGCAGTCTTCGCAGAGCCAGAAGCTTTCCATGGCGACCTCCGACATAAAGGAACAACAGGCGCTCATGAGAGCGCCTGCTGCGGGCGGCCAACCTGCCTCAAGCAGACTGACGTGCGGCGGTCGATTTACGTGCAGCGGGTGGGATTGGCTGGCCTTGGTCAGCGCCACCGTCCGCTTGTTCAGACTCTGCTGATTCAGCAGCCTCAGGCGCTGCAGCAGTGTCGGTCCGAGCCGGCGCACGGTAGCTGAACTGACCGTCGACCTTGATCCACTCGATGAAGATCAGTCGGCCTTTGAGGCTGGCGCCGGGTTGCCCCTTGCGTTCGCCTTTCTCGTACATGAACGGATCGACCCAGAGGTCACCGATGCGAAATGCGATAAGGACCTTGCGTTCCGCGCGGACGTCTTCCAGGTGTTCACGGATCAGCCGGTCGGCTTCACCGCTGGCGACCTTGCAGTCGAAGCGGGTGTACTCGACGTCGTCCGAGGCACCGTGCAAGGCAGCGATGTCACAGGCCATGAACGCTTGGCCGCGGCGAGCCGGGACTTCGCGAACACGGTTGAGGTAACCGATGCCTTGGGTGTGCAGGTTGAAGTAGGTGGTGGGGGCGTTATTGCTTGCAGTAGTCATGATGGAGCTCCTGTTCAGCAGAACGCGGACATCCACCGGCCCTGGCGGCTGGTGAGTTCCGCAAGGGGAGGTGCAAACACATGATCGGTCGAGAAGGCGCTCATCACCGATGGGACGGTGACCGTGCGAGCTGCCGAGCGCGAGTCGCACTTTGGGGGAGAACCACCCGAAACGGGCGTAGCCTTGAAGGTCCTGGCTACCTGGGTGCTGTCAACGACAGCGGTGTGCAGCTCACCTATAGAACGCCCCGAAAGGCCCGTCAACCGTGTTTTTCAGGCGGTCTTGGCGGGCGGAATCGGGTGGCTTTCGGTGGAATCTCGGCGGCGAAAAAATAGCCCGACGGTCATCAGGCTAGGAGGAGTTGGACCACCCTTGACCCGGCGATGTGGCACCGGAGTCCGTCGCAGAGCTCCACTACCGATCCACCTGGATCAACCGACCCTTGTCGTGGCCTGGGTCGGAATAAACTGGCACGCATCCGCGCACAAAAGGTGCCCAGTGTTTCGCCGGCGGGCACCGGAGCTGAGCATCGTCGCCGAAGCGGATGACCCCTATGGCCTGGTACAAGCCGCACGGGTCATCCACCTGGGAGACTCGGAACGCTGAGAAGTCATCCGCGGATGCGCTGAAGTGTGGCTCCGAACTCTAGGAGTCTGACCGAGCTACCCGGAGCGAATCGGTCTTGGTCGCCAAGCGGCGAGGGGCCGGATCACTACACCAGCGCTGCGGTGTGCCGTCAAGTCATGCGTTTTTCGCCCGCTTGGTTTTTGCCACCGGTTTGGTGCCCTTGCACTCGGGGTAGCGGATGCACGACCAGAAGGTGCCGGTGCGACCTTTGCGCTGGCGCATGGCGCTGCGGCAAACCGGACATAACGGCCCTTTGCTGGGGGGCGGCCGCAGGGTGAGCGTGGCGTTACTGCGCACCAGTCGAGTCAGCCACTCTGCCTGTTTGGCGAGAAAGGTCTCGACGCTCAGCTGGCCCGATTCGATGCGGTCCAGCGCCTGCTCCCACAGCGCGGTCATGACCGGGTCGGCTACTTCTGGCGGCACCGCTTCGATTAAGGTATGCGCGGCGGCTGAGGCGGCCAGGCTGCGTTTCTTCTTGGTCAGGTAACCGTGGTCGATCAAACCCTGGATGATTGCCGCGCGGGTAGCCTCAGTACCGAGTCCGCAGCTGTCCTTGAGCTTCTGCTTGAGCCGCGGCTCGGCTACCTGGTTGGCGATGGTTTTCATTGCTTTGACCAAGGTGCCTTCGGTATAGGCCTTGGGTGGTTGTGTGCGCTGTGCGTTGAGCGTGGCGTCGATCAGCGCCACCGTCGCGGATTCACGCAACGTCGGCAGCTGCTGCGCCTGTTCAGCCGGCTCGTTACCGTCGGCCTCGTTGATCACCGCCTTCCAGCCGCGGACCAGGATCTGCTTGCCGCGCGCCACCAGGTGATCTGCCTGGCTGTGCAGCAGCGCCTGGGTTTTCAAGTACTGATGCTCGGGCATGAACTGCGCGAGGTAGCGGGCGCGAATCAGCGTGTAAACCGCCCGCTCGCGCTCGGAGAGCTGCGCCAAATCCAGCGTGACGGCGGTGGGAATTATGCCGTGGTGCGCGGTGATCTTGCTGCTGTTCCAGGCACGGGAGCGGCGGCTGGGGTCGACCTCCTTGAGGATTTCCCCCAGCGATGGTGCGGCGGCGGCCAAGGCGTGAAGGACGCGCGGCACCTTATCGAGCATGCTCTCCGGCAAGTAGCCGCAGTCGCTTCTCGGGTAGGTCGTCACCTTGTGGGTTTCATACAGGGCCTGGGCAGTGGCCAGGGTCTCCTGTGCACCCAGTCCGAGCTTGGCCGAGCAGATCTCTTGCAACGTGCCCAGGTCGAACGGCAGCGGCGGGCCTTCGCGCACGCGCTCGACCTCGACGCTGTCGATCTGTGCGCTGCCAGCTTGAGTGAGGCGCCTGAGCGCCTGCTGCGCGGCGGTTTCGTCGATACAGCGTCCAACCGCATCGCTGACCGCGGCGGTGGGCTGCCAGCGCGCGTGAAAACGGATGCCGTCCTGCTCCAGGTGCGCATCGACGGTCCAGAAAGGTCGCGGCACAAAGCTGGCGATCGCTCGGTCACGCTCGACCACCAGGCGCAGGGTGGGCGTCTGTACACGGCCCACTGGCAGCAGGCCATCGAAACCAGCGCGGCGGCCGAGTAGGGTGAACAGCCGGCTCAGGTTGATGCCCACCAGCCAGTCTGCACGGGAGCGGGCCAGCGCACAGTGATAGAGCGGCAAGGTCTCTTCCCCTGGACGCAAGGTGCCCAAGGCCCGGCGTATCGATGCCTCATCCAGTGCGGACAGCCACAGGCGCAGAATCGGCCCCTGGTACTGGCAGCGCTCGAGAATTTCCCTGGCAATCATCTCGCCCTCGCGGTCGGCGTCGGTGGCGATGATCACTTCGCTGCAGGTGCGCAGCAGTTGGCTGATCACCTTGAGCTGGCCAGCGACCTTGGGCTTGGCCACCAATTGCCAGTGGCTGGGAATGATGGGTAGGTCGTCCAGCGACCAGCGTTTGTAATCCCCATAGGCTTCGGGCGGAGCGGTCTCCAGCAGATGCCCGACGCACCAGGTGACGGTGACGTTCTGACCCTTCAGGCAGCCATCACCGCGATTGCTGGCCTGCAGCACCCGGGCGATGTCGCGGGCTTGGGAAGGTTTCTCGCAGATGAACAGGCGCATACACGTGCCTCTCGGTGGGTACCGACAGGGTGGGGGTGTGGGTGCGAAGCGCCAGGGTAAATCCGAAGGTGCCCAGCTCATATCGGCGGGCATGCGTTACTTGCGTTGCGCGAGGTGGTTCGCCAGCGTTTGCAGAAACTCCAGGGCGAACTGCTTATCCGCTTCACCCAGCTCCTTGATGATCGACGTGATCTGTTGGCCCTGATCCTGCGGGCGAGGGCTGATGGCCAGCAGCAACTCATCGGCAGGGCAGCCATACAGGTCGGCCAATTTCAGCAACTTGCTTACGGAAAGCTCAACCTCGCCTCGTTCGAGGCGCGATACGGCTTCCCCGGAAATCTTCAGGTACTCACCCACCTTCGCCTGAGTGAGGCGGCAGGCACTACGGTAAGCCGCCAACTGGCGACCAATGTGATGTGGGCTAGGCTCTTTCACGGGCAATGGGGGCGCTCTCCAATTCGACTTATATGGTCGAACAGCAACCCAAATATATGAACAACTCAGAAGGTTGACTAACAACCCTATGGGGCGTATTACCGAAAAAAGCTGGATGACTCGACCGTCACCACGGAGACAACAAACTTGCACGGATCCCACCAGAGTGAGGCAGATGCATTAGCAATCAAGGCCTATGAGCTGTTCATGGCCACCCATCTGGAGCCGGACAAGGAAGAGGCTCGCGCCCGGTTGATTGCCTGGGTTCAGGAGAGTCCACTGCACTGGCGGGCATTCCTTGCCCTGGACCAGTACTTGGCGGAAGTGAAGCTAATGCTCGAACATGAGCGGCGCAAGAGCGTCCGGCGAGAGTGAACCAACGGCAACAGCCAGCATTGCCCGCTGAGCTGCCTGTATGGTTCCAGTGATATCGCGCTGCGGGCGGCGATTCCACTGAGTACCACGCACTTACCCTGACTTGCGTGGCGCTTTCTTGCCTCCCCCCTTGCGCGAAGTGCTGGCATTGTCGCTGGCTTTCTCACGCATGGTCACCGAGGTCAGGCGGTGCGGCAGAATACCGATGCGCCGCGCCTCCACCTTGAACGTCACGCGTGCGTTGTCCTCGCTATCCTCCCATTCCTCCTTGACCGTGCGCCCTTCAACCAGGACGCGCATGCCTTTCTGGTAGAGCGTGGCCCAGTGTTCGGCGTCGCGGTTCCAGAGCTCTACGGGCGCCCAATAGCCGCCGCGATCCTCGTAGCCGCCTTCGCGCGGTACGGGGTTGTCGAAATAGACATTCAGCCGCAGCAGGCGCCGCGGCTCATCTGGATTGGTATTGAACTCCTGATACTCCGGCACGCTGCCGATGTTGCCTTCACCAACAAACAAAGTACTCATGCGGGTTACTCCTCGGTGGGGGAACGGGTTAGGGCGAGCTTGGCGGCCTCAAGCTTGCTGACACCGCCGATAGCCTGGCGATACAGCGACTGCAGGCTGCTCATCTGCAGGTTCAGCACCACGCGGTTGGTCTCCAGCTGATACAACGCTTGCCGCAGCTCAGGGTGCAGACGTGGCTGAACCACCGCCTCCTGCCACACCTGCACGCCCATGCGCTGGAAGTCCGGACTGCGCCAGCGCAGGAAATCAGTGCCCGTCGCGCTGTGCTGGACGACCAGTCGCAGGTCCAGCAACGAGAAGGGTGGCTGGGCCATGATCGCCAGCATCACCGCCATCAACTCGGCGACCTGGGTGCGCAGGCGCAGGATCGTCTCGGCGAACTGCTGCAGTTCCCCCTTACCCTTAAAAGGCTTTAAAAGGCCTTTTAGGGAGGCACCCTGTGCGAACTCGCGATAGGCATCCGCTGACAAACGCCGGGCAATGGCTTCGGCCAGGGTCATGTCTCACCTCCGTCGTTCGCGGTGTCCGCTGTAGGCAGCTCCTCGGCTTCCGGCGGATTCGGGCCTTCGATCTCGGAGGGCGCGTTGCTGCGGGCAATCGGCGGGGCAAACTGAGAGCGGCGCGTCCCTTCGAGAATGTCCTGCGGCAGGGTGCCGAACTTGTCGATGGCTTCGCGGGCACGGGCGTTGTTGGCGGCCATGTCGTCGCGGCTCACCCCGGCCAGTCGGTAGCGCTGCGCCAGGCCAAATAGGCTGCGCAGCAGATGCGCCCCGCCATCGATCCACGACTCCATGTCGCCCCGGCCGATCAGCGCCGTGTGGTGGGCAAGCAGTACCCGCCGGACCAGGGTGTCGTAGTCGGTGAGCAGGTAGATCGCGAGAAAGCCCAGCTGGCTGCCGATGAACAGCGGCAGGGTGACGGGGTGGATATTGAGGTTGTCACCGACATCGACTTGCGTTGGCAGGGCTCGTTCTACGCGGCTCATTTGCTGCGTCAGCGTGGCCATGTCCAACCTGGCCTGCAGCAGCTTTTCCTCCAGTTGCAGCATGAACCAGTCCGCATAGGGATCACCTTGGCTGCTGGCGTGTTTGAGCAGGTTGGTGACGCTGATGTAACCGGGCATACCCAGGATCGGATGTACCCCGTCGCGACCGCTGCGCCCCTGCCACAGCCGTGCCGCATGGTGGGTGTGCAGAGTCAGGGTGATGCTGCTGCGCAGGGAGCCCAGGTTGAGTTGGTAGTGATCGACCATCGCCAGTACCTCGCCGTCGGAATGACGCCGACGATGGGCCTAACCCTGGCCGGGGACGCGAATCATCGCGAAGATGGTGCGGTCACATTTCCAGAAGGGTGGACGTTGTTGGAATCTATGGCATCGGCATTATGTCCACCGAGCTCCAGCCCTATGTCGCCGCAGTGATCCCTCGGCAACGTTGTTTCAGTTCCTCCAAGCAGGAGAGGGCAAGTGGCGAGGCGGTGCGCTGGCCGTTGCGCTTGGATCGCTCGCGGGGTGGTTCCTCCGGCACAGGCTTCGCTGGGCGTGAAGGAGGGTTTGCGGATTTCTCTTGCTCGGTACGCGCGGCCCACAGAGTGAATTCGCCCTGGCAGGCGCGCTTGATCAAGCCCATCAGATAGGCGACCGGTTTTCGAATCTCACCGCGGGCGCAGCGCACCGCCGCTTCATTGATCACCGCTTGTTGCTGTTCCGGCTCGAGCTGACGCATCGCCTGGGAGGCCATACGCCGCTCGTTCGGGTTCAGCGGTAAATCCTCAGGCCACCGTGCTCGACCAAACTCCACCTGCCCCAGTACCGTACTTTTTTTGCTTTGCTCTTTCTGTACTGTACGGCCAGCGTCGGCATTCCGAATCACAGCCAGATCCGCTGCATTGCCGCAGGGTTCGGGATTGGTTGCACCAGCCGGAGAATTCCGAATGGGGTGGTGTGCGCCAGGTTCGGAATCCTCTGTCTGTGTTTCATCGTTCATCAGCGGCAGTGTTTGCTGTTGGACCAGCGGCAGCGAGCCGAGCCTGTCCTTGTCGAGCTGGGACACCTGGGGGTCGGCCTGGATCTCGGCGATCACATGCTGCGCCACGTCCCGGACCCCTTTGGTGGCATGGGAGAGGTTCTGTCGCAGCAACGCCGCGTAGCCGCTGTCCAGCTCCAACTGTTCGGCTGCGGTCAACGGATCGCCGTGCAGCACATAGACGCAACCACGCAGACAGCCGCTAGCATCGCGTGAGCGCTCCACCAGGCTGAGCCAGCGCGTGGTGCGCAGAACGTTGAGTGCGCGGGCGATGGTTTCCCGAGAGGCCTGAGTACCGCAGGGACTGGTCGCCAGGTAGGGCTGCAGGTCCTGGTAGCGTGGCGTCTTGACCTGACGTTCGGTGATCAGCCAGCGAAGCACTTGCCAAGTGTTGCGTTCCAGTGGCGTCAGGCGGCGATCCAGCAGCAAGGTCTGCGGCAGCGGGTTATTGTCGCCGTAGTAGATCGTCCGCACCGCGGGCTCCTCGGTGGGGACAACCAGTTTGCCGTTCGCCGCGTACCACTCATTTCGGCGCCGAAGGGCGTCGTAGCACTGACGCACCACGTCCTGCCAGTCGACCTCGTAAAAGCTCAGCATGGTGTGCCTCCGTACAGTTCGACCTGTTGCCAGACCAGGGTCAGGCTGATGTGTTGCTCCTCGGCCAGCATCATCATGGTGTCCAGCGGATCGTTGTCCGGATCCTCTGTGCGCAGCTGGCTCCAGCGATTCCACACGGCATGCTCCTGCACTTCACTGAGCTGGACCGGCCGACCGCGGTGCGTCTCGATCTTCAGCACGCGGCGGCGCAACGCGGTCTCCGAATGGTCCAGGCCGAAGCAGCGGTACATGATGTTTGAGCTCGCGCCCAACTTGAGCGCCCGGTTGATCAACCGCTCGTTCTGCTCATCGCGCTCGGCCTGAACGATCAGGCGGCGCAACACGGTGAGGTCGACCTTCACTTCGACCCAGGCGATCGACGAGTGCGCCAGGTGAGACAGGGTGGTCGGGGGCAGCGACTGCAGCACCTCGATGTCTTCATCGGCCAGACCCAGGGCCTTGCAGCGCTGTAACCTGCCATGGCGCAGCTCATGCAGCACCTGGTTCAACATGGCATGGTTCAACAGATTGAAAGTTGTGCTCATGAGGTGGCTCCTCACGTTATCGAGTGGACGACAGCGTCAGTTCGATCAACTGCCGGGCGTGGCGGATCAGCGTGAACAGCTGCTCCAGCTGGGCATCAGGAAGGCGTTCAAGGCCCACCGTCAGGGCTGGGCGGTCGGTGAAGGGAAGGTCGTAAACGCCGATCAGCAGCTGACCAAACAGTGCTGCCGGCAACTGCTGACGTTCTTTCCAGGCCACGTCGTCCTGAAGGCGCAGCAGGGCCGAGAGCAGCAGCTGAATACCGGTGTGCCGCGAGCTGAGTCGCTCGCCATGTCCCGGTGAAAGCGTGAAGCCCAGACCGTCCACGAGTGGGCTAACCATGTCGCTGGCGTCTGCGTAAGCGGCAAGGTCGGCAGCCAGGCCGGCGCAGATCGCGCGCAAGTCGCTGATATCGTCCAGTGGCCCGGAGCATGATGGTGACGCGACGACCGGGCTAGGAGCATCCTCGAGCTCTTCCAGGGGCTTGTCTGGCAACGGTTCGTCACCCAGCGCTTGGCGTATATCGTGTAGGCGTGGTGCCTGCAGTGGCTGGAGGGCCTCAGCTGGCTCCGGATCTGGCTCTAGCTTGGGCGCCTTGGTCTTTCTTCCCGGCGCATGGACAGGTATTGGTGAGGCCGCTGGGGACTGGCCAGGCAGGGCGGGTAGCGAGGGACGTTGTCCCTGGTGCAGCTCCAGTGCCAACAGACGAGGCGTCTGCTCCAGACTCACTGCCATCCTGGCAATCAATTCGTCCTGCAGCTCACTCGAGTCCAGCTCGGGCTTTTCACCGTCGAACGCTGACAGAACTTCAAACCACAGAAGCGGGAACTGCTCGGGGCTGCCGAAGTATCGGTTCCAGATCGCCTCAGCCCGCCGTCGCAAGCTGATGAGGCGCCCGATGGCGTTTTTGCCCAGGCCCGCGTACAACACCTGCGGGATGACGGGTAGCAGGTGCTCGAGTGCGTCGAACATGCGGCTGATGTGTGACTGCGAGATGGGATAGCCACCCTCGCTCAAGCGCGTCGCGAGTTCGCGCTGGGTGAGGTGGGCGTCGCTGGGCTGAAACATGTCCTGCAGCTTCGCCACGGCCAGCGCCCGCTCGATAAACGTCAACTGGCCGTGCAGGTCACTCTCGGCCAGATGCCCGAGCAAGGTATGTGCTTCCGATTGCCAAGGGCGGAACAGGCAATGGATACGGAAGAACCGCTCTTCGCGCGTTTCCTGCCACAGCTCGCCGAGGATGCTCAGACGGGTGTTGCCGCCGTTGCGGATGATGAAGTGCGGTTCATCGGGGCGGCGGGTGATGGCGGGTGGCTGATCCAGGCCGCGCTCGCGGATCGAAGCCTTGATGTCGTCATACAGTGGGTTGCGGATTACACGCGGGTTAAGTTCGTAGGGGCGCAATTGCTCGAGATTGACCACCATCGGCGTATCCCCAACGGGAGCCGCCGCTAGATCGCAACCGTGTTTCTGCGGAAAGTGCGCCTGTTGCAGTTGACGCGTGATGTCTTCGGAGGTCGGCGGCTTCATTACTCATTCTCCGTTCAACTGCGACGGATCAGCTGGTGCTCGGCAGTGGCCGGGCGGCCAGGCGAATGCACGGCGAGGGCACCGAGTTGCTTAGCCCATTGCGGGAAAAGCTCGATGGCCAAGCCGCGCATGATCTCGGCGGCACAAGGGCTGCGGCTGCCGGACAGTGGAACTGGCTCAACGCGGTGCACAGGCAGGCCGAGCGATGCGGCATTCGGATAGGCTACGCGGTCGGGAACCACCACGCTGCAAACGCTGACATGCGGGTCATCCTGAAAAGAGGTTTGTAGGCTCCGGATGATTAAGCGGGTATCGCGACGATTGGCGTTGACCTGGTTGAGCAGCAGCTTCACCGACGGCAAGGCTACGCCGAGGTAGCGGTAAGGCTCCAGCTCTTCAAGCAGGCCCAGCGTGCCCCGGCGCAGCTCGCGCGCGGCGAGCATTTCCGGCGGGACCGGACACACTGCGCAATCGGAGGCGAGGATGACCATCTCCACCACCACGCTGCGCGCTCCTTGGGTGTCGATGATCAGCACATCGTAATAATCTTCGAAGGCTGGCAGCAGGTTGCGCAGTCGCAGTCGGCCATCGGCCGCGTGAAGCAGCAGGGTGCTGATATGTCCGGCGCGGTCGTTGGAGACGATCAAATCGAGGTGCTGAATGACTGTGGTGGAGATGACCTGCTCATGCGCCGTGAGCCGCTGGGCAATGAGCTCGTAGCTGCCGCCCTCCCGGGACTCGCCTAAGGCGAAGTAACTGGACAGCGTAGGTTGGCTGTCCAGATCCAGCAGTAGAACGCGAAGCCCTGCATCGGCGAGCACACCGCCCAGGTTGGCGGCGACGGTGGTCTTGCCTGCGCCGCCCTTGGTCGAAATCAGCGAGAGGACGTCCATGGTCAGTCCCCCGAGGACAGTCGGTCCTGGACCCACTGTTCGATTTCCAGTGAGTCCCAACCGACGGCGCGTGTGCCGATGCGCCGGCATTGCGGGAACTGCCCGGCCTTCATCAGGTTGTAGATGTGCGAACGCTTGAAGCCGGTTTTCAGTTCCACTTCATCGCGACGCATGATGTGACGGTCGGCTGGCAGAGAGGCAGGGCTGGTCGATTGCATGATGTCACTCCGTAGCGCCGGGTGGCGCGTGGTGGGAAGTGACAGTCAGTGAAGGTCGGAAGAGGGTGAAAAGCATTGTCAGGCAATGCCGAGCATTGCCTGACAATGCGGCGTTAGCCCCGTGCTGCCTGGGCCATATGGCGGCGAGCCGCGGCAAATCTCCGATCAAGGGTACTTTTACTCAGGCCGTTTACCCCAGGAAATCGAAGTGTAATGGCCTCTACCAAGGCTGCCTGGCTCGGGTAGATCGATTGCCTTTGCCCTGTTTTCGATTTGCTGAGCGTGACTTCCAGCAATGCGCCGACGATCACGTTGTGCATAGCTTCGGAAGTGTCGGAAGGAATGCCAACAGAATCGAGTCGCGCTACCAGTTGGTTGTTGAGCGTGGTGAGCGAAGCCATTTTATCAGCGCTGGCAGCATACGACAGTTGCAATTGCTCTATGGTACGCAGCGCAAAGTCCAGCTCCGCCTGTTTGGCCAAGTGCGCATTCAGGCTGACACACCCTGAGTGATCTGTGCTTGACGAAAACAGGAAAGCGGGCCTTTCGCCTGGGTAGTTGCGGGCGAACCAGACCACAAGGTCGGCGCGCCGGACGGACCAGTACACCCGGTGTAGCTGATAGTCCGAAGTGATCGGATGACCCAAATAGGTCGCGGGCAAGTCGCCGCTGAGAATGGCCTCATAAATGCACTCCGCGTAATCATGCAGACGTGGCCATTGGGGAAAGTGCTTGAGCAGGCTGCCAGGATGGGACAGTTCGGCTTGAAGAATTTCGTCTTCGTGATCGGACAAGTCACACCACAGGATGGCGGCGTCAATGGGATGGTAAGAGCTTCTTATCGAGATCATGGCACACAGCCTCCTGCTGCGTTCGTCCTAGGATCGCTGGCGGGGGCGTTGCTGTGCCTCAGTCGAGCGAGTCAATACCTTTAGATCCGTACCGAACTCCTTGATAGTTTCGATACTTACGTGGGTCCGCATCGAACTATTGAATGACATCTAGCGGGTACATTCGAGTGCACCCGCTGCCGGCTCAAGCAACTTCTATGGTTCTCCTGATTAAATCCGTATCGTCGAATCCACGAAGCTTATCAGCTATCGCTCCGCTCTTGGTGAGCTTTACCGTCACTCTTTCTTTCCGTAGCGTCCGATGGAGCCTGATCTCGCTTCGCTTGCTTGGAAGCTTCTGGAGCACGTTTCTCGAACTCCGCTCTGGTGTGTTGCTGCCAGTTTTGGAGTGCCTCCGCGCCGCCCTCGGCCGCCGCATTGATACTGATTAGGGATAGGATTATAGTCACTGCCAACGTAGGGGATTTCATGGGTCTAAACTCTTAGCTTTGGTCGGCTGATATTACGCAAATTTTTGACTCTAAAAAACCCAGCATTCAGAGTTATAGTGGACGAGAACTCGGACAATGGCAGTTGATAGGATTGAAGCAATGCGCGCCTTTTGCAGCATTGTTGAAGTTGGTAGCTTTGTAAGCGCAGCTAATATGCTTGGTGTGCCGAAAGCTACCATTTCAGGTCAAGTGAAATCTTTAGAGAATAGCCTGGGGATTGCGTTACTCACAAGGACGACGAGAAAGGTTGAGGTCACAGCGACCGGCTTGGCGTACTACGAGAAAGCCAGATTAATATTGGACGATGTGGATGATTTGGAAGCTCTAGTTGCACAAACCCCCACCGCAATGAGAGGGAGAATTAGAGTAAAAATGCCTTCGGCAGTTGGGGCGGGCGTTGTAATTCCGAAACTTCCGGAGTTTATTTCGCAATATCCTAATTTATTTATTGATATCGCATATAGTGAGTGGGCTGGGACGGACTGTGCTGTTGTCACCAGCGATGAATATGATAATGATCTAGTGCGGCGTGACATAGGGAGGTTACGATTCTGTCTTTGCGCATCCGTATCTTATTTGGAAGCTGGAAGCGCGATACTTAACGTGAGCCATTTAACCGAGCATAAGTATCTGGGTTTTAGATTTCCAGGTACGGAGAGAAAAGCTCGACAGCGACTGCTGCGGGGAAGCGAAATTCATGAAATAAAGCAAACTCCGTATATGTATTTCAATAACGGAGCCGCCGTCTCTTCGGCCACGGTAGCTGGCCTGGGAGTTGCGTTGTTGCCGCTTGCCGAAGCGCAGCCTTTGATTGCAAACGGCTCGATTCGACAGATTCTACCGGACTGGGAGGCTGAAAGCACAGTGTTGTCAATTGTTTATCCGAAGCATAACAGGTTGTCTTCGCGTATAAAGGCATTTGCGGCTTGGCTGGAGGATATTATGAGCAGAGATGAAGTGTGGCGGTTAGGGGGGTAATCATGTGTTTTCTAGTTGGATGGCAAGAATATGTTGCAGTGCCTCGCTCGGTAGTATTCGGATACGCTTGAACTCTGGGGGTTAAGTGATTATGGCAGGCTTGGTATTCTATGGTTGTCGATAAAATATTTTTACGCGAAATTACTTTTTGATCGATAGAAGTGGGCAAGGTTGTGGTTATTTGTCTCGATCTCACTAAACCATATGCTGGCAGGAGTGTGCTGATACGCTTTTGCTTGTGGACTACGGGTAGGCTCAGAAAAGTGTGGCGCCTGTGACCGCTCCCGTGGTCACAGACGCAGAGTTTAGCTTGAATGTGGATTAGGAGGTAAGAACTAAGTGTACGATTTTCTGTAGCATATCTCTGCTTATTACAGTTCTCGCTTCGGCGTTTCGTAGAGCTCTCGACGAGAGACCTTCGAATAACGCTGCAATGATTTCACAGCGCGATCTAATATCTGATGCATCGGCCCCGAACAGGTCATTAAATGACTGGCTCATGGCGTTGTCATGCTCCTGGATTAATTTAGAGACTTTAGGGTTGCGGCTAGCTTCGGCCAAAATCTCGACGGCGAGAGCCGCATGATTGAAATCCATGTATCTGTCTGCACATTTTGGTACCAACTCGACGAAGGCCGCAATCGGTCCCGCTTCGCTGGAGTTATCGATTACTTCCTGAATGAGGTCTGCCAGCTCGTTATGCTCCCTGGCAACGACTCCTTCGATTATACTTTCTTTGCCCCCAAAAAAATGATGGATATGGCCCGGACTCATCCCGGCAGCAGCGGAGATTTGCGCCATGCTGGCACGGTGAAAGCCTTCCATTCTCACGCACTCTGCTGCTGCCGATAGCACTTGATCCTTTCTGCGAGCAGCAACGGCGCTATCACCCATTTTCTTAACCATCCAATGCCTCCTCTATGCCTATCTATCCGGGACACTTGCGCTCTAACGACCAAAACAGTGTACACTGGTTGATGGGTGGGTCGATCGACCTAGATTGATTTAGCCACAAATTTGGAGGTCGCCGATAGCGGGCCTCCTGCTAACACACTAAACGTGGGTGGGTCAACCCACCTAAAAATGGTTATCAAAATGTATTTTTTTAAATCGAAGATGCCAGGCGCACTAGCGTTAATGGCGCTCATGAGTCTCGCGGGTTGCGAAAACTCTAAGTCGGAAGTCAAGGTACAAGCGGATCCACCTCGCGTCGGCACTATTAGCCTTCATCCAGAGACACTACAACTAAAGGTAGAACTCCCTGGCCGCACCCGTGCCACAGAGGGCGCTGAAATCCGTCCGCAGGTGACTGGAATATTGCTTAAAAAAGCATTTGACGAAGGGGCCTATGTTAAAAAAGGTCAATTGCTTTATCAGATTGATGCGGCACCCTATCGAGCTGCGCTTGCTCGTGCGCATGCGAACTACCATTCGGCTGAGGCGCTGATTAAGCGTTACAAAACACTTATAGAAACTAGCGCTATTAGCAGGCAACAATTTGACGACGCACAGTCACGCTTCATGGAGGCTAAGGCAGACCTTGAAGTTGCTCAAATAAACCTGGATTATACTCGAATAGTTGCTCCTATTTCAGGCAGGATAGGTAGGTCAAGCGTCACGCAAGGTGCTTTGGTTATCGAAAACCAGTCATCGGCCTTGGCGGTCATACAACAACTAGATCCGATATACGTTGATGTCGTTCAGCCTGCAAGTATGCTCTTGCAACGGAAAAATTATTTAAGCAAGCATAGCGCTGGCCCGAAAGATTCAAATGAACATCATAGTGCTGTATACGTTGCCTTAGAAGACGGTGCTAAATACGGGTATGCTGGTAAGTTACAGTTTTCAGAAGTGCAGGTGGACGAGAGTACGGGCGCCGTCACCTTGAGGGTGCTTATGCCCAATCCGGAGCATATTCTGCTCCCGGGAATGTTTGTCAGGGCCGAGCTTGAGTCAGGTTCGCGTGAGCAGGCGATACTAATACCTCAGAAAGCTGTCTCAAGGAACAGTCGTGGTGAGACTTCTGTGTTTCTTGTGGACTCCGAAAATGTGGTTTCGGAACGTAAATTTCAAGCCGAGCGTTTAATTCAAGGTCGCTGGCTAACAGATGAACCGTTCGCTCCGGGGTCCAGAATTATAGTCAACGGTATACAACATGTGAAAGCGGGCATGAAAGTCGATGCATACGATGTTGGGGCGACGGCTGATCGACTTACCTCTGTTGGAATTACTAGATAACTGGCGGTACCATGTCAAAGTTTTTCATTGAAAGACCCGTTTTTGCTTGGGTTGTAGCTATTGTTATTATGTTGGCCGGGGCGCTGTCACTGAAAGGTCTTCCCGTCAATCAATATCCGGATGTCGCCCCTCCTGCAATTGGCATTATTGCAAGCTATCCAGGTGCATCCGCCCAGACAGTACAAGATACTGTCACTCAAGTAATTGAGCAGCAGCTTAATGGACTAGATGGGTTACGATACATACGCTCTGAGAGCAATGCTGATGGGAGCGTTACGATCGTAGTGACTTTTGAGCAAAATATCAATCCGGATACTGCTCAAGTCCAGGTCCAGAATAAGCTATCGCTTGCGACGCCAATGCTCCCTCAGGCAGTTCAGCAAATCGGACTGCGAGTGGTTAAGTATAAGCTTAATTTTATGATTGTCGCAGGCCTGGTTTCTGAGGATGGCAGTCTCGATAATTATGCACTAGGAGATTTGGTCGTTTCACAACTTCAGGATCCGCTGACACGCACACCAGGCGTCGGCGACTTCATGGTTCTGGGCGCTCAAAACGCAATGCGTGTTTGGCTGGATCCACTGAAATTAAATAACTATCAGTTAATGCCAGCAGACGTTACTCGAGCCATTGAGGAGCAAAATGTACAAATCTCTTCAGGACAGTTGGGGGGGCGTCCTAATGTTGAAGCTGCGCAGCTCAATGCAACGATCATAGGGAAATCCCTGCTTAGAACTCCTCAGGAGTTCAAAAATATCCTGCTGAAGGTCAATGCTGACGGGTCGCAAGTCAAGTTGCAGGACGTCGCCGACATTGAGCTCGGTGCTGATGACTTTTCAATCAGTGCAATGGCGAACGGAAAGCCCAGCGCTGGTATTGCGCTACGCCTTGTTACTGGCGGTAATACACTGGACGCGGTTGCTGCAGTTCAAGAGACTCTGAAGCGTATAAGTCCCACCCTGCCAAAGGGTGTAAAAGTAATTTACCCATACGATACGGCACCAGTAGTCAGTGAGTCGATCAACGGTGTAGTGCATACGTTGATCGAAGCCGTCGTGCTTGTTTTTGTCATAATGTATTTGTTCTTGCAGAATCTGAGGGCTACGTTAATACCAACGCTGGCGGTTCCTGTTGTACTTCTGGGGACATTTGGTGTTATGGCATTGTTCGGGTTCACCGTCAATATCCTCACAATGTTCGGGCTGGTTCTGGCAATCGGACTATTGGTGGACGATGCAATCGTAGTTGTTGAGAATGTCGAGCGCCTCATGAAGGAGGAAGGGTTGAGCCCATTGGACGCGACTCGTAAGTCCATGGAGCAAATATCCGGCGCCCTTGTTGGTATAGGCCTTGTGTTATCCGCCGTATTTATACCTATGGCGTTTTTTGGGGGATCGACGGGTGTAATTTATCGACAGTTTTCGGTCACTATCGTTACCTCCATGGCGCTTTCGGTATTCGTCGCTCTCGTGTTTACGCCTACGCTATGCGCTACACTTCTAAAGCCCGTCCATGCTGAACACTCAGGGAGCGGTTTTTTTGGTTGGTTCAATCGAATGTTTGATCGCTCAACAGCTCGCTATGGGCATGGCGTTGAACTAGTAGTTAACAATCGCGGGCGCGCGTCCGGGGTGTACGTACTTATTGTATTGGCATTGGCTTTCCTGTTTCCAATGCTGCCTACATCATTTTTGCCTGGTGAGGATCAAGGTTTTATTTTGGCGCAGGTAGAGCTTCCGCCTAATAGTACTGCAACACAGACCGATAAAGTGCTTGAGGAAATGACTGCCTATCTGCTGCATGATGAAAAAGATTCTGTTGAGACTGTTTTTGCAATCAACGGTTTCAGTTTTTCTGGTAGGGGACAGAATAGCGGCATGGCGTTCATTATGCTAAAGCCCTGGGGTGATCGCAAAACGACGGCGTTTGAATTGCAAGAAAGGTCAATGCATTATCTACGTACGATTGAATCTGCGTCGGTGATTACGTTTATGCCTCCGGCCATTATGGAGCTAGGGAACGCGGCAGGCTTTAATTTCTTCCTGCAAGACTACAGTGGCGCTGGGCATAACCATCTCATGGAAATGCGTGCTCAGCTATTGGAAAAAGCCGCTCAGCGCCCAGAGCTAGCACTGGTTCGGCCTAATGGTAAGGCTGACGAACCTCAGTACCAGGTAGTGATAGACGACGAAAAGGCTCGAGCCTATGGCCTAACGCTTGCGGATATCAACAGCACGATGAGTGCTGTTTGGGGAGCTTCATATGTGAATGATTTTATCGATCGTGAGCGTGTAAAGCGTGTATACGTTCAAGGTGTACCTCAAGCCCGTATTACTCCTGACGATTTTGCGAAATGGTATGTGCGTAACAAAAGTGGGGAAATGGTGTCGTTCGCTGCTTTCGCTACGGGTTCATGGACTTTCGGCTCCCCAAAGCTGGAGCGATACAATGGCACACCCGCCATTGAATTTCTCGGTCAACCGGCACCTGGTTTTAGTACCGGGGATGCAATGAAAGCCATTGAAGAAATTGCCGCGTCACTGCCACCCAGCAGTGCGATTGCCTGGACTGGTCTCTCATATGAGGAGAGGATCAGTGGATCTCAAGCTTCTTCCCTCTATTTGCTGTCAGTAGTGGCAGTGTTTCTATGTCTAGCAGCACTATATAATAGCTGGTCTATTCCTATTGCAGTGATGTTAGTCGTCCCACTTGGTATCTTGGGCACGGTCGGAGGCACGCTCATGCGCGGATTGGATAATGATGCGTTCTTCCAGATCGGGTTGTTGACGACTGTTGGGCTCTGCGCAAAAAATGCGATATTGATTGTCGAGTTCGCTAAAGAACTTTATGGAAAGGGTGGGCGGACATTGAATGCTGCGGCGATCGAAGCCTCAAAACTTCGATTGCGTCCTATTATAATGACTTCTTTAGCATTTACTATGGGTGTGATCCCCTTGGTGATATCCCATGGCGCTAGCGCAGGTAGTAAACATGCGATCGGTACCGGTGTAATTGGGGGGATGATAACTGCTACGTTCCTTGCAATATTCTTTATTCCACTCTTCTACGTGCAGGTGACATCTCTTTCTAATTCAAAACGTCAAAGGCGTGAGGTTGTTGGTGAGGAGATGTCAGAATGACCGTTAACGCCATCCATTATACAATCGTCCGTCTGTCGTTGCTGAGCGTTGCTTTGACAGGGTGTAGTTCGCTTGCGCCAGTGTATAAGCGTCCTCCGCTCCCTGTTGCAGAAAAATGGGCGAATTCAGCGATGCCTAGCTCTCAGAGAGATACTCCAAACCTTAACACTGGTGATCGTTGGGAGGGCCTTTTTACCAATGTCGAGCTCCGCTCGCTGATAGAACTGGCATTGAAAAATAACCGGGATCTAAGGGTTGCGAATCTTAACGTTCAAAAAAGTAGAGCCTTGTATCGAATTGAGCGAGCCGGGCTCATGCCACAAACTCAGGTAGGGGCTGCAAAAAACTATGTACGTACACCGGGATCACTTACATCATCTGGGGCTGATGAGACCGCAAAAAGCTATGATCTAAGCGTGGGAATTACATCGTGGGAGCTGGATTTATTCGGGAAAATTCGAAGTTTAGAGAACCAAGCTCTAAATGAGTATCTTGCTACTGAGTCGGCTCGGAGAGCTACTAAAATAAACATTATCGCCGAGACGGCACTTGCATATTTAAGACTGACAGCCAACCACGAACTTCTAGCAGTCGCGACTGATACGCTGAAAAGTCGTAAGCAAGGATTGGCCCTGCAGACCCAACTCAGACATGTTGGAAGTTCGTCTGATCTTGAGTTAAATCAAGCGTCAGCTGAGTTCAATCAGGCAGAGGACGAGTATCTCGCGAGCGAAGCAGCATTTGTTCAGTCTCGTAATGCTTTAGAGTTGCTGGTCGGGAGTTCTATTTCGGGATTGGAGCTTACTTTGGATCCTGGGGAATCAGCGGTAGGCGTCACCGACATACCACCAGGTTTGCCCTCGGATTTACTTACTCATCGGCCTGATATAGTTGCGGCTGAATATCAGCTAGTTGGCGCGGAGGCTAATATTGGAGCGGCACGCGCAGCGTTTTTCCCGAGTGTAACTCTCACTGGCAGCTTGGGATACGCTAGTCCGTCGCTTAATACGCTGACCTCGGGTGCAAATCGTACTTGGGAGTTTTTACCGAAAATTAACGTACCAATCTTTACCGGCGGGAGGCTACGCGCCGGTTTAGAGGTCAGCAAGGCGAACAGGGACATAGCCGTGGCAAACTATGAACGAACAATACAGACGGCATTCCAAGAAGTCGCAGATGCGTTGGCTGTGCGGGCTACCATTAATAAGCGAGTGGATGCTCAGCAGCGACGGCTAAACGCTGCGGAAGCGGCTCACACTTTGGTCGTCCAGCTGTACGGTACAGGTGTTGCTAGCTACCTTGAAGTCCTAGATGCTCAGCGTACCCTTAACAACGCTCTCAATGATCGGATCACTACAAAGCTCGCTCGAGAGCAGAACCTAATAATGTTATACAAGTCACTCGGGGGGGCGTGGGGCGCATAAGTGTAAGTGGATCGTATGGATGATTCTGTTCGGTTAGTGGACGATCATGATGTTTAAAGACGTCGTAGGGCTCCAGCTTACAGAATGTAGTTGCGCATCGCTTCCCATTAATAGTAAAGGATCGCCTTGTGTAGTGTAATATCTGCCGAGCAAATTACATTAACCATCACTTATATACACAGCCGACCGCTCTGCGGTCGGTTTTACGTGGGGTTTGTGATGTTATGAGTATTTTCTCTAAAGTTTTTAGGAACTGAGTCTATTAAAGACTAGTATGCGCAGAACGGTCACATATGTTCCTAGCGATGTCAATTGTGAGTGGAAAAGCATCCTCGGCTCAGCAAAAAATAGCTTTTTATAGTAATAAATTTCTTGGGTGTAGGGCATAGGTCTGGTTGGCTTCTGCTCCTGTGCCCACCTCGCAGTAACGCTCGGCAGGGCCAAGAATCAATGGGTACCTGACATAGAGCTGCGGAGTAGAAGTAGATTCTTTTTCGGCTGCAGCGTCGACTCTAGACCTGTATAGTTTCAAGATCATTCAATCACTTATGACATGATCTTAAGGCAGGTCAGTATTTGCCCATAATTGATCGAGCTTGAACCTCAGTACAAAGGCACCTCACTGGCGCAGTCTATACGTGCGGGGAGGGGGGCACCAGCCGATTCGGCGCTCTCGGCTGGCTGTGAAAGGCAGGGATCTCTCACCTATCAGTTAGGGTGAGTGTGAGAGCACTGATCCCTACATGATTGGGCCAAGATTTTAGGAGGGCACCAATTGGCAGTGGGCTAATGTTCATAGTGTTGAATCACCTGAGGATGCCAGTTGCCTTTGATGGGTTCTAAGTGTACGAATCTTAAACAGGAGCGGAACCGATTCAAGATCTTGAGTTACTAATCATCTGTTACTTATTTCGTTGCCTAAGTCAATATTCTCCAGGCAAGGCGGCAAGGAATTTTCGTAAGCGAGCCAGGTTGGGGTTGACTAACTATTAAGTGCGCTCGCTGAAATAAATTGACGTTAGTCTATGCAAGTGAATTATATAATTCGCTCGGCCGGCGCTATATGTCAGGACACAACTGTCGTTATATGCAAATCTTGTAATCTATTTAAAGAGTTCTTTGGTCTCTCGAGTATCTTGCAATTTCGCAGGCGGCGAAGCTTGACCAAATACCGCTGGTGCCAGAGCAATCGACTCAGTCGCGGTTGTTTTAAACGAGTCCTTCGGTGCGGGAGCGTGTTGAATGGTTTTCTTGATTCTATCTTGAAAGCGAATGGCGGCATGAGCTCCATCTGCTGCATTTACATTACTTGCGGTTAGTGATAGGAGGCAGAAAAATAATGTTGCTTTATCTATCGTCATGGTTCATTTGTCTCCGATTTTGTTAGTGTAGCGTAAGATATCCTGTTATGAAGATAAAGCATAAAAAACTATACACACTGTTCGATATATCGTACAGATCAGAGATGTGTAGATGCTGGAGCTAAACCTTGGCCTAATCAATTCCTGTCCGTCTCGGAAGGAGTTGAGGGCAGTGGCCAGATTGGCTGAGTCTGAATGCGGTATAGCTACCTCGGCCCGGCGCTACGCATAAGTGTAAGTTCTAATGTTATCTTTTTACGTTTATTCTGAGCACATTCAGCCATCCAGGCTGGATGCGATTTATCAGGTTTTATCTGTGAGCCGTCTGGCACGTAGTTCTCGTTGGTGAGAGAACACTGAATGCCGTAGTTGCGCCGCTGAGATCTAAATGCTCTTGGAGTTGCATATGCGACTTTAAGTAACAGGGATATAAGCTTTTGGTTCTAGGCGTTACATTAGGGTGTCGCAATGTCTACCGTTGCCGCAGCTTTAGTTGGTGATGGCCGATCTGTTATTCTAGTTGGAAACTGGTCTAAGGATTATACAGTCTGAGCGCTTGTAGAAATGGTTATATCGACCGGCAATCGGCCTGCAGTTGATGGCGCAGTGGATGTGCGGGAAACTAAGTAGAGGTTTGTGCAGCTACGCACGAGTTGTTTTCTATAGTCTTACGAAGAGACTTATCTGGGGCCGTGAAATCAGATGAGTAGCCGTAGCATCGCCTGCCGAGAACGCTGATGGTAGCTGCCACCAAGCAGGAGAGCGAACGCAAATGGTGCGTTATTGCTGTGCATTTGTTCAGGCAATCTGCCCGGTTACACGGGAATGCTTCAGAAAACAACCTAATGCACAACAATGGGGCTTCAAATGCACCAAGAACGGGCTCTCAGGTGTTCAAACATCCGTAAGGCCGGATTGGGTGAGCATCAAGCATAACGCCAGGTTCCGCAGGCAGCTTCAAGCTGGTGTTCCGCGCCAGCTTTATTTGGAAACAATCCCAAAAATTTTCAGTTGATGTCGCATATCAATTACAAGATGTCGTACATAATTTATCAGTGGATTCATGGTAAGGGAATGTTGGCATGCTGCTTGCTCCGCTCTGACGGCGCCTGTTTGGCGTTAATTTCAAATCATAGAGTGCATGAGGAAGGGTTATGAGTGATTTTCAACGGCAGGAGTTTCGTAAGATTCGCGTTGCGGCAGTTCAAGCTGAGTCTGTATTTCTTGACTTGGATGCAACAACGCAGTTGGCCTGTCAGCTTATTGCCCAGGCAGCGACAAATGGAGCTGATTTGATTGCATTTCCCGAAGCTTTTATACCTACATTCCCCAATTGGTATGAAAGTATGGGTGAAGGCATAATTGCCAGAGAGCTTGATAAACGGCTATTCCTAAGCTCGGTCGAGGTGCCAGGTGAACACATCCAGGCAATTGCGGAGGCATGTCGCCGAGGGTCCATAAACGCTGTGGTTGGAATCAATGAGCGGATGAGCGGGACGACCGGTACAATGCACAATACACAGGTGCATATTACCAGCGAGGGTGTCATCGCAGGAAAGCATCAGAAATACGTTGCCACAACTGGAGAGCGTCAAATACACACACCAGGGAAAACGGGGCACTACAATTCATTTAAAACTGAGTTCGGAGTGGTGTCAGGACTGATTTGCGGTGAGAATTCAAATATGCTGGGGGCGTACGCGGCCGCGGTAAATTATCCAGTAGTGCATGTAGCTTCATGGCCTTCGTATTTCCATCCCTATTTTCATATGCAGCACGCTATACTGACAGCCACTGGCGGTCTAGCTTACTCTTTAAAAAGTTTTGTGATCAATTCCGTTTCTCGCGTTTCATCAGCTTACATAGAAGCTGTGGCGCAAAATGAGAATGAGCTTGAGTTTTTGCTGGAGCAGCAGCGATTCAAACCTGGTGCGACAGTGCTTGATCCATCCGGGAAAGTAATTGCTGATGGCACTGGTTGCGCGGCTCCACTGCTTTTCGCTGATATAGATCTCGCAGATGTGATTATCCCAAAAATGATCATAGACTCCGCTGGTCACTATAATCGGCCTGAAATTTTCGCACCACTCTTTAACGGATTGTAATGGCGATAAGCCATTCGTCAAGGGCGGGTGGCTTGTTTTTCGTTTCCGTATGTGGTCGATTAAATGTCAATTATATTACTAGGTCGTCGGCGCTGCCATAGTGTATAAAGTTTCTGCTGGGAGTTGTATGGCCAAGTCGGGCTCTCACATCAATGGTAGTCTCGGTTTTCGCAATGCCCGAATTATTTGTTCTTTCTATACGACTCGGGTGTCATTCCTGTCAGGCGGCGGAACATGTTGATAAAAACAGATGGTGAAGAATATCCCAGTTCCCATGAGATTTGCTGAATGGTTAGCCCCTCATCAAGACCTTCTAGAGCTCGCATGTGTCGTGCACGTTGCTGCCATTCTCCAAAACCGATACCAAGTTCGGCGAGGCACTTCCTTTCAAGGGTTCTCGCTGTCATGTGAAACTTTTTCGCTACTTCTTCGGTAGAACGCTTGTCTTTAAGGCTGGAGGTAACATCATTCAATATCTCACTAAGAGTCTCTGTATTCGAATACGGTAGGTACGACGATATGATTTTCGAGGCTGCGATTTGATCAAGGGCGACTTGGGCCATTCTCAGTTCTTGAATAGTGCTGGGAGAATTGACAGAAATTCTCGCGAATTCATTGAGAATTGCTTTCAGTAATTCGCTCATTGACATAGCACAAGGTCTTCCCGGTAGTGTTTCCGAAATACTATTTGAGAGGTAGACGCTCCGATATATCGATGAGACTCTATTGAATGACTTATGTGGTCGGTGAGGTGGGATCCAGACCGCATAATGCGGTGGAGATATAAACCGCTCACCACTAATTTCTAAATTCATGACACCCTGTGCAACGTAGTTAAGTTGGCCCCATGGGTGGGCGTGCTCTATCCATTCCGCCGGATCGAGATTTTGATGGCGGAAATAGATGTCACCGTTGAACTCTGAGAATTTCGGTATACCGTCGCTTTTCACGATCATGTCGGATTAACACCATAAATTGTCGTGTTTGAATGATTTTCGTCGGATGGCTTACGTTTCATAATAGCAAAAAATCTTATAGGGATAAACTGCGTGAACTATTTTTATCCAGTGATAGCTGCTTTCTTGTGGGGGAGTAACACGATTATCACTAAGCTATGTGCAAATGTTCTATCTCCAGTCGAAATCGGCTTCTACCGTTGGCTAGTTGCTGCATTGATTCTAACGCCTGTCGTCATTAAGTCGATTATCATCGATTATCATGTGCTAAAATCGTGTCTTCCCAAACTGTGCGTCCTCGGATTTTTGGGTGGGGTAGTGTTTCAGTGTTTGGCTTACTATGCCGCGCATTATACAACAGCGACCAACATGGGGATCATCCAGTCTCTAATGCCGATAATGGCCTTGATCCTTTCTGTAGCTTTTCTTAATAGTGCGGTCAGTGTCGGAGGCATATTAGGTGTGGTTGTCTCTGCAGTGGGTGTTGTAGTAGTGGTTTCTCGAGGTGATTTTATCGTCTTTGTCGAGCATGGGATCAATCGAGGAGACCTTCTAATGCTCGTTGCGACCTTGGCGTTTTCCTTTTACGGATTTTATGTTCATAAGTGGAGGCTGAATGTACCGCTTTTACAATCGGTCTATATTCAGGCGGTGGTGGCAACAATAGTGCTTCTTCCTTTGTTTGTTGTGACTCCAAAAAATCAGATAAGCGCTGAGTCAAGCTTCTATATAGCATTTGCCGGTGTGGCGGCTTCAATTTTTGCCCCGCTTTTGTGGATGCATGGTATTTCTAAAATTGGAGCTGCGAGGGCTTCCTTGTTTTTTAATCTAGTTCCTGTCACCACTGCTCTTCTCGCTGTTGCTTTGTTGGATGAAAAAATGACTGTCAGCGTTTTGGTGGGCGGCGGGTTGTCCATTTTAGGCGTACTAATAGCTGAAGTCTTTAGGCCTAAAAGCGCCTAGAGCACTAGGCGGTTTGAATTACGTTACGCTCGGGTAGATTTGCTAACTGTAAGTGGGATTGTTGGGATAAATTCCTCTGTAGTAGATCTAGTTAGATGATTGCGTTTTACGCGGCCGCTTGTGAAGTAGAGGCGGTCGGCGAGTTGTAAGGCTTGAGATCAGCATGGGCACAGTTGACATTGCATTGAGCTACCGTAACATACTTAGTTCTCCGCGGGACATACCGACTGGTTTGAAATTAGAGCATGTCTTCGCTATCCATTATCAACAGGGTTGCTCATCCCGTATCTTATTGCCTCACTCCTCGCCGCTGATCGAAGCGAGACATGCCCTCAGGGTTATCAAGCACCAGGTTGTGCGGGCGAACAATGGACATCGCGGCTTGTTAGTTAGCCAAGACGTATATAGCGGCTTGCCTCATTCGATTACCCCGATGTGCACGCGCCCTCACAATTGCTCTATCACCAGCATCGGCGGCACTAAGCGACCCGCACGGCCGGTGCGCTTGGCGCTAACGGTCATCTACACTCCATCCAGCAACATGCGCCGCTGTGGCCGTGCGAACCCTTCCGTTTGAAGCTGTCGATGCATAAAGTCACACTTTCACGGGCTCGGCGTCGACGCAGCGTGGCAGCAGGTGACCACCGACAGCGAACGGAGGCTGGAAGAGTTCGCAGAGGGGCGGTAGCAGGATGAGCCCCGCGTGATGTGCGATTCCGACTCGCTGGCGTACCTGCTTGGGCAACTGCGCGGCAGGAATTTCTCCGGCAAATCACTAGTGCAGGTTCGCTGATGAATACAAAACGAAAGGGCAGGCGCAAGAAAGTCCCGATCGTCGCAGTGCTGGAGCTCTAACATATTGGATGCTCCAAGAGCGCGATATGCTCCGGGTAAAGCCCCGCGGTGGCCGTGAAGTGGGCCGGGACCAGCCGCACCCGCGCTAGGGGGCTCGTTGTCTCCCCAGTTCTATCCCATGGCTATCTTGGCCGACGTCATTACCCGTACCGGCAGCGAGGACGTGCGGGGCTAAGGCCGCTAGGCCCGCACTCCCCCCGCATCACTAGCGTCTTGTTGTGGGTAGGCACCGGCGTCGAAGGCAGGCGTTACGAACTGAGCTGACGCGCCGGGTTTTCCTTTCCCGCTCCGTACCGACTTGCCACCGCATCAAATAAGGATGTTCTACCATGCCCCGTATTCTGACAGAGAACGGTTCTTCGCTCGCAACACTTAGGTTGGTCGCGCTCGTCACGGCTGTGGTGTTCGGGCTTCCCGCCCGCGCTGATCTGACGACCACGACCACGACCAGCGCCGAGCAGCCCGGGACCGGCCCCGTAGCACTCGGTGTGGTCCCAGCCAAGGCAACCTGTGCTGATCTGGCCGGCGTCGACCTGACCGCCATCGGCGGCGCGGGCAGCACTATCACCGCAGCGATCGAGACCACCACCCAGGCGGGCATTGCCGTCTGCGCGGTCGAAGGCACGCTCGCCCCGGCGATCAACTTCGCTATGCAGTTACCGACCGCAAGCTAGACGCAGCGCTACCTGCAGATCCGTTGCGGTGGCCTATGCGGTAGCATTGCTGGAAACGTCGGCGCCGCCGATGGCTGCGCGCCGCTGAACAGCGGCGGCTTCGTGCTTGCCGCCACCGACATGGGCCACCAGGATCAGGATGGCTCGTTCGGCCAGAACCCGGTCAAGCGCGCCGACTTCGCCCATCGCGCCCAGCACCTGACCGCTGTCGTGGCCAAGGCGCTGATCGAAGCGTTCTACGGGCAGCCGCAGAAGTACGCCTATTTCACCGGCTGCTCGGACGGCGGCCGCGAGGCGCTGATCGAGGCGCAGCGCTATCCGGACGACTTCGACGGCATCATCGCCGGCGCCGGCGCGCTGAACTTCATGGCGCAGAACGCCGTCTTCCATGCTTGGCAGGCACGCGCCAACACCGGCGCGGACGACAAGCCGATCCTACTGGCCGATCGCTTGCCTATCCTGCACCGCGCGGTGGTGGATGCCTGCGACGCACTCGACGGGCTGGAGGACGGGCTGATCGCTAACCCGCTGGCCTGCCGCTTCGACCCGGAGACGGTGCAATGCCCTGCCGACGCGGCGGATACCTCGGCCTGCCTGACAGCGGCCGAGGTGGACGTCGCGCGCAAGTTCTACGCCGGCCCGCGCGATGCCGCCACCGGCAAGGCACTGACTGCCGGCGGGCCGCAGCCTGGCTCGGAGTTGGCCTGGGCTGGCGTCTACGTGCCGCAGTCGGCTGACGATACGATCTTCAGCGAGAAGGTCAGCCTGCCGGTGCTGCGCCACATGGCCTTCGAGACTGATCCGGCGCCCGGGTTCACCCTGGCCGACATGCGATTCGACCTAGCTACCTTCGACCGGCTGCGCGTACGCCATCGCCTATTCGACGCCACCAATCCCGACCTGTCGGCCTTCGCCGGCAGGGGCGGTAAGCTGATCGTCTGGCACGGCTGGTCTGATCCGCACATCTCGCCGCTCAACAGCATCGCATACTACACGGCTGTACGGCAGCTCATGGGCGCCGAAGGCACGGACGCCTTCGCGCGCTTGTATGTCTTGCCCGGCATGTACCACTGCGCCAACGGCGAAGGGCCGCACCTGGTCGACCTGCTCACGCCGATGCTGGCATGGGTCGAGGGCGGCGTAGCACCGGACTCCATCGAAGCGCGCAGGCCGGCGCAGGCCGCCGCCAGCAACTTCGGTGCGCCGCGCGGCGCGGGCGGCCGCCGCGGCATGGGAGAGCGCCCAGCTCCGGCGCCCGGTGCGCAGGCCGCCGCACTCGGGCCCACGGTCGCCTCGGCGGGTGCGGTCGAGCGCAGTCGCCCAGTGTATCCATGGCCCTACGTAGCGGCCTGGGACGGTCAGGGCGATGCCACGCTTGTCACGAGCTATCGACGCGGCCCGGCCATCGATTTCGTCATTCCCGACTGGGCAGGCGCCGGTTTCTTCATCCCCTACGAACCGGCGGCGCAGTAGTGCCAGCCGTACCACCACCGTCCCGGAGGCGGACATGAACCGACTCACTGCCAAGGACTTCGACCCCGAGCGGCTGGAACTGTACGACGGTTACGTGCATGAGCGCCTGACCCGGCGCGACTTCCTCGACCTTGCGGCGAAGTTCGCCGTCGGGGGGCTCATAGTCGCCGCGATCCTGTCTTCGCTGAGCTCGGACTACGAGCTCGCGCAGCAGATCGCTTTCACTGATCCGGAGATCTGCGCCCAGTACATCCGCTATCCTTCGCCGAACGGCCACGGTGAGGTGCGCGGCTATCTGGTGCGACCGGCCGGGTGCTCGGCGTGGCCGTCGTGCACGAGAACCGCGGCCTGAATCCATACATCGAAGACGTGGCGCGGCGCCTGGCCAAGGCCGGGTTCCTCGCGACGGAGCCTTACGGTCTGAGTTCGGTCGGCGGCTATCCCGGAAAGGACGACGAAGGTCGGCGCCTGCAGCAGCAGGTCGATCCGCAAAAGCTTATGAATGATTCCTTTGCCACGATCGAATACCTGCAAGCAAACGAGCTAACCACTGACAAGATCGGCATCACCGGCTTCTGCTATGGCGGCGGTGTCACCAACGCGGCGGTCGTGGCTTACCCGAAGTCGGCTGAGGCGTTGCCGTTCTACGGCCGTCAGGCCAAGCCGGAAGACGTACTGCGCATCAAGGCGCCGATGCTGCATTTCGCCGAGATGGACCCGAATGTCAACGCCACCTGGCCGGCCTACGAGGTGTCCCTGAAAGCGGCCGGCAAGACTTATGAGGCCATGCCTATCCGGGCTAATTACGGCTTTCACAACGACTCTACTCCGCGCTACGAAGAGGTGGCCGCCAAGCTGGCCTGGGATCGCTCCCTCGCGTGGTTCCAACGTTACCTGAGCTGAGTGGTCGTATCGTATCTTCGTGATATTAGTTTTAATGATGTAAAAAATAAAAACATAGGATTGGATTTATTTCTGTTTGGCCACCACCATAGTACTCATGCCGAGAGGCTTCGCAGCGAGAAATGCCTCCTGTGTCGCCGCAAAAGCAACAACGAGCCGAACGGCTCTACTCATCGATTTCAGGAGTATTTCCATGACTATGAACGCAATCTACTGGCCCGAAGGCTACGTCCCGGGCTTCACCGAGAACTTCGCTTCCAACGAGGTCATCGTCGCCGGCCTGAGCGCCGCCGACGTGTGGCCGCTGCTGGCCGAACCGGCTAAGTGGCCGAGCTACTACGCCAATTCTGCCAACGTGCGTTTCCACGACGGCAAGGGACCGGTGCTGGCAGACGGCGATCGCTTCTATTTCGAAACCTTCGGCTTCCCGGTCGAGGCGCAATGCAACGAGTACGTCCCGCCGGCGGCCGGCCAGCCCGGTCGCGTGGCCTGGCACGGCTGGGCCGGCGAAATCGGCGCCGACGACCGCCTGGACGTGCACCACGCTTGGCTGGTCGAAGACCTGGACGGCGGCCGCGTGCGCATCCTCACTCAGGAAACTCAGAAGGGCAAACCGGCCGCCGAATTGCACGTCGCCAAGCCCAACCCGATGATCAACGGACATCAGGACTGGCTGGATGGCCTGGTGGCCGCTGCTCGCGCTGCCAAGGAGACAAAGTAATGAAGGCCGTCGTCGTTCGTGCGCCGGGTGGGCTGGATCGCCTCGAAGTCGGTGAACTGCCCGATCCCGGCCAACCCGGGCCAGGCCAGATCCGCGTCGCCGTGCACGCCACCTCGTTGAACTTCCACGACTTGCTGGTCGCTAACGGCGGCATTCCCGCTGACGACGGCCGGGTGCTCATGTCCGATGCCGCCGGCGTGGTCGAGGCCGTGGGCGCGGGTGTGAGCGAGTTCAAGCCTGGTGACCACGTGGTCTCCGGCTTCTTCCCGCAGTGGGCCGACGGCCTGCCGTTCGAGGCTGTCGGCAACTTCCGCGGCACGCCAGGCGATGGCCTCGATGGCTATGCCACCGAAGTCGCCGTGCGCGCAGCTACCGACTTTACCTTGGCCCCGCGTGGCTGGAGCCATGCCGAGGCGGCTACCATCACCACCGCCGGGCTTACCGCCTGGCGTGCGCTGGTGGTCGATGGCCGACTCAAGGCCGGCGCCAGTGTGCTGGTGCTGGGCACCGGCGGCGTGTCGATTGCCGCGCTGCAGATCGCCAAGGCGATGGGCGCACGGGTCATCGTCACCTCGTCCTCCGACGACAAGCTAGAGCGCGCCCGTGCGCTCGGTGCCGATGAACTGATCAACTACCGGCAGGTGCCCGACTGGGGCAAGCGCGTACTGGAGCTGACCGGCGGCCACGGCGTTGACCACGTAGTCGAGGTCGGCGGGCCGGGCACGCTGGCGCAGTCGATCAAGGCCGTGCGCGTCGGCGGCCACATCGCCCTGATCGGCGTGCTGACCGGCCGCGAGGGCGCGTTGCCGGCCGCGGTGCTGATGGCCAAGCAGGCACGCCTGCAAGGTCTGATCGTCGGCAGCCGCCGCGATCAGCAGAACTACGTGGCGGCGCTGGAGCAGACCGGCATCCGCCCGGTGATCGACCGCAGCTTCCCGCTGGAGCAACTGGCCGAGGCCTTCCGCTTCCAGGAAAGCGGCGCCCACTTCGGCAAGGTGGTGGTCGAATGGTAAGGCTCGATTTGAAACGCCCAAGTGCTTTCCTGGCCGGGCTGATCGCGGCCCTGGCCGTCACGCTCATGCCAGGCTGTGCGGCGCCGCACAGTACCGGCGATGCCGTTGCCACGGGCATGCAGAACGCCATCGTCTGGCCCGAAGGCTATCTGCCCGGTACCACGAACAACTTCGTCTCCAATGAAGTGATCGTCGCCGGGCTTCGCGCGGCCGACGTGTGGCCGCTGCTGGCCGACGCGACGAAGTGGCCGAGCTACTACGCCAACTCGGCCGACGTGCGCTTCTACGACGGCAAAGGCCCGGTGTTGGCCGATGGCGACAGCTTCTTCTTCAAGACCTTCGGCTTCCCGGTCGAGGCGCAGGTCACCGAATACGTGCCCCCCGCCAACGGCCAGCCGGGCCGGGTGGCCTGGCACGGCTGGGCTGGTGAGGAAAGCAGCGCCGAGCGGCTCGACGTGATCCACGCCTGGCTGGTCGAGGATCTGCCCGGCGGCCGCGTGCGCGTGCTCACGCAGGAAAGCCAGAAAGGCAAGCCGGCGCAGGAGCTAGCCGCCAGCAAGCCAAACATCATGATAAACGGCCATCAGGATTGGTTGATAGGTCTGGTCGATGCCGCTCGCAAAAACAAGGCAAGGTGACGATTACCCGCATTCTGTGCCCAGTAGTGCTTGTCTGGCTGCACGCCAAGAAACTGGCCGGGCTATTTAGCGTGATCCCGGTTCGATGCCTGGACGGGAATGCCCTCGCATCGCCCATCCATATAGACCAAAGGAAAACATTATGAGCAAGATTGCCGTATTGGGCCTGGGCGCGATGGGATCGCGCATGGCCGCCAGCCTGATCAAGGCTGGCCATCAGGTGACCGTCTGGAATCGCAGCCCTGCCGCAGTCGAGGCGCTGGCCGCCGCCGGTGCCATGGCAGCCGCCACGCCCAGGGCCGCAGCGGACGGCGCCGAGTTCGTGATCGCGATGGTGCGCGACGACGAGGCCTCGCGCGACGTCTGGCTCGATGCCGAGCGTGGCGCGCTGAAAGGCATGGCCGAGGGCGCGATCGCCATCGAGAGTTCGACGCTGACTCCGCGATGGGTGCGCGAGCTGGGCCAGCAGGCCGTCGCGCGTGGCACTGCATTGCTGGAGGCGCCGGTATCCGGCTCGCGTCCGCAGGCCGAGGCCGGTCAACTGGTCTACTTGGCCGGCGGCGACGCGCAGGTGCTGGAGCGCGCCCGTCCGGTGCTGGCCGCCATGGGCTCGGCCGTGCATCATGTCGGCGCGCTGGGAGACGGCGCGCTGACCAAGCTGGCCACCAACGCCCTGCTGGGCATCCAGGTCACCGCGCTGGCCGAGATCATCGGCCTGCTGCGGCGCAACGGCGTCAACGTGCAGAGGGCACTGGGCGCCATCTCCGGCACCTCGGTCTGGGCGCCGGTGGCGCACTATCTCGCCGGTAGCATGGTGGCCGGCAACTTCGCCCCACAGTTCCCGATCGAGCTGATCGAGAAGGACTTCGGCTACACCCTGCAGGCGGCTGTATCGACGCAGGCGGCGCCGACCATCGCTGCGGCGCAGGGCGTATTCCAGCAGGCCATCGCGCGCGGACTGGCCGGGCAGAACATGACCGGGGTAGTGCGCCTTTTCACGGAGTAGGCGCCGGCGTGGCTCGCACAGGGCAATACCAGGTGCGTTCCAACGCTCTGTCCGTCCCAAGCGGCCCTGGACGTTCAAGCCCTTCGGTCGGCGCACGTCTGGAACATTAGTTCGCGCAGCCAGCGATGGGCCGCGTCCCGATGCGTGCGTTCGTGCCAGGCAGCGACCTTGGTGAAACCGGGCACCTCAATGGGCGGATCGAACACCGCCAACCCAGCCATGCCGGCGACCAGCCGACTCGGCAAGATCGCCACCATATCGCTGGCTCGCAGGATCTCGGGAAGGATCAGGAAGCTTTTTACCGACAGCGTAACCTTCCTCTGCTTGCCCAGCTTCTCGAGCGCCTCATCGGTCACGCCACGGAACCCGCCGCCTGTATACGAAACAAGTGCATGATCCAATGCGCACAACTGGTTGACCGTCAGACGCTTATGCCCGTCCATGGCGGGGTGCCCTTCGCGCAGCACACAGACATAGTTTTCCTCGAACAGGTTCCGGGCATGCAGACCAGGAGGAGTGCTCTCGGGGGTCACCAAGGCCAAGTCGATATCACCGCATTCGAGTTGCGCCCGCACCTGTTTGTCATCGACCGGCAGAAGAGCGACTTGGACGTGTGGTGCTTGCAACTTGAGAGCAGTCAGGAGCGGCAGCGCGACGGCACGCAGCGCGTAATCGGTCGCTGCGATGGTAAACGTTAGTTGCGCGGTCGAGGGGTCAAAGACTGGCGGCTGGAGCAAGGCACCGATTTCGCTGATGACCTGCTTGAGCCGGGCTCTCAGTTCCAGGGCGCGCTGCGTCGGTACGACCCCGCGCTGCGCACGCACGAACAAGGGGTCTTCGAAGTTCTCGCGCAGCCGTGTCAGCATGCCGCTCATTGCCGGCTGAGTCACGCCAAGGCGGGTGGCCGCGCGAGTCACATTGCATTCGTCTAGCAATGCGTCCAAGGCCTTGAGCAGATTGAGATCCAGTGTTCTGATATCTTTCATGCTTATGCATATAAGTTGGTAAAATGACCTAACTTATATCTCCATGCTGCCTTTCAGATCAAGTATGACTTTTAAGAACTGAAATAGGGGAAGGGCACGCAACGGCCTTAAGAAGCTTCTCCCTCTTGCTGATTCGTGCCGCCGCTGTTGAACGCCCATTTTGCACGCGCAGCGAAAACTGCGTGTCGAGAATTGCTTTCTTACTGCGCCACACGAGAGCAGCATGATGATCAGAGAGGATACTTGTTCATTTCATCTGGACGCAGTTCACCTCCGACGAGGGCGTACCGACTTATCCTACGCACGGCCTTGAATTTGCGCCGCCTTGGCAAGGTCCGCGGCATGGATGCAGCGGTCATTGGACGCCACTGGTATTTGTGTTTTTTCATCGGGAGAAGCCGAGCGCACAATTTTGCTGCACAAAATCCATGTGCTTAGCACTAGCTCCCACGTGTTGTTTCGTTTCCACGTGGCCGGTTCTCCCGTCCACTCCAGATATGACGCTCAATACACACGACCCCATCAAACAGCAAACGCGCCGTCCTCACCAAGCCGCACCCCTTGATCACCCCATGTTCCAAGCTGATTTCCACCGTAAATTCACCACTCGGATGTTCCACCGCCAAACGGTGAATATCACCGCCGGACGTGCTGGCGAGGGGCTGGGCAATCGATCCTTCGATCAGGCAGGCAGTGGCGACACTCACCGCGCCAAACACCCCAATGGACGCATGGCAGCGGTGCGGGATGAACGAGCGCGTATTGATGGTGCCGCCGTTGCGCGGTGCCGACAGCAGGCACATCTTCGGGACATTGCGCTGGCTGACATCGCCCAGGTTCATGCGTGGGCCCAGTTGCAGGCGGATGGCTTCCAGGCGCGTTTTCAGTGCGCTGTCTGCCTCCAGCATTTCGCAGGGCTCGTAGCCGCTCACGCCAAGGTCTTCGGCACGCAGCAGCACCACCGGCATGCCGTTGTCGATGCAGGTGACGTCCACGCCGTCGACACGGTCACGGCTGTTGCCGGTGGGCAGCAGCATGCCGCAGCTGGCGCCAGCCACGTCGGCGAAGGTCACCACCAGCGCCGCCGCACGGCCCGGCACCCCATCGATGCGGGTATCGCCGGCATAGTCCACTTGGCCATCGATGGTCGGCACCTGGGCGACGGCGATCTGCCCGGTGTTCTCCATGAAGATGCGCACCGGCGTGCTCGAGCCGCTGGCGGCCACCAGGCCGCGCTCGATGGCGAACGGTCCTACGCCGGCCAGAATGTTGCCGCAGTTCTGCCCATAGTCCACCCGCGCCTCGTCTACCACCACCTGAGCGAACAGGTAGTCGACGTCGGCATCATCGCGCTGTGAGGCGCGGATCATGGCGACCTTGCTGGTGAGCGAGTCGGCGCCGCCGATGCCGTCGATCTGCCGGGCATCGGGCGAGCCCATTACCGCCAGCAACACGCGGTCACGCAGCGGCCCGGGTGCGGGCAGGTCGGCGTCCAGGAAGTACGCGCCCTTGGAAGTGCCGCCGCGCATCAGCAGGCAAGGTATGCGGGTCTGGCCCATGCTCAGTCGTCCAGGTCGCTGAGGTGGTCGACATAGCGCAATCCCTTGGCCGCCAGGCGCGGACGCATCTCGTAGATATCCAGGCCCAGCTCGCCAGCGGCCAGGCGCAGGCGCTTGCGCTCTTCCAGTTCTGCGCGCTGGGTGGCGGCGTCGAGTACCGCCTCGGCTTCGTCATGGCGTACCACAACGACACCGTCATCGTCGGCGACCACGATGTCACCGGCATTGACGAGCTGCCCGGCACACAGCAAGGGCAGGTTCACCGAGCCCAGCACCTCTTTCACCGTACCCTGGGCGTTGATGGCGCGGGACCACACGGCAAAGCCCATTTCGCGTAGCGTCTGACTGTCGCGGATGCCGGCGTCGATGACCAGGCCGCGCACGCCGCGAGCCTTGAGAGAGGTGGCCAACAGGTCGCCGAAGTAGCCATCGCTGCAAGGCGAGCTGGGCGCGACCACCAGTATGTCGCCAGGGCGGCACTGCTCCGCGGCGACATGGAACATCCAGTTGTCGCCAGGGGCCACCAGGACGGTTACTGCGCTGCCGGCCACCGCCACACCTTGCTGGATTGGGCGCACGCCGGTATTCAGCAGGCCCTTGCGAGCCTGGGCCTCATGCACCGTGGCCACACCGAGCCGGCCCAGGGCATCGACCACATGGGCATCGACGCGAGGAATGTTGCGGACCACGATGCCTGTCTTGCCGATCAGCCCGCTCATGCCAGGTTCTCCGTTACGCGTGGGAACACGCTACGCAGGCCTTCGGCGTAGACGATGTTGCGTGCGCTGGTGATGCCCACGTTACGCTTGGCCTGCACGCCGCGCTGCAGGGCCACGCGGGTGTAGTACTCCCAGAGGTGTTCCTGGCCGGCCATGCACTGGATGGCGTCATACTTTTTGTCCCACACCGGGGTGATGTCCAGGAAGGTGTCCGGGCGCCATTCGCACTGCTCGGGCTGGTGCGGCTCAAAGGCGTACACGGGCGGTGCGCCAACGATCTGCTCGCCCGGCTTGTAGCCTTCGGCCTGGGCGATGATGCGGGCTTCCTGGGCCAGGTTCATGGCCAGCGGGTGGTCGTAGTTGTAGGGGTCTTTCAGCGAATGGCTGAGGACGAACTCCGGTTGCACCCTACGGTAGACGTCGGCCAGGCGGAACAGGGTGTCCTTGTCGGCGCGCATCGGGTAGTCGCCGATATCGAAGAATTCCACGCTGGCGCCGAGGATTTCGGCTGCTGCCATGGCTTCCTCACGGCGTGCATCCTTGACCTTGGCTTCGGTCATTTCACCCTTGCGCCACAGCTTGGCAGACTCGCCACGCTCACCGAACGACAGGCAAACCACGTGCATGGCATAGCCTTGCTCAGCGTGCAGCGCAATGGCGCCACCGGCACGCCAGACAAAGTCGGCGGAATGTGCACTGACCACCAGGGCGGCTTTTTGTGGGGTATTCATTGTTCGTAGGCTCCTGCAGTGGGGGTTGATGCAGGATGTCATCGGCCTGCGCACGGCACTAATGCGTTCACTTGCAACGGTTATGCGTTTTATTTATTGCCTGGCAAGCGAGGTATGGGCATAGTCGCCCCAGTCACGAGCCGGGCGCCGGGGGAAACCATATGATCGACGTCGAACTGCCCAACCTGATGCAAGTACGTGCGTTCATCGGGGTCGCCGAGTTGGGCAGCGTTTCGCGGGCAACGCAGGTGTTGTTCCGGGCGCAGTCCGTGGTCACCCGCGCCATCGCCGAGCTGGAGGCGCGGTTCGCTGTTCCGCTGTTCGAGCGCCATGCCAATGGCATGCGCCTGACCGACTATGGCGAGTGCCTGCTGCCGCGTGCGCAGCGCGTGCTGGCGGAACTGGACGGTGTGCCGGGGTTGCTGGGCACCGCGCAGGGCGAGCCCCTGTATCTGTTTCAGGCGCGGCGGCTGCAGGTGTTCGTGAAACTCTGTGAAACACGGCACATGCAAACCGTGGCGCGGCACTTCGGCCTTAGCCAGCCGGCCGTCAGTGCTGCGTTGAAAGTGCTCGAAGGCGGGTGCGGGCAGCCCTTGTTCGTGCGCACGTCGCGCGGCCTGCAGCCCACTGTGGCCAGCCGGGACATTCTTTTCCCCATCCGCCGGGCGCTGAACGAGTTGCGCCACATGGACAGTGACCTGAGTGCGATGCAAGGCACCCTGCGCGGGGTGGTGCATGTCGGCGCGTTGCCGTTGGGCCGCTCGCGCATTCTGCCGGAGGCCATTTTGCGTTTTACCGCCCAGCATCCACAGGTCCGGGTGGTGACCAACGAAAGCCCGTTCGACCTGCTGGCAACCGAATTGCGGGTAGGGGATGTGGACTTCGTGCTGGGCGCCTTGCGGCCTCACGACTATGCCAGCGACCTGGTGGGCGAGCCGCTCATCGACGAGGAAATGGTGCTGCTGGCCCGCCGCGGGCACCCGTTGTTGCACACACACCTGACGCTCAAGGGCGTGCACCAGGCGCGCTGGGTGTTGCCGCGGGCCGGCTCGCCGGCCCGCTGGCTGCTCGACAACTGCTTCGCCGCCGCTGGTTTGGCTGCGCCGTGGCCGGTGGTGGAAAGCGCTGATCTGGCGGTTATCCGTGGCCTGCTGGTGCGTTCAGACATGCTGGCGGCGGTGTCTGCGCACCAGTTGGCGTACGAGATTGCCAGCGGCGAGCTGCAACGCCTGCCGCTGGCACTGCCCGGTACTGCCCGCGCAATCGGCCTCATGCAGCGCAGTGGCTGCCTGCAGTCACCGGCGGCGGTCGCGCTGATGGCTTGTATCCGCCAGGTGATCACCGAGCAGGCATGAGCCCGGCAGGTGCTTTACAGCAGGCTCAGCGGGTAGCTGACGATCAGCCGGTTCTCGTCGAAACTGTTGGTGCTGCCCCAGTCCCGGCGCTGGCTTGAGTTGCGCCACTTGAGGTTAAGGGCCTTGAACGGCCCGGACTGGATCACATAGGCCAGTTCGCTTTCGCGGCCCCACTCGGTGCCGTCCTGGGTGCTGGCGTTGTGCACGTTGTCACCGTGGATATAGCGGTTCATCAGGGTCAGGCCGGGTATGCCGAGCACCACGAAGTTGAAGTCGTGGCGCACCTGCCAGGAGCGTTCCCGGGCGCTTTCGTAGCTTGAACCGAAGGCGTCGTTGGCCAGCGTGCCGCCGCTGGCGCCGTTGACCCGGAACCATTCATCATCGCCCATGACCTTCTGCAAGCCGACGTAGAACGTGTTGCCACCCAGCTTCGCCGAGAACAGGCCCGAAGCGGTGCGGTTGTCCAGTTCACCTGCCTTGGCACCGCCGTCGTCCTTGCCCCAGAAGTAGCCCAGGTTGGCGCCCAGTACCCAGTTGCCCAGCGGCTGTTGATGCTGCACCTGGAAGTAGCGTTGCTGGTAGATGTCTTCCAGCTGGGCGTACCAGGCGCCGACCAAGGTGCGCTCCTGGTTGAAGCGGTATTCGCCACCGGCGAAATTGAAACGGTCCGAGGTGTACGCGGTGCGGGTGAACAGGCTCATGTCCTGCATGCTGGCGTCGTTGCGCGTGCTGTTCTGGCGGAACTGGCCGCCATACAGGCTCAGGCCGGCCAGCTCGTTGGAGGTGACCTGGGCGCCCTGCAAGGTTTGTGGCAGCGAGCGGCCGTCATCGGCGCGCAGGATGGGCAGGGCGGGCGACCATTCACCGACCTTCAGTTCGGTCTTGGAGACCCGCATCTTGCCCGCCAGCGCTGTACGGCCAAAGTCGTCCGCCGGGCGCCCGTCGTCGTGAACAGGTAGCAATTGCGTGCCGGCGGTGCCCTTGCCGCCATCGAGTTTGATGCTGTAAAGCCCCAGCACGTCGACGCCGAACCCGATCACGCCGGGGGTGAAGCCGGACTTGAAGTCGAGGATGAAACTTTGTGTCCATTCCGCGGCCTTGCCTTGGTTTGTCGTGCCCATGTAGTCGCGGTTCATGTAGAAGTTACGCAGTGTCAGCGTTGCCTTGGCGTCGTCGATGAAGCCTTCGGCCGAGGCTTGCAGGGGTAGGCTGGCTGCCAGTGCAAACGTGGGGACGAGCGGGTACAGGGTGCGGCATTTCATTATTTTTATTCTCCAGTGATGGGCGAAGCGCTGCCCGCAGCGGCGCATCGGCGCTGGGCAGGTTGAATCAGGGAGCGGCGGGGGCGGCGCGGCGCGCGCCGTCACACGATCAAGCGGGAGGCAGGGTAAGTCGGGGCATGGGGCGGATTCCGTTTATGGTTTTTGTGGAATTCCAAAGGGCCAGGGCGCCGGGGCTCGGCCCCGGAGCGGGCTGCGTCGATCAGCTGGACGCCTTGCCGGCCACAGAGTAGCGAACCTGCTGGTTACGGGTCTTCATGAAGTCTTCGATGCTCTGCCCGCGCATGGCGGCGTAGATGTCCAGGTTGGACACGCCCAGCACTGCGCCGAGTTTTTCCAGCACGAAGAAGATCACCCCGTAGTGGATCAGCCCGCGCCAGTCGCGGCGGCGCAGCAGGTCGCTTTCCTCTTCACTCAGGCCTGCCTCGCGGTACAGCGCTTCGGGCTCGCTCAGGAAGCGCTGGCGCCACTGCGGCTCGATCATGCGGTGCAGGAACTTGTTCAGGCGGTAGCCTTTGGCACTGCGCTCAAGGGTGTAGGGGTAGGTGCCTTCGAGCTGCTGTGCCCCCGCCAGCTGATGCTGCATGTGCTGGCGGTGACGTTCGTTGACCGGTGCCGGCAGTGCCTGGTCGCGGTTTTCCAGCAGCAGGGTGGCGATGCCGGTCATCGACGGCAGGTAGTAGCTCTGGTGCTTGCGCTCGACATTGGCAGACAACGCGGCACGCATGATCAGCCAGGTGATCACCTCGGCGCCTTCCATGCCGCCGAGCGTGGCGTACTCGGCCAGCGTCATCTCGGTAAGGCGCTGCGGGTCGTTGACCAGCAGGTCGAGGAACTGCGCGTCCCACTCAGGGTTGTTGAAACCGCAACGCTCGCCATGCACCTGGTGTGATACCCCACCGGTGGCGACGATCGCCACCTTGAGGTCCTCGGGGTAGCTTTCGATGGCGCGGCGCAACGCCTGGCCCAGCCTGTAGCAGCGCCGCGCCGTGGGGATCGGCAGCTGCAGTACGCCGACCTGCAGCGGCACGATCTGTACAGGCCAGCTTTCATCGCAGGGCAGCAGTGCCGACATGGGCGAGAAGAAGCCGTGGTCCAACGGCTTGTCGCGAAAGAAGCTCATGTCGAACTCATCGGCCATCAGGCTCTGGCCGATGTACCGCGACAGCGCGGCATGGCCGCCTACTGGCGGCAGGTCCCGTGGGTTGCCGCCTTCATCGGCCACTCCGTATTGCTCGTCCACGCCCAGGGTGAAGGCGCTGTAATGGTCAAAGAAGAACGAGGTGACGTGGTCGTTGAAGATGTAGAACAGCACGTCCGGCTGGCGCTGCTGCAGCCAGCTGCGGATCGGCTCGAAGCTTTCGAAGATCGGCGCCCAGGCGGCTTCTTCCTGTTTGTCGTGGTCGACGGCGAAGCCGATGGTCGGGGTATGGGAGACGGCCAGGCCACCAATGATACGAGCCATGCGAAAGTCCTCTGTTACAGGTTACGGCGCGGTTACTGCGGGGGTCGTGCGCAGCCGGGCGTGGCCGTTGGCCAGGATCGCCAGGGCAGCGGCGAATGCCGGCAGGCCGAGGAGGGTGAACAGCAGTGGCAGGCCCAGCCCCAGGCTGAGCACGGCACCACCGATGAGGGAGCCGAAAATGGCCCCGAAGCGCCCGATACCGAGCATCCAGCTTACGCCGGTGGCGCGGAATTCGGTTGGGTAGTAGCCAGGGGCGAAGGCGTTCAGGCCGGTTTGCGCGCCGCTCATGCAGAAGCCGGCAGCCGCCACGCCTACCACCAGCAGGCTCGACTCCAGGCTCAGGGCGCCCAGCGAGACGATGCACAGGCCGCCCAGGGCATAGGCGATGGCGATGACCCGGTTGGGGTTGCGCCGGTCCATGATCCAGCCGACCACGATTGCGCCCACTGCGCCGCCGATCTGGAACAGGCCGGTGATGGTGGCGGCGCGCTCGATGGACAGCCCGCCATCACGCAGCAGGGTCGGCAACCAGCCCATGGTCAGGTAGATCACCAGCAGGCCCATGAAATAGGTCAGCCACAGGGCCAGCGTGCCAAACCGGTAGCGCTCGCTGAACAGCTGACGGGCCGGTGCCTTGTGCTGCGTGGTCGGTTCGCTGACTATAAAACGGGTGCCAGCAGCGAAGCGGCCGCCGAGCTTGGCCAAGGCTGCCGCAATCTGGCTGGCCGGTGCCTGGCGCGCGGCGAGGAAGCGAGCGGACTCTGGCAGCAGCCACCACAGCAATGGCAGCAATGCCAGTGGCAGCAGGCCGCCGGCCAACAGTACCGATTTCCAGCCGTGAAGAGGGATCAGCCAGGCGGACAGAAAGCCGCCCAGCCCCGAGCCCATGTTGAAGCCGGTGAACATGATGGTGATCATCAGCGATCGGTTGCGTGTGGGCAGGTATTCGGCGAGCAGGGTGGTGCAGTTGGGCATGGCCGCACCCAGGGCAATACCGGTCAGCAGCCGCAACACCGCCAGCTCATAGGGGTTGCGGGCGAAGGCGCAGGCCAGGCTCAGCAGGCTGAAGCCGCTGACCGCGATCAGCAGCACTTTCTTGCGGCCCAACCGGTCGGCGTAGGGGCCGGCGGTCAGTGCGCCGATGGCAAGGCCGACCATGCCGGCACTCATCACAGGGCCAAAGGCGGCGCGCGACAGCCCCCAGTCCTGCATTAGCGAAGGTGCGATAAAACCCATGACGGCGACATCGAAGCCATCGAATAGCACGATCAGGAAGCACAGCGACAGGATCAACCACTGATAGGCAGCAATGGGGCGGTTGTCGATCCAGTCTTTTACATCGATGGGAGCATCGACAGGAGGCTTGAGCATGGGTAGTCACCTTTGTTTTTGTATTGGTGTGAATTCCGTCTGGTTTCCGTAAGGCTTCGAAAGCGGTACGGCCCAGCAGAAATCACCCCGCCGGACTTCGGCGTGACGGCGACTGTAATCCTCCAGTTCAGGAAGCGCTTGCGGGATTTTCTTAAGCAGGTATCGAAATTATTTATTGGGGTAGCTGCGGTATCCACCTGAGTTTGGAGGAAATCTCTTCAACGACATCTCCTAAGTCGGAAAAGAGCAACGAGTGGCCTGACCAGATAATGCAGTAAGGTGATTTGATAAATTCAGCACCGGGTATATGGTGAGTGCTCAAACAGCTTTCTCCTCACCCCCTCTCACGAAAAGCATGTTCCGGAGTCGTAACAACCCAGCCGAATCCCGATGATCAATGGTCTACAAGAGCGTTTGGACGTCTTCGTCTTTTCAACGATTGCCTGATTTTGTGCGCTTGACCTGCAATTTACGCGCGGCGAGAGGCCACCTCCAAGTGCTGTTTTAACTCATCAACCACTCGGCTAGCTCTGGAAGACAGAGGCCACTCCGATCTACAGATGAGCCAGAGCGTATCTACGACAGGATTTCCGCACTCCACTACCTGCAATGCCTCCTGCCTGTGGAACGCTTGTTTGGCAAACCTGGGAAGCACGGTGAAACCAAGGCCTCGTGATACAGGCTCCAGTATCAGATTAACCTGATTGCTGAAACCTCGCATTTGAATCTCGCGAATACTTGGGGAACCTGGATACTTGCGGCTGAGCAGGCGCGTTGCCATTCCGATTCCGTCCGGATGATTGATGAAGCCAAGTTCTACCAGTGTCTCGTACCCCGCGTACCGTGTTGCAGCGGGCAAAATTAATTCCAAGGGCTCTTCAGCAAACTTCTCCGCTTTGATCCTGTCGTTGTCCGGCTTGTATGTAAGGAGACCTATCTCGAAACGGTTGCTCAGCACTGCTTCAAGAACCTCTGTGTCGGGAGCGAATCTGTGGCGAACGGTGATGCCCGGATGAGCTTGTTGGTAGTCGAGCAGTAGCGGATAGAGGGCGAGCCCAATGCTTCCTGGGGTTACAAAGCTTACATCTCCCACGTCGAGTGCAGACGCGCGCAGTCGGGCATCAAGTGCGCGTCCCGCACGCTCCATTTCCCGGTTGTAGTCCAGCAAAGCGCTGCCTATCGGCGTCAGTTCCACGTGACGATGATGTCGAAGGAATAGGGTACCGAACTGTTGTTCAAGATTACGGATGTGCTGACTCACAGCAGCCTGGGTAAGGCCCAGATACTCGGCGGTGCGTGTGAAGTTACCGAGCTCTGCGAGCACCGCGAAAGATTTCAACCACTGAGGATTAATCATCATAAATTCTTATCATAGTGATAACGCATGCATGATTTCCATTATACGTCGAGACGCTTAGGGTTGGTGAAAACCAATTTAGGATCTCACCGTCATGCCCGTTTACCCACGCAATTTTTCCCACATCGGCCTGTCGGTAACCGACCTGGATGGCGCCGTGAAATTCTACACGGAGGTGCTTGGTTGGTACCTGATCATGCCTCCGACCACCATCAGCGAAGATGAAAGCGCGATCGGTGTGATGTGCACGGACGTGTTCGGCGCAGGCTGGGGCTCGTTCCGCATTGCCCACCTGTCCACCGGCGATCGCGTTGGGGTGGAAATCTTCGAGTTCCGCAATGCGCAGCGCCCAGAGAACAACTTCGAATACTGGAAGACCGGGGTCTTTCACTTCTGCGTGCAGGATCCCGATGTCGAGGGCCTAGCCGCCAGGATCGTCGCAGCGGGTGGTAAGCAGCGCATGCCGGTGCGCGGATACTTCCCCGGCGAGAAACCTTATCGAATGGTCTATATGGAAGACCCGTTCGGCAATATCCTCGAAATCTACAGCCACAGCTATGAGCTGACCTATTCTGAGGGAGCCTACCACTCATGACGTTGGCAACGACACACCGTGCATTCACTTGGCATGGCAGCGCCGACCCAGCCGCACTGCAACTGATCGACTGCCTCCTGCCGCAACCGGAAGCGGGCGACGTGCTGATCCGCAATGTGGTCATCGGCCTCAATCCAGTCGATTGGAAGGTGCTGGGTGGCGGCCTGGTGAACTGGCAGCCCGGGCATGTTCCGGGTGTCGATGGCGCCGGGGTGGTGGTCGCCGTAGGCAACGGAGTGTCGCCGGCCTGGATCGGCCAGCGTGTCGCCTACCACCAGGACCTGGCGCGTCATGGCAGCTTTGCTGAACACACGCCGGTGAAGGCACGCGCGGTGCTGCGCATCCCGGCCGATGTCAGTTGGGAAGACGCTGCCGGCCTGCCGTGTCCAGGGCTTACGGCCTGGTTGGCACTGGAGAAGTTGCCCGCCGCCTGCCAGACCCTGCTGGTCGGCGGAGCCGGTGGTTCGGTGGCTCATCATCTGATCCAGCTGGCCGTGCGACGCGGCTTGCGAGTCTTCGCCCTGAGCAACCCGCGGCATGTGCAGCGGCTGAAGGCGTTAGGGGTAAGCGAATGCCTGCCAGGCCCGCTAGATGCACCTTGGCAAGCGCCCGAACGCTTCGACGCGGTGATCGACATGGTCAACGCCCAGCATGCGGGCTGGCTGACGCCGGCACTGCGTACCAGCGGGCATCTGGTGTGCGTGCAGGATCGGCTGGCGGCCTCGCCGATTGCGCCGTTCACGCGCGCGTTGTCGTTGCACGAGGTGGCGCTTGGAGCGTCGCACCCATATGGCGATGCGCGTACCTGGGAAGAACTGGTCGATGCTGGCGAGCGCATGTTCGCAGCGCTAGGGCGGGGGCAGTGGGCGCAGGACAGTTTCAATAGGGTGCCGTTCGAGCAACTGGCAGTTCATTTGAGAGGCTTACAGTCGCGCAGCTATAGCGGCAAGGGATTGGTTCGGGTGGGTGGGAGTGGGTAGGAAGTCTCCCAATGTAATGCTTTGCCAGAACGTGGAACGGCCTCGCAGTAACCTGGCTCAGGTGCTAGTTGGCTTGATCCATTAATTCAGGCGCCTTGAGCCCCGAACGAACTGCTCGGTGGCAACCAGCCGGTGGCACGGGGGCAGGCCAGCCGGTGTGCGGTGTTACTCATTACCTCGACCGTTGTCTACACGGCCAAAGACGGCGGTTCAGGCTTTTGACGACCCGCATCACGGAAAAGCGCGGGTTGTCGACGTACTCGAACAGCCCAGAGCTGATGCCGATGGACTTGGACAGTTTCTCCAGGCGCATGCTCAGCGGGTGCGGCCGCGATTTCAGAACCTGCGGCCGCCCTGCAGGTCACTCAGCTTCACCGTGGCGTAGGCCGCCGATTGCGCCCATTTGTGCTGGAGAGGTCTAGCCCATTCATTACACCGATCGAGCTCTCGCGTTGTACAGATCAAATTCTTAACGCCCCTGATGACGCACTAACCTTTGGGAAGTACCTGAAACTCCGGGGCTGCTCTTCCTTTCAGGTGCAGATCCATCCAGCGCAGCAGGTAGTGAATGCTGAGACCACGGTGGCGTGCGTCGTCACTCCCTCTAATAACGTGCCCGGCACCCTCGAATTGAATCAGAGCAGTGGGCACTCTCAGGTGCTTGAGTAGCTTGAACATCAACTCGCTGCCTACGGATGAAGGCGTTCGATAGTCTCTGGTTCCACTCATGAAAAGCGTGGGCGTCGAGACGTCGAGCCCATGAGTTATCGGCGACAGAGCCTTATCCCTTTCATCCAGCCAGGGATATTTATCGCTGTCTGCCATGTCAGGCTGATCGCCCAGGAACCAATAGAGCGAATTATCCGCTACGCTACTGATCGAAACGGCAGCGCCGAATCTGTTCGTGTGGGTTATGGCCCAATCCGTCAAGATCGCGCCTGCCGAACCACCTGCGATGCCAATCTTTTCGGCATCGATCTCATCGCGGGCTAGCACGTAATCCACTCCCGCCATCGTGTCATCATACTCAAGTCCCGGCCACTTTCCGGCGAGGCTGCCGGCAAAAGCTTGGCCGTATGACATGCTGCCCCGCGGGTTCACGTACAGGACGAAGTAGCCAGCCGCCGCCATGGCCTGGATATCTCCGTCAAAAGCGCTGCTCCACCAGCTATATGGCCCGCCGTGCGCCCATACGATCAAGGGATAACTATGCGAGGCGGCGAGCATCGGTGGCTGATGCAGGTAGCCATGAATCGTTTCGCCGCCTGGGCCTTCGTATGTGATTTCTTCAGGTGCAGTGAGCAGTAACTCATTTCGAATGTGCCGATTGACCTCGGAGATCTGCATGCCGGTGCCATCAACAACTTCATAGAGCTCTGGCGGGTTTACGAAGCTTGAGGCAACAGCAATCAGTCGTTTGCTTTCCTGAGCTAGATGAAAACTCTGTACTACGTGGCGTCCACTCCATAGTGGGATAACCGTCTGAGCCAGGATATCCAGCTCGATCAAATTGGCGTTACCCGCGTCGTTGTTGATACTGATCAGCCGACGCTCGTCCAGCCACATCAATCCATCACCACCCACCTCACGGTCATAGCCAGTGGTCATGTTGGTAGTTTCGCCAGTAACCATATCCATTACGAATACGTCGTCCTGAGCGAAGTCCGCCGGGGCTTCTGGATTGCCCATCGTAAAGGCGATCTTTGAACCGTTGGGGCTGAGGTAGAGCTGTGGAGCCATTTCCATGTCTGCGCTGGTTCCCGGCATCCTCAAGGGCCTGACCACGCTCTGCTGGCCATCAACTAGGGCAACACTGCGCAAAGTAGTCGTGCCTGCACCGTAATAAGCTTCCATCGTATCGTTCGTAGTGAACAGGATAGAGAGGCTATCGACAGCCCAGAATGCTAACTTGGCTGCTACAGACGCGTGCGTCAGCTGCCTAGGGGCTTGTATGCCGCACGGAGAGCCGACTGCCACCACCCAAATCTGTGACAGAGCGGCGGTGCCGCTCCGCATTTCTTCAGATCGAAAATCGGCTCGTGTGATTATCCTGACGCCAGGGGGTGACACAGGCGCCTGCGCGATGGCTACCGCTGATGTGAGGGCAATACTTTTACCATCAGGAGACCATCGATAGTCGTCAACGCCGTTCTCCAGATCGGTCAGTGAACAGAGCATGCCTCGTTTCAAATCCAGAACATGAAGCTGCGCTGCGCGCTCATCGGCTCGCAGGAACGCCAACTTCGAACCATCAGGCGACCAGGCAGGCATGCTGTCATCATGCTGATCAGGGAAAAGTTGGGAAGTACGTCGTTCTTTCAGATTCATCTCCCAGAGCGCGCTCTCCCGCTGATCGCCATCACGGTTCAGTTCTGTTACTCGGAAAATTAGGGTTGTCCCGTTGGGAGAAACGGCCAACTCGCCGAGGTCTTTTACTCTGGCAATATCTTCGGTTCGGAACATGCGTTTTTCTGTGGCTTCTGTTGAAGCCACTTGGTCAGAACTTGACATCAACCCTCCTACGCATATGGCCAAGCTGGCAAGCTTGGATGTCATCCAGACGTGAGTCATCGAGCACTCCTGGCTTCATGGCTCGCCGATGGAAGAGCCGCAGGCGTAGATCCTACCATCACCAGCAGCCTGCATGATCACCTCTGTCGGTGAACGATGCCCCCGCCATGCCTGGCGCAACATTTCCAACAAGGTCGCCAAGGCAGCAGTATTTATGCAGGGAATAGAGGCTCGAGCCTCATGAGTATGAAAGTCAAACTAGTGGGGCTGTCAGGTAGTTTACGGGCACAATCGACCCATACCGCAGTGCTGCGCACGTTGGCGGAGTGCTTGCCGGAGGCTGTTTGCCTGGAACTGTTCGAGCTGGGTTCGCTTCCCCCGTACAACGAGGACGCCGATGGTGTGAGCGCGCCGCTGGAGGTGCTGGCCTTGCGTGAGGCAGTGGCCCGTAGCGATGGTCTGGTGATCGGCTCTCCAGAATACAATCACGGCATGTCGGGAGTACTGAAGAATGCTCTCGACTGGCTTTCGCGGCCCCATGGTCATTCTGTGCTCACTGGTCGCGGGGTGCTGACATTTACTGCCTCGCCTGCGTTTACGGGGGGGGGGGCGGGCACATCAGCAGTTGAATGAAACATTGTGGGCTATCCAGGCTCGGCTGGTGCAGTATCCGCAGATTGTGATTGGCAGTTCGGGCGGTAAGATTAGCGAAGGCAGATTGGTCGACGAGGCATCACTCTGCTTCCTGATGGGCGGTGTGGATCAGCTGTTGGAGCAGGTGCGGGCAAGCCAGCGCTTAAATGCACCTAAAAAGTAAGGGGCCATTGTCGAATCAAGGCTATCCATGTTTCAGGGATTGCTGAGAAGCCTTGAATTTCAACGGCTCGGAAGGCGGATGTGAGTCTCGTTGCCATTATGAAATTCCTTCAGCCAGCACCTAAATTCTGTCAGGTTGTTTTGCAGCCTGACAGTGCATAGCGAGCCCATTCCTCCATCAGCTGTTTCCGTTTTTCCAGCAGATCGCCTCTTCGATACGCTGCTTCAGCCGCATTAGTGATTTTATGCGCCAAAGCCATTTCTGGGACGATGTTGGCAAAGTTGGTTGTCTCGGCGGCCCAGTCTCTAAAGCTTGATCGGAAGCCATGCATGGTGATGACTTCACCGGCTTCGTTGCGCCAGCCTGGCCCGTTGTTGGCTAAGGATTTCTCATCCATACCGCGTATTTTTTGTAGCATTGCCATGTTCGAGAGCGGTCGATCAACGCTTCGACCCGGGAAAATCAATCCGCTTTTGCTTTCCGCCTTCAGACATCTGAGTGTACGAATGGCGGCTTCGGATAACGGTACTCGATGCTGGCGCCCAGCTTTCATTCGGGCGGCCGGAATAGTCCAAATTTCTTCGTCCAGATCAATTTCTTCCCAGTGCCCGCCTATCACTTCGCTTGTGCGCAGTGCGCACAACACGGTTAGCTTCACTGCAGTTGAACTTAGGTCAGTGGAATGCTCAAGTTCTGCCATGAATTCCGGTAATTGCGGCCAAGGTAGAGCGGAATGGTTGCCACGGTCTGCCAGCCTTCTTCTAGGAAGAAGTTTGTCTAGATGACCTCGCCAGCGAGCGGAATTTTCACCCGTCCGCAGCCGGCGTGCTTTGGCGGCATCGAGAACTAGCTCCAGCCGGTTTCTGACCCTGGCCGCCGTCTCAGGTTTAGCGGTCCATATTGGAATAAGGATCTTCAGGATATCGTCTGTTTCAACTTCGTCGACTGGCTTTTCTCCGATAAAGGGGAATGCGTAAGTAGTGAGGGTGTTGACCCATTGTTGCGCGTGTTTTGCGTTTTTCCAGCCCGCTCTATGGGCTTCGATGTAGTCCACTGCGCAAGCGCGGAAGGTGTTTTCAAGATTCTTCTCCCGGGCAATCAGCGCAGCTTCAGCTTGCTTGAGTGCATCAGCCTTATGTGTCAAAGGGTCGATACCCTCACGGATCAATGCTCGATGAATGTCGGCGCGGGAGCGTGCCTCCTTCAACCCATAGTGAGGGTAGGGGCCCAAGCCGATTTCCTTGCGCTTGCCTGCAAGCTGGTAACGCAGCACCCAAGCTTTTCCAGACTTTCGAATGACAAGGCGCAGGCCATCGCCATCATCGTACTTGCCATAATCCTTGAGATTTTCTACGAGTTTCGCGGTGAGCTTGGGCATGGTGGTGGCCTCCGATCTATAAAACCGGTCCTCCAGTTGGTCCCCCACCCGCAGTCTGGAAACAGGCGGAACTGGGCGGAAGCTAGAAGACTATGGCAGTATTCAAACTACCCCAAATAGGCTGCTCTAGAGCGGCCGGGCGTCGGTTTTTGGATGCCGGTGGTCGGGAGTGGAAATACACTTCGAATGACTACGCTGCATTCGAACTTATTTTCATAAGATATTGATTTTTATCAGTAAAAATTTTGACTTTTGGAGCTGTGCTGTTGAGTTCGAATCCCGCATACTCCGCTAAATTCGTTTGGCGTGTTACGGGAAGAAAGACGACTGGGGCCGTTACCGTTGGGCTTCAATTCAGGGGGCGGCGATTAATCTGCAAGCGCTAGCTTTGTATTGTTCCGAAGCTGATCTAAGTAATTCGCCCACAGTTGCGCGGCTTCCCGGCGCTGACTCAAGAGCTGAGCGCGTGCGTAAACTGCTCCCAGCGCACCTGGCATCCGGTGCGATAGCGACAGCTCCAGTACAATTGGATCGATGCCCAAATGCTCATGAGCGATCGTGCGGTAGGTAGCCCGAAAGCCGTGAGCGGTGATTGCGTACTCAGGCCAGACTTTTTGCAGCGACTTGAGGATGGACGTCGCATCGATTGACCGGCCTGGATAGACAGGCGATCCGAACACCCAGCCGTGACCGGCATCATCAACCACCCGATCTTTGTGCAGCTCGCGCAGTAGGACTAGCGCTTGCTCTGGGAGCGGCACGATATGCTTGCTCTTGTCCAGATGTTTGGTCTTGCTGACCACATATCGCCAATCGGCGCCGATCAGATCGACATCCTCCCAGCGCATCTTCACAAGCTCACCCGGCCGAACCGGTAATAGCACCAGTAGGCGCATCGCATAGGCCACGCTGCCAAGGTTCAGGTCATCGAGGCGCAGCAGAAACTTGCCCAGATCAGCAGGCCGCTCAATGGCCGGGTTGCTCGTCACCACGTGACGGATCTTGAGTTCTTCAGTGTTGCTCAGGGCCACGTTTCGCTCGACCCAGCCACGTCCTTCGGCAAAGCCGAGGATGGAGCGAATGATCGTCCGCACACGCCTCGCCATCGCCATGATTCGCTTGTATCGCAACTCGGTAATGATCGCGGTGATGTGCTCGAGTTTGATTTCGCTGACGGGCCGCTCGCCGATAGCGGGTAAAATGTGGTTCTGCAGTGCGCCGCGAAATCCTGCGACGGATTTGCTGACCAGGTCGGCGGATTTGAACTTCATCCACTCCTCAGCGACGTAGGCGAACGTACGTGACTCATTTAGCCATTGCGCCTCAATCTTGGCTTTTTTGGCTTTGAGTGGGTCGATGTGATTGGCCACGCTATTGCGCGCTGCCCGGGCGAGCTCGCGGGCTTCTTTCAAGCCCACATCCGGATACCTGCCGATCACGAACACGTTTTCCTTGCCGCGAAGACGGTACTTCAGTCGCCAGTGCCGGGAGGGAGATTTGCCAGGCTTGAGCGAGGCACGCACTTGTAGATAGAGACCCGGCACGTCGCCATCGGCGTACTTGCCTGATGTGGTCAACGACCGAATGAATGCATCGCTGAGTTTCTGGCGGAAGGGTGGCGGTTTTTCGGGGGACATGGTGTGGGGGTATCTTTTTCAGTTTGGGCTTGGTGTCCCCCAAAGATACCCCCAGTCAAGCTGGAATTGAGTGGATTCCGATGGACGGAAACGGACGATGATTTGCTCTAAGTCTATGTTTTTGAAGCATTATTGGTTCTCAGTGGAACTCGGTCAGAGGCTATCGGGGTCCCCAAAGAACATCTGTATCCGCGACCGCAACCACCGCTCCGCCGGGTCGTTGTCCTGCGCCCCGCGCCAGGCCATGTGCAGTTCGAAACTGCGCACGGGTATCGGCAAGTCTTCGGCCCGCAGCCCGCCCGCAGCAGTCAGCACATCGGCGGTGTAGTCCGGCACAGTGGCCACGATATCCGTCCCCGCCAGCAAGCTCCCCAGCCCGTTGAACTGCGGCACCGCCAGCACCACGTGGCGCTTGCGGCCGAGTTCTTCCAGGGCTTCGTCGATGAAGCCGGACAGGTCGCCGGCAAACGACACCAGCGCATGCGGCCGCGCGCAGAAGTCGTCCAGGGTGATACCGCCGGGTACGCTGTCGGCGCGCAGTAGCTTCGGCATGCTGCGGCGCAGCACCTTGCGCTTGGCGTTGGCCGGCAGGTCGCTGGTGTAGCTGACCCCCACCGAAATTTCCCCCGAGGCCAGCAGGGTTGGCATCAGCAGGTAGTTGACCCGCCGCACCACCAGCACAATGCCCGGTGCTTCGGCGCGGATACGCTTGAGCAACTGGGGCAGCAGGGCGAACTCGGCGTCGTCCGACAGGCCGATGCGGAACACCGCATTGCTGGTGGCGGGGTCGAACTCGGCGGCGCGGCTGACCGCAGTGGAAATCGAATCCAGTGCTGGCGACAGCAGGGCGAAGATCTCGTGGGCCCGTGCGGACGGTTCCATGCTGCGGCCGGTGCGCACGAACAGCGGGTCGTCGAACAGGTTGCGCAGGCGCGACAGGGCCGCGCTGATGGCCGGCTGGCCGAGGAACAGTTTTTCCGCGGCGCGGGTCACACTGCGCTCATGCATCAGCGTTTCAAACACGATCAGCAGGTTGAGGTCTACACGACGCAGGTCGTTTCGATTCATCGGTGCGCTTCGCCTAAAGTGGGGCAGGGGTGAATCTTACGGCCAAAGGCTGTTACCCTGCACGAGTTTAGGGGGACCAATTGCAGGGAAAGTCAGGTGCCCAATCGATGACAAGCATGTCGACTATTAATGACCACTGATGGTCTAACCGCCAAAGCCCGGATAAAGTCAGTGGTAATTAGAGGTTCACAAAGGCGAGGTATGCGATGTCCCGCATGATCCGTTTCCACAAGTTCGGCGCTGCCGATGTGCTCCGTTGCGAGGAGCAGGCCGAACCGTCACCCGCTGCCGACGAGGTACAGATCCGCGTCGAGGCGATTGGCGTCAGTTGGTATGACGTGCTTTGGCGCCAGAACCTGGCGCCGTCTCAGGCACGCCTGCCGGCGGGCATCGGCCATGAAATGGCCGGGGTGGTGACTGCGGTCGGTGAAGGGGTCGAGGACATTGCGGTGGGCGACCGGGTCGCCAGCTTCCCGGCCACCAGTGCCAATGACCACCCGGTGTACGGGGATGTCATCGTGCTGCCGCGTACGGCCATTACCCGCTACCCGGATGTGCTCACCCCGATCGAGGCCAGCGTGCACTACACGCCCTTGCTGATCGCCTATTTTGCCTATGTTGACCTGGCCCGTGCCAAGGCCGGGCAGACCGCGCTGGTGACCGATGCCAGCCATTGTGCCGGCCCCGCCTTCGTGCAATTGGGTAAGGCCTTGGGGCTGAAAGTGTTCGCGGCTACCAAAGAGGCTGAGCAGCGTGAGTACCTGCTGGGCCTGGGTGCCGACAAGGTGATTGTCACCGAGGAGCAGGACCTGTTACTGCAGGTTGGCAAGTACACCGATGGCCGCGGCGTGGACATGGTCCTGGATGGTATGGGCGGCCCGCAGATGTCGCTGCTGGGCGATGTGCTGGCGCCGCGTGGCAGCCTGGTGTTGTATGGCCTGCAGGGCGGTAACCAGACACCTTTCCCGGCCTGTGCAGCCTTCCAGAAGAATATCCAGTTCTACGTGCATTGCATCGGTAACTTCACCGGCAAACCGGAACTTGGCATCAGCCAGGATCAGGTGGCGCTGCAGCGTGCCTTGCGCGACATCAACCAGTTCACTGCTGACCAGCTGCTGACACCGCAGATCATCAAGGTGTACCCGTTCGAGCAGGTGGTGGAGGCACATCGTTACATGGACCAATGCCCGTGCGGTGGGCGAGTGGTGCTGGACATGGCCCAACACTGACAGCGGTTTGCAATGCCGACGAACCCGGGCAGAGTCCCGGGTTTTTTGTGGGCGAGCAGAATTATTTCAGTCCCAATAAAAAGACCATTCCTACATTAAAGTCAGGCGCGGACTACATATGAGGCAATGGCCTGTGATTGTGTGGAAATATTCCGCCAACTATTCAGCCTTGAACGCTTCCAGCGAGAGGTTCAGTGTGTCTCTGCAATCTTGCTGAATGGTTTTTTTACCTCGATCTGTATCTTCTATTCGCTCTGCATCCCCCGATAATAGCCCCATGATAGTTGGCGCAAGGAGCGTGGAATGAGCCTGGCTATGCCTGAGGATGAGCTGTGTGTGGTAGCGACTGGCCGTCGCGGTATTGATGTTTTTTCGATGGTCTGGCGACAGTGATGCATTACGTCATTACTTCAATTTGATTGTAGGAAGTTTCTTCGGGGTAAGCACAGGACGTACTGAAACTTGAACACAAGATTCAGCACGCGTTGGCTGCATGAAGTTGATGAGGTGATTTCGTGACGGCTATTCACGATCAGGCAATGCATTATATTTACCAGCAAGTGCTCGAGCGCTTGTTGAGCCAAATGTCGCAGGCGCAGCGGGCATCCTTGCAATTGCTGATACAGCGATTGCTGGTGGCGGCAGGTGGGCTGGAGTGCATCGGTACGTTCCGCGTGCTGGTGCTGCAGGGCGGCGATTGCCGCAGTGCCCGGCTGCTGGCCATGCTGCGTGCGGCGCAACTGAGCATCGCCCTGCGTGCGCCGGTAACCTTTCAGTTGCGGGTGCTGGTGGTCAGCCTGCCGGTGGCCGCCAGCGATACGCTCGAAGGCCACGAGCGCAGTTTCAGTGCCCTGTTCATGCAGGATGACCCGCGGGTTCAGTTGCAGATGATCGAAGGGCGCGACGTGGTGCCCTTCAGCCGTCGGCCTTCGGCTGCGCCCGAACGTGGGCTGTTGGCGAGGAACGCCATGCTGATGTTTGGTCACATGGTCGATGCCAGGCCCGAAGCCCTGCTGGGTAGCCGCCTGCATCTGGAGCTGGCGGATGCCGTGTGTTGTGCACTGCAGGCACCGACACCGGCCGACGTCTTGATCACCGCCATTCCCGTGCGCCAGCGGCGCCGATACCTGGCCTGGGCCCGGCGTAGCCTGCGCCTGGCAGGGGAGCGCGGCCCGCATGTATTGCATCAGTGCCTGGCGACGCTGGCCCACGGGCTGAGCCGGTTGCAGGCTGTTATCGAAGTCTCTCCGGGCAGCCTGGCGAAGCCGACACAGTGCGCTGTCACGGAGGAGGATCCGTTGCGGGTGATTGCCATGGATGACCTGCTGCCGCAGCTGCTCGAAGGGCAGCAACTTGACGCGATGCTGGGTGGTGGACTCGAAACGACCGACGATGCCTGGTCGTTGTCGGCATTCGTCGACCCGTACGCGCCGGCACAATTGCACGAGCTGCGTGCACGCAGCCTTGAGCTGCCGGCTGCTCGCCCGGCGCTGCGGCTGGCAGACCATTCGGCCGACAGCAAGCCTCGCGATGTAAATACGCTACCGCTGGGTAAAGCCTACGGTATCAACCAGACCCAACTGGTGTGCCTGCTGTTCAGCCCGTTCGCCCGGCAGGGGAAGAAGCTGGAGCGTTTTCTGCAGTGCCGGCATGCCGACATGCTGGTAGCGCTGCCGTACCTGCACCGGGCCTTGCAAGGCAAACCGTGCCCCGACGCGGTGAGGGACTGGCTGGTGAATACCAGTGGCCTGCCGCTGGGGCAGTTGCGGGCGATCTATGAAGGGCGCATGCCGCTGACGGCCTGGCGCTTGCAGAGCCACCTGGCCCGCCGCGACGTGCACCTCAGGCTGCTGCCAAGGCCGTCGTCGGGGCGCCGCCGTGGCCCAGCGGCGTTGCCTTGATGGGGCAAGCGGTTCCTGGCGAGTTCGCCTATCGCAAGGTGTATCGCTACCTGGAAGCGTTGATCGAGCAGGCCTCAGGCGGTGGCCCCTGCAAGTTGCCGTCGCTGCGTGCACTGTCCCGGCGGCTGCGGGTTTCATTGGCTACCGTGCAGAGTGCCTACAACCTGCTGGAGGAAGAGGGCCGCGTCCAGTGTCTGCCAAGGTCCGGCTATTACGCTCAGGTCGCTGCCAAGGCAGCGGCAGCGCCCATGCACCCGCAGTCACCTTTGCCGGTGCAACCATTGCTGGAGCGTATGCTGCTAGGCCACGAGCGGCGCTTGGCCCGTCAGCGCGCCAGCGGTGTTGCACCGTGGGAAACACTCGGCGACACCCGTCTGCGCAATGCCGTGGCTGAGTCTTATACCCGTTCCTCCAGCCTGTACTGGCGTGCCGAGGACGTTCAACTGGCCCCTGATGTGCAAGCGTTGCTGGATACAGTGCTCGCGGGGCTTGCTTTGCAGGGCGGAACGGTGCTGGTGCAGTCGCCCTGTTGCTGGCAGGTGCTGCACGCTTTGGCACGTGCCGGCATGCGGGTGCTGGAAGTACCTGCAGATAGCCGCGGCAACCCGAACCTGCGGGCCTTGGCCCGGTTGCTGGGCGCCGAGCCGGTGTGCATGCTGGTCATGCCGTCTTGCCTGGGCATGCCGCAAGGGCGGCTGGTGTCGCCGCACTATCAGCAGCAGCTTGGTCAGCTACTGGGCCAGCACCCTGTATGGTTGCTGGAAAACGACCTGGACAGTGAACATTGTTACAGCGGGCCGCCACGCACGCGTTTGCGCGACTGGGTCGACCCTCGCTCGCTGTTGGTATTGGGGGCATTCGAGACCGCAGTGGGGGCCGAGGCACCTTACGCCTATGTGCTAAGCCATGACGCGGCATTGGCCAAGGCATTTGCCGAACGGGCCTTTCGGCTTGCCCCGCTGCGCCTGCAAGCGCTTGCCCTGATGTTGGGTAAAAGGCAGATCGAGATACACCTGGTAGAGCTGCGTACCGAGCTGGAAAGGCGCACGCAATATCTGGTACGCGCGCTGGCGTTGCAGTTCGGTCAGCAGGTGGCGATGCAGACGCCCCAGGGGGGGCGCATGCTGTGGGTGCGTTTTCGCCAACCGTTGCGGTGGGATTGCATCGTTGCGGCGCTGGCAGGTTCCGCCTTGCATGCACTGCCGGGCAGGCAGTTCAGCCTGCAGGGGCGTTACCAGCAGTGCATGGCACTGGTCTGGCTGGGCGACCAGCCAGATGACTTGCAACAGGCGGTGGAGCGCCTGGCGCAGGCACTGGAGCCGCGCTGCGGGCGACCTGCCAGCGTTTCACGCTGACTATGCCTGCTCTTGCCCCTGGCGCAAGCGGGTGCTGAGCACCGCTGCCAGCACCAGCAATGCGGCAATGATCCACAAGCCGTTGCGGGTGCTGCCGGTGGCCTGCTCGATCAGGCCCATCACCGACGGCCCGACGAAGCCACCCAGCAGGCCGCAGGTGGTGACAAACGCAAGGCCCGCCGCCAGGGCGTTGCCACTAAGCCGGCTGGACGGGAACACAAACAGGATCGACTGCACCACGAACAGCATCAGGGCGGTCAGTGAAAACCCGATCAGGCCGATGAACGTGTTGGCCAGCGACGCCAGCAGCAACCCGGTCGCCATGGTCAGCAAACCGCAGAACAGCAGGGTGCGGCAACGGCGTGGCGAGGTGGCCAGGCGCGGGAAGGTGGCAGCACCGATGGCAGCCGCAATCCACGGCACGGCAGTCAGCAGGCCTATCTGGAAGGGTGATAGCGCAGCGTAAGTGCCGATGATACCCGGCAGGAAGAAAATCACCGTGTAGATGGTGATCTGGTGCACGAAGTACACCGCGATTGCCAGCCAGATCTGCCGGTCGCGGAACATCTGCCCCAGTTTGTTCTGCTGTGGCGCGGCAGCCCGCTCGGCGGCCAGGCGGCGTTCGATGTCCTGGGCGTCGGCGGCCGACAGCCAGGGCGCCGAAGCCGGGCCATCGGGCAGCTTCTTCCACACCACATAGGCCAGGGCCACGGCAGGCAGGCCTTCGAGCACGAACAGCCACTGCCAGCCATGCCAGCCCAGTACGCCGTCCATTTCCAGCAGTGCACCGCCCAGCGGGCCGCTGAGGATGTTGGCCAGGCACACGCCCAGCAGGAAGTAACCCGTGGCGCGGGCGCGCTGTTCGCGGTCGAACCAGTAGGTGAGGTACAGCATCACCCCGGGGAACAAGCCCGCTTCGGCCACCCCCAGCAGCAGGCGCATGATGTAGAAAGATGTTTCTCCCTGGACGAAGGCCATGCCCGCCGAGAGCAGGCCCCAGGTGATCATGATGCGGGTAATCCAGAAACGCGCGCCCACCCGGTGCATGATCAGGTTGCTGGGCACTTCGGCCAGCGCATAGGTCAGGAAGAACAGGCCGGCCCCCAGGCCATAGGCCGCTGCTGACAGGCCCAGGTCGATACCCATGCTGGCTTTTGCCAGGGCGATGTTGGTGCGGTCAAGAAAGCTCATCACGTAGACGACGATGAGCAGTGGCATCAATTTGCGCAGCAGCAGGCCGTTCAGGCGCTGCTCGGTGGTGGCGGCAGGGGCCGAAGCCGCTGCACGGGTGAGGGTTGTCATTGTTTTTTTCCCCGAGAAAAGTGCTGGTGGTGTGCCCCTGTGGAGGCACACCCAGGCTTGTGGATCAGGAACGGTTGATATCGAGCCACACCGCGCCATTGGGGTACTGGTAGCGCTCCAGGGTCTCGGCATGCATTTCTATGCTGTAGCCCGGGCGTTGCGGTGGCATGTAGCGCCCACGGCGGATGACCACCGGGTCGATGAAGTGCTCATGCAGGTGGTCGACGTACTCCAGTACCCGGTTGTGCAGCGAGGCAGACACGGCGATGTAGTCGAACAGGGCGATGTTCTGCACATATTCGCACAGCCCGACGCCGCCGCCGTGCGGGCACACCGGCACGTCGTACTTGGCCGCCATCAGCAGCACGATCAGCACCTCGTTCAGGCCACCCAGGCGGGCGGCATCCAGCTGGCAAAAATCCAGCGCACCGGCCTGGAACATCTGCTTGAACATGACCCGGTTGTGGCAGTGTTCACCGGTGGCGACACCAATCGGCGCGATGCGTTGGCGAATGGTGGCGTGGCCGAGGATGTCGTCCGGGCTGGTCGGCTCTTCGATCCACAGCGGTTCGAAGGCGGCCAGGCGGCGCATGTTGGCAACCGACTCCTCCACGCCCCACACCTGGTTGGCATCCATCATCAGGGTGCGCTCCCAGCCAATTTCGTCGCGCAGGATGCTGGCGCGGCGGATGTCTTCTTCCAGGTCGGCGCCGATCTTCTGCTTGATGTGGGTCCAGCCATCTTCCACGGCCTCGCGGGCCAGCTTACGCATCTTTTCTTCGCTGTAACCCAACCAGCCTGGCGCGGTGGTATAGCCGGGGTAGCCTTCGCGCAGCATCTGCGCCTCACGCTGGGCCTTGCCTGGGGCCTGGCGGCGGAGCAGGGCAATGGCTTCCTCGGGGGTGAGCACGTCTGTGACGTAGCTGAAGTCCAGGCAGCGCACCAGTTGCTCGGGCGTCATGTCGGCCAGCAGTTTCCACACCGGTTTGCCTTCGCGCTTGGCCCACAGGTCCCACACCGCGTTGATGATGGCCGCAGTGGCCAGGTGGATCACGCCTTTCTCCGGGCCCAGCCAGCGCAGTTGGCTGTCGCTGACGGTAAAACGGTGCCAGAAACCGCCCATGTCGGCGGTAATCTCTTCGAGGCTGAGGCCGACGATCAGGGGGGCCAGTGACTGCACCGCTGCCGCGCAGATCTCGTTGCCGCGGCCAATGGTGAACGTCAGGCCGTGGCCTTCAAGGCCCTCGGCGTCGGTGTGCAGCACCACGTAGGCTGCCGAATAGTCGGGGGCGCTGTTCATGGCGTCGGAGCCATCCAGCGACAGCGAAGTAGGAAAACGAATGTCGCGAACGCTCAGGTGGGTAATACGTATGCTCATGGTCGACTCTTGTTCTGCTCAAGCGCTGGGAGACCTGACTGTAGGTTGTCGAGCGATACAGGCATAATCGCCAATTCTTAATCAGCGATACCGGATTCGATATGTCTCGCTTGCCAATCGACCCAACCCAGGCGCCTGCCAGCCTTGGTGCATTGAGAATCTCCAGCCGCCAGATCACGCTGCTCAATGCGCTGGGCGAGTTCGGCAACCTGCGCCGCGCCGCTGCGGCGATGCACACCACGCAACCGGCGGCCAGCCTGTTGCTGCAGCAGCTTGAGGAACGCCTTGGCGTGCGTTTGTTCGAGCGCTTGCCGCGCGGCATGCAAGCAACGCTCTACGGTGAGGTGATGATCCGCTATGCACAGAGCGCGCTGCATGAGTTCGAGCATGCCCAGGCGCAAATCGCCGAACTGGCCCGCGGGGCCTCGGGCCTGGTGCGGGTGGGCAGCGTCATGGGCCCGGTGCCGGGTGTGCTGACCAAGGCGGTACTGGCCTACAAGCGCGACCAACCCAAGGTGCGTATCTCGCTGGAAGTGGGCACCAGCGATACCTTGCTGCCCGCGTTGCTGCGCGGCGATTTCGACATGGTCGTGGGCCGCCTGCCAGACCAGAGCGACAGCCAGGACCTTAACATCGAGCTGTTTGAAGGCGGTGAGCAGATGCGCGTGATTGCCCGCGCCGGGCACCCTCTGGCGGCGGCTGTCGGGTTGCAATTGAGTGACCTGGTGGCCCTGACCTGGATCCTGCACCCCATCGGCAGCCCGATGCGCCGCCGCGTCGAAAGTGCGCTGCAGGCCGGAGGCATGGTGCAGTCACTGGACATCGTTGAAACCGCCTCGATCCTGGCCACCACCGCCATGCTCGAAGCCTCCGAAATGATTGCGGTGGTACCCAATGACGTGGCCGAGCATTATGCCCGCTATGGCATGGTTGCCATCCTGCCGGTAGAGCTGCCGCTGACCATGGCCAACCTGGGCGTGCTGACCCTGCGCTCGCGGCCCAACTCGGTTGCCCTGGATATCTTGCTGCGCTACCTGCGGGCGCAATAACCCTGCCTTTTCACCTGCCTGAGGCCTGCTGCCGATGTCGCCGGACCTGACCCATTCCAGCTTTTGCAACTGGATCCGCTACAAGCACCTGGTGCTGATCGACACCCTGGCGCGCACCCGCAACATGCACGCAACCGCCACGCGCATGAACCTCAGCCAGCCGGCCCTGAGCAAGATGCTGCGCGATCTCGAAGAGCAGTTCGGCTTTGCCCTGTTCGAGCGCCTGCCACGCAGCATGCCGCCCACCGAGTTGGGTGAATACGTGGTGCGTTATGCCCAGGGTGCGTTGGCCGAGTCGCAGCAATTCGTCGACCAGGTCAACCGCCTGCGCAACGGCGGGCACGGTTTTATCCGCGTCGGCGGCATCTTTGCCGCCACTGCGCTTGTACTGCCGCAGGCCATTGCCGCGATCAAGGCGCGCAGCCCACTGCTGTCGATCGAAGTGGTGGAGCATTCCAGTGATCACCTGCTGACCATGCTGGAGCAGAACAAGCTCGACATCATGATTGGCCGCTTCACCGAAGAGCGCTTCAGCCAGCTGTTCGACTTCCAGCCCCTCGAACCCGAACCGTTCAGCCTGGTGGTCAACAGCGAGCACCCGCTCAACCAGCTGGAAAGCCCGCCACTGTCGGCGCTGGGCGACTGGCCGTGGGTGCTGTACCCGGTGGGCACGCCGATCCGCAACCGCCTGGAACAGGCGTTCCGGGTGGCCGGTATTGCCACGCCCGTCGACAGCGTCGAGACCATCTCCATGCCGATGTTCCTGCAGCTGCTGCAATCGGCGCCGATGATTGCCATGTTGCCGCGTTCGATGGTTGCCGCGCAGCTGGCCAGCGGGCAGTTCAAGGAGCTGCGCAGCCCCTTGCATGTACCCGCGCTGGAGTATGGCGTGGTCACCCGCAAGGATGAACCGCTGAGCGCTTCGGCCCGGGCGTTTGTCGAGATTTTGCTGGAGGGTGCGCAGCGTCGCAGGACAGTGCAAAGTTAGAAAACGCGGGGCCGCTTCCCAGCCCATCGCAGGCAAGCCAGCTCCCACAGGTATTGCGAGGCCTTCCGGGTGGTGCGGTCCCTGTGGGAGCTGGCTTGCCGGCGATGGGCTGCGCAGCGGCCCTGTCGGTCTTGCAGGCGATTGAAGATCACGCGTCGAATTCCTCTTGCGATAACGTCTGGTTATCGCTTGATCGGATCATCTCATTGGGAATGCTGCGCAAGGCTTCTTACAGTGGCAACAGCCATAACAAGAAGCCCGCCGCACCGCCCTGAGAGGTCCCATGCAACTGATTGCCAAGTCCGGTGACCTTGCCGTCATCCGCCTCAACCCGCTGGACAACGTGCTTATCGCCCGCCAGGCCTTGCCGCAAGGCCTGCACCTGGATGCCGAGGCGATTACCGTGCGCCAGCCGATTCCTTCGGGCCACAAGCTCGCGACCGAACGCGTGGAGCAGGGCCGGCCGCTACGCCGTTACGGGCAAATCATCGGTTTTGCCTCGCAGGCCATCAATGCCGGCGATCACGTGCATGTGCACAACGTGCAAATGGGCGATTTCGCCCGTGACTATGCCTTTGGTGTCGACACGCGCAGCCAGCCTGGCAGCGAAGCGCAGTTCCAGGGCATCGTGCGCGCCGATGGGCGGGTTGCCACCCGTAATTACATCGGCATTCTCACCTCGGTGAACTGCTCGGCGACCGTCGCCAGGGCTGTGGCCGACCATTTCCGCCGTGACATCCACCCCGAGGCACTGGCCGACTACCCGAATATCGACGGTGTGGTCGCCCTGACCCACGGTGCCGGCTGCGCAGTAGACCCCAGCGGCGAAGCCCTTGGCTTGCTGCGCCGCACCCTTGCCGGGTACGCCGTGCACCCCAACTTTGCTGCCGTACTGATCATTGGCCTGGGCTGCGAAACCAACCAGATCGAAAGCCTGCTGGAAACCCAGGGGTTGCAAGCCAGTGCGCAGCTGCGCACCTTCACCATCCAGGGCATCGGTGGCACGTCGAAAACCATCGCTGCCGGCATCGAGCAGGTCAAGAGCCTGCTGGCCGAGGCCAACCATGTCCAACGCCAACCGGTCAGCGCACGGCATCTGGTGGTCGGCCTGCAATGTGGCGGCTCTGATGGCTACTCCGGTATTACCGCCAACCCGGCACTGGGCAACGCCGTGGATCGCCTGGTGGCGGCCGGTGGTACCGCCATCCTGTCCGAAACCCCGGAAATCTACGGCGCCGAGCACTTGCTGACACGCCGCGCGGTCAGCCGTGAGGTGGGCGAAAAGCTGGTGGCGCGTATCCGCTGGTGGGAAGACTACTGCCAGCGCATGAACGCCGAGCTGAACAACAACCCTTCGGCCGGCAATAAAGCCGGGGGCCTGACCACCATCCTCGAGAAGTCCCTGGGCGCAGTGGCCAAGGCGGGCTCCAGCAACCTGGTCGATGTGTACCAGTACGCCGAGACCGTGCGTGCCCAGGGCCTGGTGTTCATGGACACTCCTGGTTACGACCCGGTCTCGGCCACTGGCCAGGTGGCTGGCGGGGCCAACCTGATCGCCTTCACCACCGGGCGTGGTTCGGCTTACGGCTGTGCCCCGGCACCGTCGATCAAGCTGGCGACCAACAACCGGGTGTTCGAACACCAGGAAGAGGACATGGACGTCAATTGCGGCGGTATTGCCGATGGCTCCACCAGCATCGAGGAGCGTGGCGCGTACATCTTCGAACAGATGCTGCGCATTGCTTCCGGGGAACGCAGCAAAAGCGAACAGCACGGATACGGGCAGAACGAGTTCGTGCCTTGGCAGATCGGCGCCGTGACCTGATTGACCGCTCCCGTCCCGCTTACGAGATAACAACGATGACTCAAGCCACACATCACAACGTGCAAGCGCTCACCACCTTTGTCGAGCAATTGTTCGAAAAAGCCGGTGCCGATACCGAAGTCGCCCAGGTGGTGACCCGGGTTCTGCTCGAAGGTGAACTGCTCGGGCACCGTACCCACGGCCTGAACCTGGTCAGCCGCTACATCGGTGGCATGCAGGAAGGCAAGGTCAAGGCCCGTGCACAAGCACTGGAGCAGGTGTCGGACAGTGGCATCGCCAGCGTGTTCGATGGCCATTACCTGCTGGGGCCTTACTGCGTCAGCCGTGCCCTGGAATGCGCGGCAAAAGGTGCGACTGCGCAGGGCATCGGCATTGCGGTGGTACGCCGTGCTTCGCACATTGGCTGCCTGGCCGCCTATCTCAAGCCCTATACCGACCAGGGCCTGGTGGCCATGGTGTATTCATCGGACCCCTCGGTGGGGCTGGTCTGCGCCCACGGTGGCATCGACCCGATCTACACCCCCAACCCGATTGCTGCCGGTATCCCGACCCAAGGCGAGCCGATCCTGCTGGACGTGAGCATGTCGACCATTACCCTTGGGCTGGTTGGCCAGTGCCGCGATGCCGGCAGCCGCCTGCCGCACCCGGTACTGGTGAGCAATGACGGGCAGCTGAGCGACGACCCGGTCGATTTCTTTACCCGCCCGCAAGGCAGCATCCTGCCCCTCGGCGGCCAGGCCTTTGGCCACAAAGGCTTTGCCCTGGCGCTGCTGGTCGAAGCCCTGACGTCCGGGCTGGCCGGCCATGGGCGCAAGGATGCCCCTGAGCAGTGGGGCGCCTCGGCCACTGCCGTGGTCATCGACCCGCGCTTCTTCGGCGGCCTGGAAGCGTTCACCGATGAAACCAGTTTCCTGGGCCGACTGGTACTCGCCAGCCGCCCGCTCGACCCTGCGCGCCCGGTGCGCTTGCCTGGGCAGGCTGGCCTTGCCCTGCGCCGCCAGGCCCTGCAGCAGGGCGTGAGCCTCTCGCCACAGCTGCTGGCTGACCTTGATCGCCTGGCCGGCCAACTGCAACTGCCGGCACTTTCCCAATGATGCACAGTAAGGGTACACAGATGACTGATCGATCGAACGCCAATCAACCGCTGCCGCTGAGCCAGGATGCCAGTGTGTTCGACAGCGGCAGCTGGGTAGGGCGGGTGTGGCTGGCGGACCAGGGGCCGGCGGTGGTGCTGGTGAAAGCCGGCGCGGTCTACGACATCAGCACCTACGTGGCGACTGTCTCAGCCCTGCTTGAAGTGGCCGACCCGGTCGCCTACCTGCGCGCCTTGCCGCTGGCCGAACCGCTGGTGGCGCTATCGGTGTTGCTGGACAACAGCGACCCCGCCCAGCGCGACCCGCGTCAGCCATGGCTGCTGGCGCCTATCGACTTGCAGGCGGTGAAGGCCGCTGGCGTAACCTTCGCCACCAGCCTGCTGGAACGTGTGGTGGAAGAGCAGGCCAAGGGCGACCCGGCCAAGGCCGATGCCATCCGTGACACCCTGGCCAGCCGCATCGGCGCAGACCTGTCGCAGATCGTGCCCGGCTCGGCGCAGGCCGAAGCGCTGCGCAAGGTGCTGGTGGAGCAGGGCCTGTGGTCGCAATACCTGGAAGTGGGCATTGGCCCGGATGCCGAGGTGTTCACCAAGGCCCAGCCGCTGTCGGCGGTTGGCCACGGTGCCGATATCGGCATCCACCCCAAGTCCAGCTGGAACAACCCTGAGCCGGAAGTGGTGCTGGCAGTGTCCAGCGATGGCAGCATCAAGGGCGCCATGCTCGGCAACGACGTCAACCTGCGCGACTTCGAAGGGCGTAGCGCCTTGCTGCTGTCCAAGGCCAAGGACAACAATGCCTCCACCGCACTGGGCCCGCTGCTGCGGCTGTTTGACGAAAGCTTCGGCCTTGACGATGTGCGCTACGCCGAAGTGGACCTGCGGGTTGAGGGCGAGGACGGTTTCATCCTGGCTGGCCGCAGTTCCATGCGCCAGATCAGCCGCGACCCGCAAGACCTGGTGCAGCAAACCCTCAACGAAAACCATCAGTACCCCGACGGCATGGTGCTCTTCCTCGGCACCCTGTTCGCCCCCAAGCAGGACCGTGACCAGCCGGGCAATGGCTTTACCCACAAGCCGGGTGATGTGGTGACCATCAGCAACCCGCAACTGGGTACCCTGTGCAACCGCGTGACCACCAGCGACCAGGCACCGCAGTGGGCGTTTGGCCTGCGCGCGTTGATCGACAACCTCGGCCGGCGTGGCCTGCTGGAGGTTGCAGCTACCGCCCGCCAGCCTTGAGCGACACGCTGCGCAATGGAGAGGCGCAGGAACATCGATGGATCGCCAAAGCGCTGACAGCGCGGGAACAATAATAATAAAGGTCGACACATGAACCCTATGAAGAAGTACCAGCGCATCACCGTTGTGTTCCTGCTGCTGATCGGCATCGTCAACTACCTGGACCGTAGTGCGCTGTCGATCGCCAACACCTCCATCCAGAAAGACATGATGATCAGCCCGTCGCAGATGGGCATCCTGTTGTCGGCGTTTTCCATTGCCTACGCCTTTGCCCAGTTGCCAATGGGCATGATCATCGACCGCCTGGGCAGCAAGGTCGCTCTCGGCGCCTCGCTGCTGGGCTGGTCGGTGGCCCAGGCGGCGTTTGGCATGGTCAACAGCTTTGCCGGTTTCATGGGCCTGCGGGTGTTGCTGGGCATTGGCGAGGCGCCCATGTTCCCGTCGGCGGCCAAGGCCCTGTCGGAGTGGTTCGATGCCAATGAGCGCGGCACGCCGACCGGCGTGGTGTGGTCGTCGACCTGCCTCGGCCCGTGCCTTGCGCCGCCATTGCTGACGTTGTTCATGGTCAACTTCGGCTGGCGTGGCATGTTCATCATTACCGGCGTGATCGGTGTGGTGCTGGCGGTGTGCTGGCTGACGTTCTACAAGAGCAAGGCGCGTTACCTGGCGGAACTGGAGGCCGAAGGCAAGCCGCTGCCAGCGGAACACAAGGCGCCTGTGGCCCCGGTACAAACGCCGAAGGCTTCGTACTTCGCCGGCTGGCTGGACCTGTTCAAGCACCGCAGCACCTGGGGTGCGGTGTTGGGTTTCATGGGTGTGATCTACATGCTGTGGCTGCACCTGACCTGGTTGCCGGGCTACTTCGAGCGTGAACACGGCCTGGACCTGTACAAGACCGCCTGGGTCGTGTCGCTGGCCTACGGCTTTGGTGCGGCGGGTACAATCGTTGCCGGGCGCTTCTGCGACCGGCTGGTGAAGCGTGGCATGACTGTGCTGGGCAGCCGCAAGTTCAGCGTCATTACCGGCCTGGTGCTGGCGGCGCTGTTCACCTTGCCACTGTCGTTCGTCACCGGCCTGACAGGCTGCGTCATACTGCTGTGCCTGGCACTGTTCAGCATCAACATGGCCAGTGCCACTGCCTGGATGATCGTCAATACCATCGTCGACAGCCCGCGCGTGGCCTCGTTTGGCTCGATTCAGAACTTCGGCGGCTACATTGCCGGCTCCGTGGCGCCGATCGCTACTGGCTTCAGCATCCAGTACTCGGGCTCGTTCACCACGGCGTTCATGATCAGTGCGGTGGTGGCGTTGTGCTCGGCGGTGGCGTACTTCCTGTTGCTGCAGGCGCCGATTGGCAGTGCCAAGGACGAAGCAGGGGAGATGACTGGAGCGACTGAACAGGCATAAATCCTGGGGGCGCTTTGCGCCCCAAGCGGATCGTTGATCGTGACGCGACCCACGGCTCTTGTCAGGCATGGTTATCTGTATGTATAAACAGTGCCTGTTACCGCAACCTGAACTCCGCCAGTGATCGCCCATTCCGTCGACGACCCGTTCTACTACCTGCATAACTTCCGCCAGGTAGTGCTGTGGGTCGAACAGCGCTACCAGGACCTGCTCGATGACCAGGAACTGGCCTTCATCCGTGCCTTCAACCAACTGCAAGCGCCAACCCAGGCCTTGATGGTGCGCATGGTCATGCGCAAAGGGGAGTTGTTTCGCAGCGACCGGCTCGACTACGCCGAAATCGGCGATACGGCGCTGGCGCTGCAGCCTTTGCAGAAACTCGGCTGGGTGCGGGAACCCGAGCAACTGGGCCTGGAACAGCTGTTCGCCTTGCTACGCAAAGATGAACTGGCCCGCTGCTTCGCCCGGCAACTGAGCCGCCCGCGTGCCGCCAAGCATGAGCTGTTGGCACAGCTGCATCCGCTGGGGCTGGTGGCCCGGTCACTGGCCGAATGGTTTCCCGACAGCGAGGTGCGCATCCTCCAGTGGTGCCTGCAACCTTTGTGCGACCGCATGCGCCTGTTGTTCTTCGGCAACCTGTACCAGGACTGGTCAGAGTTCGTCCTCGCCGACCTCGGTGTGTTGCGTTACGAGCAGGTGCCATTCAGCACGGGCTCGCGAGCCCTGCAGCAACGTGCCGAAGTCGACCTGGCCATGGCCTTGCACCAGTGCGCCGAGCGGCTGGAGCAGGGCGACGAACCCGTGTCGATCCTGGGTACCCTGCAGGGCCTGCACAGTGACAACCCGTGGCTGGCCCGCCGCCATGCGCGCCTGCAGTTCGCCCTGGGCCAGCAATGCGAGCGCCTGGGGGAGTGGGACCAGGCCATGGCAGTGTACGGCCAGTGCAGCCATGCCCAGGCACGCATTCGCCAGGTGCGGGTGCTTGAGCGCACTGAGCAGTGGCCCCAGGCCCATGCGCTGGCACTACAGCTCGCGGCGGCACCGGCCAACGCGCTGGAAGTGCAGGCACTGGAACGGATGCTGCCACGCCTGGCGCGCAAGCTCGGCGGCCCGCCACAGCGGCGCCAGCGTGCCACACCGCTGGAGCTGATTGAGCTCGAGCTGCCCCGCGAGTACGCTGCGTTGGGTGTGGAGGAAGCTGTGCGTCAACACCTGGCGCAAGAGGGCGGCCAGGCGCATTACGTGGAGAACACGCTGTTCAACAGCCTGTTTGGCCTGTTGTGCTGGGAGGCCATCTTCGCCCCTGTGCCTGGCGCATTCTTCAACCCGTTCCAGGCCGCGCCACAGGACCTGCACGACAGTGACTTCCAGCAGCGGCGCAGTGCGCTCTTCGATCTCTGCCTGGGGCGGCTCGACGATGGCAGCCATCGTCAGGCGATTCTCGAGTGCTACAAGGGCAAACAGGGCCTGCAGTCGCCGTTCGTGTTCTGGTCCATGCTCAGCGAGGAACTGCTGGAACAGGCCTTGGCGTGCTTGCCGGCTGCCCAGCTGAAACAGTGCTTCCTGCGCTTGTTGCAGGACATTCGCAGCAACCGCGCCGGCATGCCCGACCTGATCCAGTTCTGGCCCGAGCAGGGCCGTTACCGCATGGTCGAGGTCAAGGGGCCCGGTGACCGCTTGCAGGACAACCAGCTGCGCTGGCTTGAGTTCTGCAGGCAACACGGCCTGCCCGTTGCGGTGTGCCATGTGCGCTGGAGCGAAACGCCTTGAGCTACAGCGTGGCGGTGCGTGCCTTGTGCGAGTTCAGCGCCAAGGTCGGCGACCTGGACCTGCGCTTTACGCCGTCGCCCACCGCCCAGGAGGGCATCGAAGGGCATCAGCGGGTAGTGGCACGGCGTGCTGCGGGCTACGAGTCGGAAATCACCCTTGAAGGCCAGTTCGAAACCCTCAGGGTGCGAGGCCGCGCCGATGGTTATGACCCTGGCAGCAATCGCCTGGAAGAGATCAAGACGCACCGTGGCGATCTGGCGCGTCAGCCGGCCAATCACCGCCAGTTGCACTGGGCCCAGGCCAAGGTCTATGGCTGGTTGATGTGCCAGGCACGGCAATTGCCAGCCATCGAGGTGGCGCTGGTGTACCTGGACGTGGACAGCGATGACCAGACGCTGTTCAGTGAGCACTACACCGCTGCTGAATTGCGGGCCTTCTTCGAAACCCAGTGCCAGCGCTTTCTGGGCTGGGCCCAATTCCAGCAACGGCGTCTGGCCGAGCGTGACCAAGGGCTTCAGGCGCTGAGCTTCCCCTATCCACAGTTCCGCCAGGGCCAACGGCAGCTGGCCGAAACCTTGTACAAGGCGGTAAGTACCGGGCGTTGCCTGATGGCCCAGGCCAGCACCGGCATTGGCAAGACCCTCGGTACCTTGTTCCCGCTGCTCAAAGCCATGGTGCCGCAGCACCTGGACAAGCTGTTCTTTCTCACTGCCAAGACCCCGGGCCGGGCGCTGGCCCTCGATGCCATGAGCCAGATCACCGATGCCACGCCACAACCTGCCTTGCGCACCCTGGAGTTGATCGCCCGCGACAAGGCCTGTGAGTACCCCGACAAGGCCTGTCATGGTGAATCCTGCCCACTGGCCGCAGGCTTCTACGACCGTTTGCCGGCAGCGCGTGAGGCTGCGGCAGCACTGCCTTTGCTTGACCGTGCCAACCTGCGCGAAGTGGCCTTGGCGCATCAGGTTTGCCCGTATTACCTGGGGCAGGAGATGGCGCGCTGGGTCGACGTGCTGGTCGCTGACTACAACTACTACTTCGATGCGCATGCCTTGCTGTTCGGCCTCACTCAGCTCAACCAGTGGCGCGTGGCAGTACTGGTGGACGAAGCGCATAATCTTGTCGAGCGTGGGCGCAGCATGTACAGCGCCACCCTTGACCAAGGGCAGCTGCTGGCCCTGCGTCAGAGCAAACCGCCTGGGCTGGTCAGTGCGCTGGACCGCCTTAACCGGCAGTGGAACGCCCTCTATAAAGAACAGCGCGCGCCTTATCAAGCCAGCGAGTCGCTGCCAGACGGCCTGCTGCGCGCCCTTCAGCAATGCATCGGGCTGATTCAGGAGCAGATCAACCAGACGCCTGCGCAAATGGACCCGCAGGTGTTGCAGTTCTTCTTCCAGGCCTTGCAGTTCAGCCGGGTTGCCGAGCTGTTCGATGAGCACTTTCTGTTCGACATCAGCCAGCGTCAGGGCCCGCGCAAGCGTCGGCTGGCTACTCTGTGCCTGCGCAATGTCACCCCGGCACGCCTGTTGGCCCCGCGCATGCAGGCGGCCCGCAGCGTGACACTGTTTTCCGCCACGTTGAGCCCGCGGCATTTCTACAGCGACTTGCTGGGCATGCCGGCCGATACCGCGTGGCTGGAAGTGGCTGCGCCGTTTCGCGCAGAGCAGCTGGAGGTACGGATTGCCAGCCAGGTGTCCACCCGTTACCAGCAGCGCCACGCCTCCCTGGCGCCGATCGTCGAGCTGATTGCCCAACAGTACGAGCGCATGCCGGGCAACTACCTGGCGTTCTTCAGCAGCTTCGAATACCTGCAGCAAGTGGCTGGTCTGCTGGCCGAGCGGCATGGGCAGATTCCGCTGTGGGCCCAGGAACCGGGAATGGACGAGGCGGCCCGCCAAGGGTTTCTTGACCGCTTTGTCGCCGATGGCAAAGGCGTGGGCTTCGCCGTATTGGGCGGTGCGTTCGGCGAAGGCGTGGATTTACCAGGTACCCGGTTGATCGGCGCGTTTGTCGCCACCTTGGGTTTGCCGCAGGTCAACCCGGTCAACGAACAGTTCAAACAGCGGCTGGGGCAGCAGTTTGGGGCGGGCTTCGATTACGCCTACCTGTACCCTGGCGTGCGCAAGGTGATCCAGGCGGCGGGCCGGGTTATCCGTGGTGACCAGGATCGGGGCGTGCTGGTATTGATAGACGAACGCTTTGCCGAACCCCGCGTGCAGCAGATGTTTCCGACATGGTGGCCGGCAGCCATCCTCTAGCAATCCCTGTCTCGCGCTGCCCTTTGTGGGAGCGGCCTTGTGTCGCGATAGGGCTGCAAGGCAGCCCCACGATTTCAGCGAGGATGCACAGATTGCGGGGCCGCTTTGCGGCCCTATCGCGACACAAGGCCGCTCCCACAAATGACCGCGTCAGCCGGGCATGCCGCCTGTCTGGGCTACAGCTACAACAGGAACGATGGGTTGCACTTGCCATGGGCGATCCTCGGTTCGTTCGGTAGGCTTCAATTGGGGTAAGATTACGAACCGTGCCAGTTGCAAAGCTCTTGAATATCAAGGTGATGGCACCGTTCAGGGTCCTGATGGCATGCGCGCTTGCCGGTCATTGGGACTTGTTCGCAGGTCGTTTTGACTCGCTTGAGCGTTTGCCGGTTCGCTGCCGGCGACCGCTTCGCTACAGGATTCACCTTTTGTCCGATCTCTCAAAAAATCCGCTGCTGCAGTACATGGCCCGTCTGGCCCCATCCAGCCAGCAAACCATGCGCTACATCCTTCAGGACGCCGCCGACCGGCTGGGCTTTGTCGACTGCAATGTCGTCGACGTGCCCTGGCATCGGCTAGAGCCCGGCCACGTGATCGCCTTGGTGTCGGCCCTGCGTGCCGACGGTTACGCGCCCAACAGCTCGTCGCTGTACGTCAACGCCATTCGCGGGGTGATGAACGAGGCTTGGCGCCAGGGCCTGATCGACCATGAGCAGCTGTTGCGCATTCGCGAGGTTAAACCGGCCACTGGCAGCCGCCTGCCGCCAGGGCGCAACCTGCGCCGCAGCCTGATTCGCGAACTGATGGATGTGTGCGCATCCGACCCGCGGCCGCAGGGGGTACGCGACGCGGCGATCATCGCCTTGCTGTACGGCACCGGCATGCGCAAGTCGGAGTCGGTGGACATCGACCTGGCCCAGGTCGATTTCGAGGCCCGTAGCCTGCAGGTGGTGGGCAAGGGCAACCACCAACTGATCAAGTACGCCCCGCCATGGGCGTTTGAAAAGCTGCAGGCGTGGCTGGACTTGCGCCGTCAGGACCTGCCACCCGGGGCAGAAGACGACTTGTTCCTGTTCAACCGCATCCGCCGCGGTAGCCACATTACCCGGGCGCGTATCACCAAGCATGCGATTTACTACATTGCCCGCCAGCGCGGTGCGCAAGTGGGGGTGAAAATCATGCCGCACGACTTCCGCCGGGCGTTCATCACCCGGGTGATCGAAGAGCATGACCTGTCGATTGCCCAGAAGCTGGCGCACCATGTCAACATCCAGACCACAGCCATCTATGACCGGCGTGACGACAACGAACGTAGGCGTGCGGTCGACCGTTTCGATTACTGAGGTTTGATGTTTTGGGGCCGCGTTGCGGCCCCTTTTGCACTTCTGCCGGCACCGAAACAGGGCCAACCTCCGCCCCCGCTTTGTGCGCCATCCCCTCGTATGCCCGATGCCAGAGCGGCCCTGGCGAAAGTTTCATTTGCCTTCACCTGCGGAGTTGGCCCGCAACCTGCTATATCCAGCCTGCGAATTTGATCGAGTGGTCAGGCCGCGCGTGCTAGCTGCTGCCCGCGCCGGACCCTCTAAACGGCCAGCAGGCCACGGATTTCAGGGGCCGCAGGATGTCGCTCGCGGAGCAGATCGAACAACAACAAGACGATGCAGGCTGGAGCGCCCACCTGCAGTTGCGCTTTGTCAGGCGCGAGGATGTGACCCGCCTTGGTGCGCGTAGGCATTTCGGACCTCTTTTGGTGCAGCGGCCTTTCTACCCGGAAGGTGCACCGTGCCATGTCTATGTACTGCACCCGCCGGGTGGCATCGTCGCCGGCGACCGCCTTGACCTGGATATCCATCTGGAACCCGGCAGCCATGCGCTGCTGACCATGCCCGGTGCCAGCAAGTTCTACCGCAGCATCGGCCCCACCGCGCGGCTGACCCAACGTTTTCAGCTGGCCGCCGGCAGCACCCTGGAATGGCTGCCGCAAGACAGCATCTTCTTTTCCGGCGCCCGCGCCAGCCTGCACAGCCGTTTCACCCTCGAACCCGGGGCGCGCTTGCTGGCCTGGGAAACCCTGTGCCTGGGGCGCCCTGTGATGAACGAGCGTTTCGAGCAGGGCGCTCTGGACAGTCGTTTGCACATCCAATTACCCGACGAAGTCGGCCTGCATGAACGCCTGCGTATCGAAGGCGGGCGCCTGGACAAGCTTGGCGGCCACCCGCTGCTTGCGACGTTTTGTGCGGCACCGGCCGACCAGGCGGTGCTGGAGCAGGTACGTCCACTGCTCGACGAACTGGCCAACCCGGCCGGCGCGACCCTGCTGGGGTCGTTGCTGGTTATCCGTGTGCTTGACCATGACAACCAACACCTGCAACGCACCCTGCAACGCCTGTGGCATGTGCTGCGCCCGGCCGTCCTCGGCCTGCCAGCCTGCCCACCGCGTATCTGGGCTACCTGAGAGAGCGCCATGGAGCTGACCCCAAGAGAGAAAGACAAACTGCTGCTGTTCACTGCCGCATTGCTGGCGGAACGGCGCCTGGCCCGTGGCCTTAAGCTCAATTACCCGGAGGCCGTGGCGCTGATCAGTGCTGCCGTACTGGAAGGCGCCCGCGATGGCCGCACCGTTGCCGAACTGATGAGCCAGGGGCGCGAAGTGCTGACCCGCGAGCAGGTGATGCCCGGCATCGCCGAGATGCTCCACGACGTGCAGGTCGAAGCGACCTTCCCGGATGGCACCAAGCTTGTGACCGTGCATGACCCCATCGTCTGAAACAGCCCAGGAGCCCCGCATGATCCCAGGTGAAATCCAGGTCGCCGCTGGCGATATCGAGCTGAACAGTGGCCGCGAAACGGTCAGTGTCAGTGTGGCCAACCACGGCGACCGGCCGGTGCAGGTCGGCTCGCACTACCACTTCTACGAAGTCAACGACGCGCTGGTGTTCGACCGTGCGCCAACCCTGGGCTTTCGCCTGGATATCCCGGCCGGCACCGCCGTGCGTTTCGAGCCGGGCCAGGCGCGCACTGTGCAGCTGGTGGCCTACGCCGGCAAGCGTGAAGTCTATGGCTTCCAGGGCAAGGTGATGGGCCCGCTGGAGGGCAGGGTATGAGCCGTATTTCCCGTCAGGCCTATGCCGATATGTTCGGGCCCACCGTGGGCGACCGTGTGCGGCTGGCCGACACAGCGTTGTGGGTAGAGGTGGAGAAGGACTACACCGTTTACGGCGAAGAGGTGAAGTTTGGCGGTGGCAAGGTCATCCGCGACGGCATGGGGCAGGGCCAGATGCTGGCCGCCGAGGCCATGGACCTGGTGCTGACCAACGCCCTGATCATCGACCACTGGGGTATCGTCAAGGCCGACATCGGCATCAAGCACGGGCGAATCGCGGTGATCGGCAAGGCCGGCAACCCGGATGTGCAGCCGGGCGTCAACGTACCGGTGGGCCCCGGCACCGAAGTGATTGCGGCCGAGGGCAAGATCGTCACCGCCGGCGGTGTCGACTCGCATATCCACTTCATCTGCCCGCAGCAGGTGGATGAGGCCCTGAATAGCGGCGTCACGACCTTTATCGGCGGCGGCACCGGGCCGGCCACCGGCACCAATGCCACCACCTGCACGCCCGGCCCTTGGTACCTGGCGCGCATGCTGCAGGCCGCCGACAGCCTGCCGATCAACATCGGTCTGCTGGGCAAGGGCAATGCCTCGCGGCCAGACGCGCTGCGTGAGCAGATAGCGGCCGGTGCGGTGGGCCTGAAGCTGCATGAGGACTGGGGCTCGACCCCGGCGGCTATCGACTGCTGCCTGGGCGTGGCCGAGGAAATGGACATCCAGGTAGCGATCCATACCGACACCCTCAACGAGTCCGGTTGTATCGAAGACACCCTGGCGGCCATCGGCGACCGCACCATCCATACCTTCCACACCGAAGGTGCCGGTGGTGGTCACGCGCCGGACATCATCCGCGCTGCGGGGCAGGCCAACGTGCTGCCATCTTCGACCAACCCGACCCTGCCGTACACGGTAAACACCGTGGACGAGCACCTGGACATGCTCATGGTCTGCCACCACCTGGACCCGAGCATCGCCGAGGACGTGGCCTTTGCCGAATCGCGCATCCGCCGCGAAACCATTGCTGCCGAGGACATACTTCACGACATGGGCGCCTTTGCCATGACCTCGTCTGATTCCCAGGCCATGGGCCGGGTTGGCGAAGTGGTGCTGCGCACCTGGCAGGTTGCCCACCAGATGAAGCTGCGCCGTGGGCCTTTGGCGCCAGACACGGCCTACAGCGATAACTTCCGGGTCAAGCGCTACATCGCCAAGTACACCATCAACCCGGCGCTGACCCACGGCATCGGCCACGAGGTGGGCTCGGTAGAGCCGGGCAAGCTGGCCGACCTGGTGCTGTGGTCGCCGGCGTTCTTCGCGGTCAAGCCGGCCCTGGTGATCAAAGGCGGCATGATCGTCACCGCGCCCATGGGCGACATCAACGGCTCCATCCCCACGCCGCAGCCGGTGCACTACCGGCCGATGTTCGGCGCCCTCGGTGCCGCGCGACATGCCACGCGCATGACCTTCCTGCCTCAGGCGGCAATGGACCGTGGCCTGGCCGAAGAGCTGAACCTGCGCAGCTTGATTGGCGTAGTCAACGGCTGCCGCCGGGTGCGCAAGCCGGACATGGTCCACAACACCCTGCAACCGCTGATCGAGGTTGATGCGCAGACCTACCAGGTGCGCGCCGATGGCGAATTGCTGGTATGCGAGCCTGCCAGCGAACTGCCGCTGGCCCAGCGTTACTTCCTGTTTTAAAGGAGCACCCATGATTGTCTTGAACCGCCGTATCACCGACACCGGCACGCTTGCTGTAAGCGGCACCGTCACCCTGGACGTGGACAGCCGCATCAAGAGCCGCCTGCGGGTAACCCTGGACGATGGGCGCGAAGCCGGGCTTATGCTCGAGCGCGGCCACCTGTTGCGTGGCGGTGAACTGCTTGCCGATGCCGAAGGCAGCCAGCTGATTCGCGTACTGGCGGCGCCCGAGGCCGTGTCGACGGTGCGCTGCGCCGATCCGCACCTGCTGGCCCGCGCGGCCTATCACCTGGGTAACCGCCACGTGCCGCTGCAGATCGAGCCTGGCCTGTTGCGCTTCCAGCATGACCATGTGCTGGACGACATGCTGCGTGGCCTGGGCCTGACGGTAGAAGCGGAACAGGCACCATTCGAGCCTGAAGCGGGGGCGTACCAGAGCGCACCGCACGGCCACAGCCATGCCCACGGCCACGATCACCCGTTCGTGCGCCTGCCTGCCCATTCCTGAACTGCCTCGGAGCAATCTATGAAAAAGACGTTCGCCCTGTTTCTGCTGATGCTGGCCCTGCCAGCCTTCGCCCACCCTGGCCATGACAGCAACCCGCTGCAGGACGGCCTGCTGCACCCGCTGACCGGCCTGGACCACCTGCTGATGCTGCTGGGCACAGGCGTACTCGCTGCATTGACCGGGCGCAGCCTGACACTGCCCCTGGCAACCCTGGCGGCGATGTTTGGCGGGGCAGTGTGTGGCCACCTGTTTGGCGACGTGCTGGGCATGGAAACCTTGATCGCCCTGTCGCTGCTGGTGGCTGGCGGGGCGGTATTGTTGCCGAGCCGGCAGTTGCTGTTGGCCATGGCCATGCCGGTGTTCGCCCTGTTCCATGGCTGGGCCCATGGCGTAGAAGCCACGCCAAGTGCGTTCTGGCAATTCAGCGCCGGCTTTGTCGCGGTCAGCGGCCTGCTGCTGGCGGCGGGCTTTGCGGTCGGTTGCCTGTTGCGCCGTCACAGTGGCCTGCAGAAGGCCTTTGGCGGCGGCTTGCTGGCCAGCGCCGCGCTGGTGCTGGCCGGTTGATGAACAGCGACATGGCGTTGCTGCGCCTGCTGCAGCTGGCCAGCCCCGGCCTGCCGGTGGGGGGGTTCACCTACTCGCAGGGCCTGGAGTGGGCGGTGGAGGCGGGCTGGGTAAAAGGCGTGGACGGTTTCGCTGCCTGGCAGCGCGAGCAGGTCGACGACACCCTGGCCTGCCTCGACTGGCCGCTGCTAGCGCGCCTGTACCACGCTTGCCAGACCGAAAATGCCGAGACGTTCGCCCACTGGAGCCGCTTCCTGCTGGCCAACCGCGAGACCACCGAGCTGCGCCTTGAAGAGCAACAACGTGGCGCGGCGTTTGCGCGGCTGCTTGATGGCTGGCAACTGGGCCAGGCCCCGGCCTGGCGCGCCAGCCTTGAACTGACTCAGCTGGGCGGTATGGCCTGGTTGGCAGTGCACTGGGCAATTCCGCTGCGCCAGCTGGCCCTTGGCTATGCCTTTGCCTGGTTGGAGGGCGCGGTCATGGCCGGGGTCAAGCTGGTGCCTTTCGGCCAGCAGGCTGCCCAGACCTTGCTGCGCGACCTGAGCACCGGCTTGCCCGCGGCCCTCGACCAGGCATTGGCCCTGGGCGACGACCAGATCGGTGGCGGCCTGCCATTGCTGGCCATTGCGTCATCACGTCACGAAACCCAATACACCCGTTTGTTCCGTTCCTGAGGACTGCCTTCATGCAAAGCTATCAACAACCCCTGCGCGTCGGTGTCGGCGGCCCGGTCGGCTCTGGCAAGACTGCACTGCTGGAAGCGCTGTGCAAGGCCATGCGCGACCACTATCAGATCGCCGTGGTTACCAACGACATCTACACCAAGGAAGACCAGCGCATCCTCACCGAGGCCGGCGCCCTGGAGCCCGAGCGCATTGTGGGCGTGGAAACCGGCGGCTGCCCGCATACGGCGATCCGCGAAGACGCCTCGATGAACCTGGCGGCCGTCGAGGCGCTGGCGCGCAAGTTTGGCAACCTGGAGGTGATCTTCGTCGAAAGCGGCGGTGACAACCTCAGCGCCACGTTCAGCCCGGAGCTTGCCGACCTGACCATCTACGTGATCGACGTGGCCGAAGGCGAGAAGATCCCGCGCAAGGGCGGCCCAGGCATTACCAAGTCGGACTTCCTGGTCATCAACAAGACCGACCTGGCCCCTTATGTAGGGGCTTCGTTGGAAGTGATGGAGCGCGACACCCAGCGCATGCGCCCGCAGCGGCCGTGGACCTTCAGCAACCTGAAGAAGGGTGAGGGGTTGCAGGCGGTGATTGATTTCATCGTCGAGCGCGGGATGCTGGGTGTGCGTGGCTAAAAGGTAGCAATGTCCGAGCGAGCTGTTTGTGGGAGCGGCCTTGTGTCGCGATAGGGCCGCAGAGCGGCCCCACGATTACAGCCGTGATGCTGATACCCTGGGGC